>DDNW01000140.1:0-14477 GCA_002341345.1 Erythrobacter sp. UBA2510
ATAATCGCGGACTGCAAAGAATATGTGTAATCTGGATCTCAACATTACACGTATTCGCGCGGAGAGAGATCGATATCGAACGCTTCGCGTTCCTCGTCCGAGAGATCGGCCAGGCGCCGGTCGAGCATGGCCTCGGCGGTCGAGACCAGCTGCACGACAACCGAATGGTGATCGCCGAGCGCCTCTTCCATCGCGGGGATCAGGCTCGGAAGTTTCATCGAAAGCAGAAGCTGCGCAAAGAAGCGTTGCTTGGTGCCTTCGAAGATCGAGAGCGCCGCAGCCTTGGCGTTGCGATTGAGCGTGTCACCGCTGTCCTCGTCGACCACTCTTGTGGCTTCGAGCGCTTGGTCGAGATTGCGATGGATGATCGCCCAGGCATCGGCGTATGCATCGTAGACCCGCACCTGCGCCTGCGTCAGCTGGTGTTCGAGGATCTCGTATTCGACCCCGGCAAAGGACAATGCGCGGGCAAGGTAGAGCCCCTGTGCCTTGAGATCGCGGGCAACAAGTTCCATCGCCGCAACGCCGCCGGCGCGGATCTCGGTCATGAACGCCTCATGCGATGGAAACGCGGTTTCCGGACCCCACAGTCCAAGCCGGGCTGTGTAGCCGAGATTGGCAATGTCCGATGCGCCGGTAGCAGAGGCATACAAAACACGTGCTCGCGGCAGGTGGTTTTGCAGCCTCAGGCCCGCCATGCCCTGCTCCGAGCCTTTGACCTTGCCGCGGGTTGAGGAAGAGCCGAGCGCATTGGCCATGGCATGCGCTTCGTCGAAGGCAATCACGCCCTCGAAATCTTCGGCGGCCCAGGTGAGGATCTGATCGAGCCTCGTGTCCTCGGCGCGTCCCGAGCGAAGCGTTGGATAAGTTACGAACAGGATACCCTCGGGCATCGTCACCGGACTTCCGAGCTTCCAACGGGAGAGCGGCTGAACATCGAGCGGAAGCCCGCCAAGCGCTTCCCAGTCGCGGCGCGCGTCTTCGAGCAGTGCCTCGTTTTTGGTGATCCAGATGTGACGGCTTTCGCCCGAGAGCCAGCGGTCCATCATGACACCCGCAATTTGGCGACCCTTGCCCGCACCCGTACCGTCACCGAGGAAGAACCCCTGGCGATAGGAATAACCGTCCTCTGCAAGTTCGACCGTCGTCCCATGTTGAGTGGGACGGAATTGCCCGGGGAGATCGCGCGCGAAAGCCTCACAGGCGTAGATCAGTGTTTCGCATTGGGCGGCCGAGAGCAGTTTGTCGCCCTGCCAATTGGCGGGAAGCAAAGGGCGCGCTTTCGGCACCGGTGCCGCGACCGAGCCCATCGCAACCGATTCTACGAGCGGCGTCGGGTGAACAGGTGCATCCTGCATGATGACGCGGCTCGGTCGGTAAGGCAGGTAGATGCCCGCCTGCTCGGGGACGGGTGCAGGCTCTTCCAGGGCTTGATAGTCGAGCGCGACTGCCGCGCTTTTCTGGGCGGCTTCGGTCACGAAAGGAGCGACTGGCTTGCGCGAGCCAGAGCCGCTCACCGAAGTTGCGACCGAACGTACCGCAAGGCGATGGACCTTTGCCTGCAAGGGCGCTCGATTGGGCAAATGCGCCAGGCAGGAATTCAGTTCGGCGAGATCGGCGAACTCTCCCAAAATCGTGGAATTGCCCTGAAGATCCGCTTTCTCGATCACGACCATTCTGACAGCGATCCCGGTTCCGCTTCGTGAGAATGCGCCCGACAACCGGACGTTGAGCAGCAGCGAAGCCTGTTCTTGGTCCTCGACAAAAGCCATGGCATCAAAGCCGTCCGGGAGAATGGCCACGGTGCGACCTCCTACCGCGCAAATCCGCAGCGCACTGCGCAAGTGGCGCATTGCCGCGCGGCCATCGACGCCTCGCTCGCGGCTTCGGGCGAAGGGAGGGTTCATCAATATGACGCTGGGGTTGAGGCTGGAACCGGGGCCATTGGCGAGTTCGGCGATCAACTCGCCATCATGAGCGGACAGTTTGGCACGCGGGAAGAGATGCGCGAGCGCATCGCGGCGCGCGCGATCAATCTCGTTCAGCGTCAACGAGCAATCTCGAACGTCGCCCCAAAGCGCGAGCGCACCATTCCCGGCTGACGGTTCAAGAACGTGATCGCGCGTGCCAAGGCAAGCGGCCTTGGCGATCAGCCATCCAAGGACCGGCGGCGTCGAAAATTGCTGCAGCTCGACCTGGCTCTCGCTGCGCACGTGGCGAGGCGGCAAGGCTGCCTCGAGCCAATCGAACCGCGCCGCGGCCTCGTGGAAGCCGGTATTGAGGTCGATCCGTGAGAACTCGCGAATCCAGAGCAAGGCTCCAATCTCGACCGCGTTGTTGTAGTCGTCGATGGTCCAGGCGCTGCCCCAGTCCTGCACCCCGGTTTGAGCGGCGAAGAACTCGGCAATGTCAGGTCGGTTGAGATGGCATCCATCCGCAAGGCACCGGGAAATTTGTTCGCCGATTGCGAAAGCGAGCGGAACTGTGCTCGATGTCTCGCGGTCGGGGAAAAAGTCTGACTGAAACATGACTTCTCGTCCTCCTGATTGAGGCATCGGGACATGCGCCCTTTGCCGAGTCAGGAATTCGAGAAGCTCTCTCTCCTCTTATCGACACGCCTTGCGGTGAAGCCATGACTGGAGCTCGTCGTTCCAGTCGGTCCCGCGCGAATTGGGCCGTCGGATCTGGATGTTTCGCCCTTCACGGAGATAGGCATCGCGCCCTCGCTCGGCCGCAAGCTCGCCGCCCGCATCGTGATCGACGAAGAGATGGAGCTCGCTCACGCTCTCAGGGATGGCAACCAGGCCGAAGCGTTCATTGCCCAGCGTTGCCCAGGTTGGGATACCGGTGAGCGCATAGGCCGACATCGCGCTCTCAATGCCTTCGGCGAGACCGAGCCTTCCCTCGGCGGGTGCGAACAGGCGTACTGCCGCCTCGCCGAGTGACCCCAGTGCGCGTTTGGGCTTGGCAAACGATGCCTGAGTATCTCCGGAATGCGACAGGAAGGTCCGGTGAATGGCACTCGGTCCCTCGTCGAGGCTGACGGCAGCGATCATCGCTGGCAGAAAGCGCGCGCGCCCCTTCGGTCCAAGCGGTGTGCGTGGATGAAACCTCAATGCAGCAGATGTGGCGAGGATGCCGCGCCCTTCGAGATATACCTTGGCAGGACTTCGCTGCAGCGGTCGGGCATCGCGCCAGATGCGGAGCGCTGCAGCTGATGGCTTGCTGGAAAAGCTCGGCTGGATCGGAAATTCGTCGGAGGTGCCCGAGAACAGCGCTGAAATCTCGATCCCGTCTCGAGCGAGGGCAGCGAGCACGCTCGCCTGATCGCATCCGGCGAAACAATGCAGAAGGATAGCCCTCCGGCCAAGCGTGACGCCGAGCGAAGGGGTGCGGTCATCATGCGCGGGACAACGGGCCATGCCCTTGGTGCCTGACCACTTGCCGCCGCGGCTCTCGCAGAGCTTGCGAGCGGTGTCCTCTAGCGAGGGGCGGGATAGGGTTGAGTTCGAAACGGACATACTGGCTCCATCGCCGCACAATTGCCCCTGCAGACTGCCCCCTTTTCTCTTACCGGACGCGTATGGCGCTTTCCTACACCCCTATGTTCCATTTATGTTCTGTCACCTGTCCAGGCAAGATAAGAGAGAACGAAATGAGACGAAAATGGGTAGCTGGCGTGTGTTGCGGGCTCGCAATTGCGATCCCCGCCATCGCTCAGGCGCAGGAGTTCCGGGTCTTTGATCATCGACTGAGCAGGGTCGAAAAGCCGGCAGACAATGAAGTTATGTACGATCCTTCTCTGGCGGTCATTGGGACCGAAGGAAGGTACCCATCGGCCGCCAACCGAAGTTTCAAGGAGACGCTCTACGAACCCCTCATCCGCCAAGCTGAAGCAAGGTATCGATTGCCGCCTCGATTGCTCCAGGCATTGGTCTGGCAAGAATCTCGGTTTAATCCATTGGCGATCAGTCCGGCTGGTGCTGCCGGACTTGCGCAACTTATGCCTGCAACCGCACAAGAACTCGGCGTAACCAATCGGCACGATCCAGCTCAGAATATCGACGGTGGCGCGCGATATCTAAGGCAGATGCTCGACCGGTTTGGTGCGATCCATCTCGCATTGGCGGCCTACAATGCGGGACCCGGCGCGGTATCCCGTGCTGGCGGAATACCAAGAAATCGGGAAACGCCGGGATATGTGAGGAGCGTTATCCAAAGATGGATGGCATACGGAGCATTATGAACACGAATCGGAAAAGGATCAGCGGACGGCTCGAGCATCTCCCGCGTGGGGCAGCGATCGTGACAGATGCAGGCGACCACTGGGTTCTGGAAGACTACGAACCATCGAACGATGACTTCGGTTTCGAGGTCACTGCCGAGGGTATCGTTGTGGGCTTTGACCGCCTTCGGGTTGAGTGGCTTGGCCAAGTGCCTGCGTAGACAGTCCGCGTGGGGCACACCAAACATTTTCGGGGGCATGAATGGGGGCACCTTAGTGAAGGAGTGCAAATTACACCAATATAATTCAATAGGTTATATATTGAGTTCGAATCCCTCCGTCTCCGCCACTTCCCTGAATTCACCAGCCAGCCCCCGAACACCCAAGAAACTGCGCTTTCGCGCCGCCTGATGTGCTGCCATGGCGCAAAATTTTGGCGGGGTTCGGGACAAGCGTCACAAACCCCGATTTCGTCACACACAAGTCACATCCTTGTTGCACCGATTCCCGCGCGACGACGCAGGGGATCCGGACATGAATCGGGTGAGCATCTTCACGACCGACCGCACGGCGGCACAGTTCAGCGCGCTCGAATTGTCGGACTCTACGTTCGAATTCGAACTGCTGCCCCCCGATGGTCCGCGCAAGCTGGTCGAAGGGCCTACCTGGGCCTTCGTTGATTGGGTGATGGACGATCTTTCCGGCCTTGAAATGTGCCGCCGGTTGCGCGCCGACAAGCGCTTTGCCGATGCCCATCTGACGCTGGTGCTGGAAGAGGACGACCCCGAAGACCGGCGCCGCGCGCTGAAGGCCGGAGCCGATGATTATGCGGTCGGCCCACTCGACCGGCAGACGATGCTCGACCGGGTGCTGGCGCTGTTTTCCGCGCGCAATTCCGCGCATGCCAGTCAGGTGATCGAGGCTGGCGATTTGTCGATCAACGTCTCGGGCGAGCAGGCACGCTGGAAGGACCAGCTGGTGCCGCTGCGACCCAACGAGTTTCGCGTGCTGCGCTTCATGGCCGAGAACCCCAACCGCATCCTCACCCGCAAGGAACTGGTCGAGGCGCTGGGTAAGGCGGGTGACCCGGATTACCTGCGCACGGTCGATGTGTGGATCAAGCGGTTGCGTTTCGGCCTGAGAAGCGCGGAGGCCGGGCACCTCCTGCGCACCGTGCATGGCAAGGGCTATGTGCTCGACCTGAACTGAGCGCCACGGGCGGCGCGCTGGCCGCCTGCCTTTGACGCATCACTGACCCAACGGAAAAGGCCCCCACCTTTCGGCAGGGGCCTTTTCGATTTGTCCCACTGGGGTGGGCTGATGCCGTGGCTCTCAGATCAGAAGGTGATCGAGAGCGAGGCGGAGAAGCTCTGCCCGATGTCGTAGGTGTTGCTATCCACGCGCAGGCCGGTCGAGTTCACGTAATATTCCTGGTGACGTGTGCCCAGCAGGTTGCGCGCCTCCAGCTTGAACTCCGCTTCTGTCCCGGCGACGCTGAAGCCCTGGCGGGCGACCAGATCAAGGTTGATGCCCGGCTTCTCGACCACGTCGGGTGCGCTGAGTTCAAGCGATCGAAACACCGGCCGTTCGGATGCATAGGACACCAGCACGGTGAACTGCTGCAGGATGTCGAGATCTTCCAGACCAAGCTGCAGGTTGATCAGGTGATCCGACTGCCCGACAAGCGCGGCCCCGTCGGTGAATATCCGGTTCGCGGCAAACGGAATGGCGGTGCCGTTCTGGTCAAGGATGATGTCCTCGTCACCGACCTTCAGCTCGGACTGAGTGTAGGTGTAGTTCGTCGACAGGACCAATTGCTTGGTTTCGAACCAGCCGCCCATGGAAGCGAGATCGAACGCATATTGCACGTCGAACTCGGCACCATACAGCGTGGCTTCGGGGGCATTGGCATAGGAAATGTCGCCCGCACCGGTCAGGTAGGCTTCGATCGGGTTGTCGATCTTCTTGTAGAAGCCCGCCAGCGAGAGCTTGTTCTGACGCGAGAGATAATACTCCGCCCTCGCCTCGAGATTGAGCAGCTCGCTGTCATCGAGGAAAGTATTACCCTGATAGCTGCGGTTCGATTCAGGATCGAAGTAGATCTGGGACACAAGCTCGCGGAACTGCGGGCGGGCGATCGTCTTCGATCCGCTGGCGCGCAACTGGAGATCGTCCATCGGTTCCCAGGTGATGGTAACGCCCGGAAGCCAGTAATCGTTCTTGTTGGTCCGCGGGGTGGCCGCATTGTTGACCCCAACGGGTATCGAAGACTGCTCCGCACTTTCGAAGCGGACGCCTGCCTGGACGGTCACAGTATCGATCGGCAACCACTGAACCTGGCCATAACCGGCGTGGATCGTCAGCGCAGCATCGAATGCCGGGGTGGTGCCGCCATTCTCGTTGAGCGTCACTTCGAAGAGGTTGAACGTCGTGGCGTTGAAGAGCAGCCACGGCGAACGTGTGCCTGCCGCCTCGAGGATGGTCTGGAGCACCGGATCGAAGGACGGATCCAGTGTGCCAATGCCGAGGCTGCCGTCAGGATCGAGGAAATCGGAGTCAATGTTCGCGCGCAGCTGGAACCTGCGACGCTCAGTCGAACGTTGCGTGTCCGTATAGGCATATCCCACCGTGGCCGAGAGATTCTCGAGCACTTCGTAGCTAAGGTCGATGCCGCCGAACCACACCTCTTCCTGCAGGTCCGAGAACGAGACGTTGACGTCCGTTTCCTGCAGTGCGCCGGTACCGCCCTGAAGGGCGACGCGGTAGACGTCGCTGTAGGGATCGCCGGATTGATTGGTTTTCGCATAGATGTAGTTCAGATTGTACGGCGCTTCGCGATCGGTACGTGCGTAACCGCCGCGCACATCGACGCCCAGACGACCGAACTCGAACTCGCCGACAAGCTGGCTGTCGATCAGCTGGCGCTCGTACCAGCCGGTGTTCTGCGCCAGGTAATCGGCTTCCGGCTCCGCAACGACCTTGTAGCTGGACAGGCTGGCCTGCTTCACCGTGTCGCGAATGAAAACGTTGGTGAAGCGGATAACATGGTCGCCGAATTCGAGGCCGGCGCTGAACATGGCGTTCGCCAGCATCCGGTTGTCGGTGACCACGCTGGTTTCGTCCCTGGAATAGACCGACACCGTGTTACCGGCGCGCTGACGCGTGATTTCCCGGTTGCGCAGATTGTTGCTGAGGTTGGCCGCAAAGAGCAGGCCGAGACGCGCATCGCCACCAATGTCGAACGACGTACCGGCCGTCAGTCCCATGGAGAAATTGGGCCGCTGATCGCCGATGATCTGGAGGGTCGAAAGACGCTCGGGCGTAAGCACGCTGGCGAGATTTTCGATTTCGCCCGGGGTCAGGGAACCGAGCGAAGCACCGGTGGCGATAGAATCGCTAAGGTAATTCGCAAGGACCGGGGGCAGGTCGCGTGTCCCGTTGTCGAAACCGGTCCAGTCCAGCTCGGAGCCATAATAGGAATAGCCCTTCTGGAACGTGGTCTCCGTATCGCCGCTCAGGCCGCCGCTGATGGTCAGGAAGCTCTCGTCCGGAATGGCGCGGGTGGTCAGGTTGATCACACCGCCGCCGAACTCGCCAGGAAAGTTGGCCGAGTAGGTTTTCTGCACGAGGCTCGAAGCTACGACGCTGGTCGGGAAGATGTCGAGCGGAACGACGCGGCTGAGCGGTTCGGGGCTCGGCAGCGGCAGGCCGTTCAGCAGGGCGAGCGAATAGCGATCGCCCAGACCGCGCACATAGACGCGGCCGTCGCCAACGACCGACAGGCCGGTCACGCGGCTCAGCGCGCCGGCAATGTCACCTTCGCCGGTACGGGCGATTTCCTCGGTCGAGAGAACCGAGATGACCTGCGTCGAATTGCGGGTCGGGTCGCGATTGATCCGTCCGGTAACGATGATCGTGTCGCCGCCCGGAATCGAAATGTCGGGCTCTTGATACTGGTCGTCTTCGCCAGCAGGCGCCCCGTCGACCTGGTCGAGCGAAGCATCCGCATCCGTATCCTGGGCATGCACAATGCCGGGAAAAGTGAGTGCGGTGGTGAGCAGGAGCAGCCCAGCCAGCTGCTTGCCAGTGGTCATGATAACGACCCCCTCATATTAAAGGCCCTGAAATTTCATTGGCTTGCGCCTAGAGTGAAAGAGGGGAGGTGCCCGCATGACGAGCCCCTCCCCCCGTTTTAGTCTGCTCAGTAAACCGGCAGAGAGTAGCAGGACTTGCCGCTACCGAACGACACCGTGTCGGAATCGCAGGTCCAGCCGGTTGCCCAGTTCGTGCCCGAGACAGCACCGATAAAGGTCGGGGCGCTGAAGAAGGTCGAGAGCGCCGTCGCGTTGTAGACCGGCGAGAAGCCGCTCTCGGCCGAGCCGTTGATGTACTTGCTGCTGAGCGTGTTGGTCGTGAACACGCTGTCGCTGCCGGCCGCCACGGCGGCGTCGGTATCGCCGCCGGTCGGGCAGTCGAGCAGGACCGAATAGAGGAACTGCGCCGCTCTGCGACCACCGCCCACATCGCTGTTGTCGTCCATACACTGGCCCGTGCTTCCCGCCGGCTTGATGATCACGCCGTTGGCCAGGGTGAGGTCGCTGGCGCCACGCGATTCGGTCGCGTCGTTGGCACCGCTGGCGGCCCAGAATACGAAGTTCGAAACCTGGGTTTTGCTGCGCGGCAGGGCATCGGGGATCGTGGTGCCGGCACCCTTGTCGTCGGGCGGCGAGTCGCTTTCGAGAACGCGGTCGCCCACGCCGTCGCGCTGAATGGCGATGACATATTGCAGGTTCGCCTGGACACCGGAGTCGGTATCGATCGAATCGTCCTCGGCGCCGACGGCGACGAAGTGCTTCATGTTGACGTGGCCACCGAAGAACTCGGTGCCGTCATCCGAACTGTTGAACGACTGGATGTAGTCGAGCTCGGTGCCGGAGCCGATGCCGCCCAGGGTCAGCGACTGAAGCTCGCCGCCAAGGTCCAGCGTAAAGCCGGAATAGCGGATCTGCGTATATTTGACCGAGCCGGAGCTGTCGGCGGGCGTGTTGCCGCCGAAGAACGGGATGTTGTTGGCAATGCCTTCGACGCGCATCTCACAGTCGAGCTGATCGGCAGGGTTGATGCCGCCGGCGAAGCAGTCGGCAACCGGACCGCGACCCAGCAGAACCACGCCGCCCCACAGGGCGCTCGAAGTGTTGCTGACCCGACCGGTGACGTTGTCTTCAGCCGTGAAGATGATCGGGCGAGCAGCCGTGCCCTCGGCAAACAGCTTGCTGCCGCGCTGCGCGACGAGATAGGAACCACCGCTGACGCCCTTGCGACCGAACAGGATCACGCCGTCTTCGATCGTCAGGTCAACGATCGTGCCGGTCACGCCATCGGTTGCATCGGCGGTCGGGCCGTCATCGACACCGATGTCCACCCGGCCGTTCATTTCATAAAGCAGGCCAGCCTGGTACGGCAGCGTTGCGCTTTCGGTGAAGACCGAAGGCAACGTGCAAACCAGCCACTCGCCCTCTGGGCCGGTGATCGTGCCGCTGTTGGTCAGCGCGTCGGCGGTGCCCAGGTCCGGGCAATCCGCTGCCGGGGTGACAGTGCCGCCGGACCCGCCGGAGCCACCGCCGGAATTGTTCGAGTTATCGATGTTGATATCACCGATGTTGATGTCGCCATTGGTACCGGGCGAGCCAAGATCTTCCGGGCCACAGGCCGCAAGTGCGAGAATGCTGGCGCCCAGGACGAGCGAACGGGAAAGGTGAGTCACAGCGAACGGTCCCCTCAATAAACCGAGAATCAGGAATGCGAATTGCAGTCGCGAATCGCCAGCTAGGGGTGCTGCGTGACACTTTGTTTGCACTGTGACGGATTGAGGACGCAATCTGGTCGCAAATGGGAAACTTAAGCTTAATTTCAGAGCGTTATATTATTTTCCCACAGTCCCGACCGGGCGGATCAACCAGTAGATATTGCACTTTTATGACAGTGTGACGGTTTTGTTGCATCAGGCTGCAATTGGCGGCATTCTCCCAGCCAATTGATAACAAGGAGAAATGCAATGACAGGCATTCTGGCTCTCGCCGCGATGCTCTCCGCACAGGCCGGGATCGCACCGCCGCTGGTCGAACAGGACGTGCAGGAAACTGATGTCGCCTACGAGGAACTGGCCTCGGGGCAGACCGATCTGGCCATCGCGCGAATCGAAGCGCAGCTAACCGACAACCCGGACGACCCGGCCCTGCTGATCAATCTGGGCAGCGCATGGGCCGCGAAGGGCGAATTCGAGAAAGCCGCCGAGTTCTATCAGCGGGCAGCGCGTTCGGACGTGCGCTATCGCATGGAACTGGCAGACGGCAATTGGGTCGATTCGCGCCGCGCCGCGCGGCTCGCGCTCGCCAAGATCGAGGATCAGCGGCTGGCCATGCGCTGACGGAAGCGCCCTGCATGATGCGTTGATCCCGGTGCTTCGGGCACCGGGCGTGCGGGCCATCTAAAATGCGCAATAAAATTTGAGAGGTCCGGAAGGCATGTCCTTCCGGGCTTTTTTTGTACGCCGGATCGCTTGTCGACGGCGATCTGACGCCGCTGTCACAGCGTTGTCATTTCTGGGCAGCATCAGAGGGGCGTGGAGGCTCCAATGATTCTTGGAAATGTCAGGTGTGCGCTGGCCGTGGTTAGCAGTGCCCTGGCTCCCTTTCTGATGACGGCACAGGCCACGGCCGATGTGCTGGAAATCGACAATGGCGAAGCCCGCTGGATCGCGGGGGGTGAGGCCGTGCCTGCCGCTGACCTCGTTGCGCCCTCTTCGGCCACGCTGGTCGAAGTGTCGGCCGAACTGACCGGTCACCTGCCGGAGGACGCCGTTGCCGATGCCGGCGCGGGCCATGGCGTGGTCCCGGCGCGCTACATCGCCAAAGTCGCCGAACTCTCCGCGCGCTACGACCTCAGCCCGGCATTGATAGAGGCGCTGGTCTGGCAGGAAAGCCGCTGGCGCGAGAATGCCGTGTCGCCCGTCGGCGCGCGCGGCCTCGCACAGCTGATGCCCGGTACCGCAAGATATCTCGGTGTCGATTCCGATGACCCCCTCGCCAACCTTGAAGGCGGCGCGCGATACTTGCGCGAACAGCTAGACCGGTTCGACGGCGATCTCGAAAAGGCGCTCGCCGCCTATAATGCGGGGCCCGCACGGGTCGAACGCGCGGGCGGCATTCCGCGCATCCGCGAAACCCAGAATTACGTCGCCTCGGTCATGGGGCGACTGTCAGACTATTCCCGGAGTTCAGAGTAATTATGTCCCTGTTTGCCCGTCTGGCCGCGCTCGTCGCGCTGCTCGTCCCCTCAGCCGCCTTCGCGCAGGATCCCGCCGGGTCCTCGCCGATCAACAATGCCTTCTCGTGGATGCAGCAGACCATGCTCGGCACGGTCGCCACCACCGTAGCGGTAATGGCCGTGGCCGCGGTCGGCTTCATGATGCTGACCGGGCGCCTGAACTGGCGCTTCGGCGCGACGGTGATCATCGGCGTGTTCATCATCTTCGGTGCGGGCTCGATCGTCGCCGGCATCCAGTCGGCAGCAGGCTGAGTGTCGTGACACAACTCGTCCGCCACTCCGTCCATCGCGCGCTGACCCGCCCGCAAATGTTCATGGGCGTGACGCTGAACTACTTCGTCATCAATGCGCTGGTGACGACCGAGGCGTTCCTGATCCTGAAGAGCTGGTGGATCGCGCCGATCCCCTTCCTAATCCACGGTATCGGCTATTTTGCAAGCCTGCGTGAACCGCGCATTTTCGACTTGTGGCTGACCAAGGTGAGCAAATGCGCGCGGGTCCGCAATTACGCCAAGTGGGGCTGCAATTCCTACGCGCCCTGATGGGCCATAAGTGACATTCGCCGCTCGCAAGCGCGGCCTGGAGCATGAGCATGAAGACCAGATGGCCCAAGTTCAAAATGGGACCGGCGGCGTGGAGCGCCAGGGAAGCGCAGGTCGGCGATCGCCTGCCTTATGCGCGCCTGGTCGATGCGGGCACGCTGTTGCTGCGCGACGGCTCGCTGATGGGCGCGCTGCAAGTCCCCGGCCTGCTGTTCGAGACAGAGGACACTGACGCGCTCAATGCTCATGCAGCAACGCGCGAGGTGATGCTGCGGAGCAATCTCGATGCACGCTTCGTGCTCTATCACCACATCATCCGCCGCCGCGTCGCGGTCGAGCTGGAGGCCAGCTTCGACGATCCGCTCTCCGCCCATATCGACCGGCGCTGGCGCGAGAAGCTGTCGTCCGGCTCGCTGTTCGTCAACGACCAGTTTGTCACGCTGGTGCGCCGTCCAGCGCGCGGCAAGGCAGGCTGGGGCGAAAAGCTGCAACGCATGGTCAAGGGCAAGGCGACCGAGGCAGAAGAGGTCGATCCCAAGGACATGCGCGCGCTGCGCGGGGCACTGCAGGCGCTCGCCGCAAACCTCGGCGAATATGGCGCACAGATGCTGGGCGATTATCAGGGCCCGAGCGGCGGCACCAATAACGAGCTGCTCGAACTGCTCTCGGCGCTCTATAATGGCGAGATGCGGCCTGTGCGCCGCCCGGAAATCGACACCGATATCGGAAATATGCTACCCTATCGCCGCGCCAGTTTCGGGCTCGATGCGATGGAATTGCGAGGGAGCGGCGGGGCCGATTTCGCCTCGATCCTGAGTCTTAAGGACTATCCCGAGGCGACCAGCCCCGGCCTGCTCGATGCCATGCTGCGCCTGCCTTACGAGATGGTCGTTTGCGAGAGCTACGCGCCGCAGGAACGCCAGACCGCGCGCGAGAAGATCGACCTCGCGATCCGCCGCCTGCGCTCGGTCGACGAGGACGCGCAGGCCGAGCGGGTCGAGATGATGACCGCGCGTGACGAGCTGGGCGCGGGCTCGGTCGGCTTTGGCGACCATCACCTCACCGTGCTGGTGCGCGAGCGCGATCTCGACCGGCTCGACGATGCCGGCGCGCAGATCGCCGCTGCGCTCGCCGATACCGGAGCCATCGCGGTGCGCGAGGACACCAATCTCGAACCCGCCTTCTGGGGCCAGTTCCCCGGCAACGAGCACTACCTCGTGCGCCGGGCGATGATCTCGACCGCCAACATGGCGAGCTTCGGCAGCTTCCACGGCTTCGCGCTGGGGCAGGCGGCAGGCAATCACTGGGGCGAAGCCGTCACGCTGCTCCAGACCACCAGTTCGACGCCGTTCTTCTTCAACTTCCATCACGGCGATCTGGGCAATTTCTCGGTCATCGGGCCGTCGGGTTCGGGCAAGACCGTGGTGATGAACTTCCTCGCCGCGCAGGCGCAGAAGTTCAGCCCCCGTACGATCCTTTTCGACAAGGATCGCGGTGCCGAGCTGTTCATTCGCGGGATCGGCGGCAGCTATGATCGCATCCGCTCAGGCGAGCCGACAGGCTTCAACCCGCTGGCCCTGCCCGACAATCCGGTCAATCGCGGCTTCCTGCGCGACTGGCTGGGCGTGCTGCTCGCTGCCAATGGCCCGGAGGAACTGGCGACAATCTCCGCTGCGGTCGATGCGGCTTATGCCAACGATCCCTCGCTGCGTCGTCTGAGGCACTTCCGCGAACTGCTCTCGGGCAGCCGCCGCCCGCAGCCGGGCGATTTGGCCGACCGGCTTTCGGCATGGATCGAGGACGGGGAGCATGGCTGGCTGTTCGACAATGCAACCGACCGGCTCGACCTGTCGACCCGCGTGATGGGCTTCGACATGACCGCACTGCTGGAAAGCCCCAAGCTGCGCACGCCGACGATGATGTATCTGTTCCACCGGATCGACGAGCGGCTCGATGGTGAACCGACGATGATCCTGATCGACGAGGGCTGGAAGGCGCTCGACGACGAGGTGTTCTCCGCCCGCATCCGCGACTGGCTGAAGACGCTCAGGAAGCGCAATGCACTGGTCGGCTTTGCCACCCAGTCGGCACGCGACGCGCTCGACAGCCGCATCTCCTCGGCGCTGGTCGAACAGACCGCAACGATGATCTTCATGCCCAATGCGCGTGCCCGGGCGGAGGATTATTGCGAGGGCTTCGGCCTGACCGAACACGAATTCGCGCTCATCAAGACGCTGCCCGCGCACAGCCGCTGCTTCCTCGTACGCCAGCCCGATGCCAGCGTCGTCGCGCGGCTCGACCTGTCAGGCGCGCCCGAAGTGCTGACGATCCTGTCGGGCCGTGAAAGCTCGGTCCGCCGTCTCGACCTGCTGCGCGAGGCGGTC
>DDNW01000140.1:14579-14908 GCA_002341345.1 Erythrobacter sp. UBA2510
TCGACCTGCTGCGCGAGGCGGTCGGCGACGATCCGGCGCAGTGGTATCCGGCTCTGACCAGCCGTCGCTGGCCTGGCGAAGCAGGCAGCGATGCGGACGATGACGGCTTCAACTGGGAGGCCGCCGAGTGAGCAACCCGATCGGCAGCATCGGCCTTGAATGCCAGCGCGCGATGGAAAGCGTCGGTGCGGGCATCGGGGCGTCCCTGCGCGGCGTCGACTGCGCGGCCAATGCCATGACCGAGGCGACCTTCAACCGGCTCTTTACCGAGGGCGGGTTTCTCGGCCCGACGCTGACCGCAGTGCTGACGATCTTCATCGCTTTGCTCC
>DDNW01000140.1:15034-19652 GCA_002341345.1 Erythrobacter sp. UBA2510
TCGCTCGGCTTCGCGCTGATCACGGGCCGCACCCGCATGGGCCTGTCGGCGCTGACCCCGAAGATGGTAACGCTGGTCGCCGTCGTGACCTTCGCCACCAGCTGGTTCGTGTTCCAGATGTTCTTCTACAATCTGTTCGTGCTGGGACCGGATACGGTTGCCTCGGGCCTGATGGGCACCAACGGCTCGGCAACGACGATTTTCGCCGACAAGCTCGACGTGGTCATGCTCTCGCTGATGGAGGCATCTGGCGGCGATGCGATGGCCAACGACACCTCGATCTTCTCGCCGCCGGGGTTGCTGTGGTCGGGCAGCACGATGCTGCTGCTGGGCACGGTGGGCGTGCTCGCCACGTGCAAGATCGCGCTGGCGATCCTGATGGGGCTGGGCCCGATCTTCATCCTGACCGCGCTGTTCAACGGCACGCGCGGCCTGTTCGTGGGCTGGCTGAAGGGCGTAGTGCTGATGGCGCTGGCCCCGCTGTTCGCGGTGCTGGGCGGCTCGCTGATGCTGGAACTGGCGATCCCGGTCCTTTCCAGCCTGCTGGCGACACCGGGCCGGATCGACGTGCGGCCGGCGATGGCCTTCTTCATGATCGGCGCGGTCCATCTGGCGCTGATGTTCATGGTGCTGAAAGTGACCTCGACCATGGTCAGTGGCTGGACCGTATTCGGCCTTGCGCGCAGCGACCGCGCGGACGAACGCGGCGCCAGTGCCAGCGCGCCGCGCGCGGCTGCGCCCGTCGCCATGACCGCCGCCACCGCCCAGAGCCGCGCCGCCCAGTCCACCCCGCCCCCGGCGCGCGATATCCGCGTGGCGACCTCCGCTCCGCTCGCCGCCAACGACACCGGCATGGGCGGTGCGACTTCCGTGCGCGAGACGCGCATCGTCGACACCGCCACCGGTTCTGGCGCTGGCCAGTCATCCCCCGGCCACCGGACCCGCGGCATTGGCAGCCGCTTCAAATCCGCACCCGTTCGCTCCTCTGGAAAATCCGCATGACCCGAAAGCTTATTCACGCGCCGCTTGCCCCCGTGCTCGCTGCAGCGCTCGCCCTCACCGCCATCGGTGCCCCGGCCTATGCCGACGATTCCCGACTGGTCGAGAAGTTCTACGATGCCGGTGAAATTTACACCGTGCAGGGCCGCACCGGGGTGCAGACCACGATCCGTTTCGGTGCTGACGAAGCGATCGAGAACGTCGCGATCGGCGATTCAGCCAAGTGGCAGGTCACGCCAAACAAACGCGCGAACCTGCTGTTCGTGAAGCCGCTGGCCGACCGGGCGGTCACTAACATGACCGTGGTCACCAATGCGAGGACCTATCTGTTCGATTTGGTCGCCAGCCCGAGCACGAAGCCGGTCTATGTGCTCTCCTTCACCTATCCGGAGGAACCCGAAGAGGTGCAGCTGGCCGAGAGCGAGGCCGCAGGCAACGGGCTGGATGGCCCGACCGCGACCGAGCTGGCTGCGGCAACCGATCCCTATGCGGTGCTCGATCCGAACGAGATCAATTTCAGCTGGGCCGCGCAGGGCGAACGCGCCCTGCTGCCCGAGCGGATCTATGACGATGGTACGGCTACTTTCCTCTACTGGCCGAGCGGGGTCGCCATGCCCGTCATCCTGGTGAAAGACCCGGAGGGCACAGAAGGCCCGGTCAATTTCGCGGTGCGCGGCGACACGATCGTGCTCGACATGGTGCCGCACGAGATCGTGCTGCGCTCGGGCGAGGATGTCGCGACACTGGTCAACACCGCCCCGGCAGCAAAATCTGCGGGCGCTTGAAAAAGGGAACACTGCAATGAAACTGGCCATGCGTATCCCTGAGAAGAACATTGGCGGCGCAGCGCGCGATACCGATCCGCGCGACGAGGCGACGACCGAGGTCATCGATTTCGCCAGCCGCACTTCCTACCCCGCTGTTGCCAACCGCAAGGGCAAGTCCGATGCGCTCGGCCTTCTTGCCGGCGTCGGTTTCGTGGCGCTGCTGGGCGCGGCAACCCTGTGGGGCCTCAACGCCGGCAGGATGAGCGACGAGGCGGCCCCGGCTGCTGCCGCCGTGCCTGCGCCGCAACCGGCCCCTGAATTTGCTCCTCCGCCCGCACGTCGCACCGCGCCAACTCCTGCCACCGCGCCCGCCCCGGCCCCGGTCGTGTCACGCGAACCGGGCGCAGAGCCGCTCACGACAGCCAACCCCTACGCCTCCCCCACGATCGTGTTCGATGCGGGCAGCGCGCCGCAGACCGTAACCGGCACTGCGGCGGAGCTCGCGACTGCCGCCACGGGCGCGAGCGTGCCCGGTTCGAGCAGTTCGGGCGATTTCGCTGCGCGGATCGGCGGCATTGGTGGCGGTCCGGCCATGGCGCGGGTCGATATCAACCCTGCCACCACCGTGGCGCAGGGTACGATGATCCCGGCGGTGCTGGAAACCGCGATCAACACCGACGTCCCCGGCTATGTCCGCGCGGTCGTTAGCCAGGACGTGAAGAGCTTCGACGGCAAGACCGTGCTCGTCCCGCGCTCCAGCCGCCTCGTCGGCCAGTACCAGTCTGGCCTGCAGGCGGGGCAGCGCCGCGCCTATGTCATCTGGACGCGGTTGATCCGCCCCGATGGCGTCTCGGTTGCGCTGGCCTCCCCCGCGACCGGCTTCGACGGCACGACCGGCCTCGAGGGCGAGGTCAATTCGCATTTCTTCAGCCGCTTTGGCTCGGCCATGCTGCTCTCGGTGATCGGCGGGCTGACCACGATCGCGAGCGGCGGCACCTCGGTCGTGCTCGGCGGCGGGCAGAGCGCGGCCACAACGGCGCTGCAGCAGGATGGCCAGCGCCCCCCGACGGTGCGGGTGCGCATGGGCGCTCCGATCCGCGTCTACACGGCCCGAGATCTGGATTTCAGCCAGGCACCGAGCGTCCGGTAAGGCATAAAATGAGCGCCGCCATTCACCAGCTTGAGGCCAGCCAGCCTGCGTCCGGCCCGACACCGGGCAGCGCCGCCGATACGCCCCCGGCGGTGAGCGGCAGCGTCTATCTCGACGCCTATCTCGCGCCCTTCCGCCAGTGGCTGGGGCGCGACACGGTGACCGAGATCCTCGTCAATCGCCCGGGCGAAATCTGGGTCGAGGATGCCGCCCATCCGGGGATGCAATGCATCGAGGCGCCGGAAATCGACGACAGGCTGATCCAGCGGCTTGCCGAACAGGTTGCGCGGATCAGCCACCAGGGCATCAACCGCGAGCATCCGCTGCTCGGCGCGACGCTGCCTGCCGAGGGTTCGGGCGGCGCGCGGGTGCAGTTCTGCGGACCGCCCGCGACGCGCAAGCACTGGGCCATGGCGATCCGCCGCCATCGCCGACTCGACCTGCCGCTCGATGCCTATGACACCGGTCCGCTGAGGCCGCAGGGGCGGGACGCCATGCCCGATACGCAGGCGCAGCCGATCGCTTTTCTGCGCGAGGCGATCCGCCAGCGGCGCACCATCCTCGTCTCGGGTGGGACAAGCACCGGCAAGACGACGTTCCTCAACGCCATGCTCGGCGAAATCCCGCGTCACGAACGCGTCGTGCTGGTCGAGGATACGCCCGAGCTCAGGTTGCCCGGCGAAAACGGCGTCGGGCTGGTCGCGGTCAAGGGCGAACTGGGCGAAGCCAAGGTCACCGCCAACGAATTGCTGCAGGCCGCGCTGCGCCTGCGCCCCGACCGGATCGTGCTGGGCGAACTGCGCGGCGCCGAAAGCGTCAGCTTCCTGCGCGCGATCAACACCGGCCATCCGGGCAGCTTCTCCACCGTCCACGCCAACTCGCTGCGGGGCGCGCTCGAGCAATTGTCCCTGATGGTCATGCAGACGGGAATCGGGCTGACGCGGAGCGATACCATTGCCTATGCGGCCAGCGTGATCGACGTGTTCGTGCAGCTTGGACGCGATGAATCGGGCAGGCGCGGCATTATCGAACTGGCCGAAAGCCATACTCTCATCTGACAGCGGTATTTTTTTACACACCCTGCGCGGCGTCGGGTGCCGTAGCGTCAATGATCGCTCGCCTAGCGTCCCTAAAACAACACTCGCCAAAATTCGCCGTCCTTTTGCGCAACAATCATGCGCCCATGCTTGCGTGCATACGAATGTGTGTTAGCAATACGCCATAAGCCGCAAAGACGGCACATGGAGAGGAGAGGGTTAATGAGGGTAAGGGCTTCCCTGCTCGCGGGTATCTGCGCGAGCGCTATTTCGTTCCCGGCATTTGCGCAGGACGCTGCCGAGGATGGCTTCGATGATCCGCGGTTCGATAACAACGTGATCATCGTTACCGCGCAGCGTCAGAACCAGTCGCTGCAGGAAGTGCCGATTGCAGTTAGCGCGTTCGACAGCGAGGCGCTCGAGGCGCAGCAGATCGAAAACGCCAGCGATCTCCAGCTTACGCTGCCGAATGTCTCCTTCACCAAGTCGAACTTCACCAGCGCAAGTTTCACGATCCGCGGGATCGGCGACCTTTGCGTGGGTGTGACTTGCGATAGCGCGACTGCGATCCATACCAACGGTTCGCCGCTGTTCGGCACGCGCCTCTTCGAAACCGAATATTTCGATCTCGAGCGCGTCGAAGTCCTGCGCGGACCGCAGGGCAC
>DDNW01000019.1:0-359 GCA_002341345.1 Erythrobacter sp. UBA2510
GCCTTCACGATCCGGCCATTGGGCCCACTGCCACTGATCGCGGACAGGTCCACGCCTTTCTGCTCGGCGATACGCTTGGCGAGCGGCGAGGCGATCACACGGTCGCCGGTCGGCGCAGGTGCCGGAGCGGCGGCAGGTTCGGCATTATCGCTGCTAGGTGCTTCGGTCGCAGGGGCGGCCTCTGCCTTTGCGGGAGCAGCAGCAGAAGCATCGGAACCACCGACAGGCGCGACCGAAGAAGCGTCTTCGCCTTCCTCGGCGAGCGTGGCGATAACCGTACCGACCTTGATGCCCTCAGCACCCTCATCGACCTGGATATGGGCGATCACGCCTTCATCGACCGCCTCGAACTCCATCGT
>DDNW01000019.1:470-1851 GCA_002341345.1 Erythrobacter sp. UBA2510
GTTTCGATCTCGGCCATGATGTCGCCGGCGCTGACCGTGTCGCCAACCTTGACCAGCCACCTGGCAAGGGTGCCCTCCTCCATGGTCGGCGAAAGGGCAGGCATCTTGATGGCAATGGGCATGGGTGTGTTTCAATCCGCTTGGCCCCTGCTGGCGGGGCATTGAACTATCACCGCGTATCTGACCAATTTACCGTGCAGGGGCAAGTGCCCAGGCAAGCTTCTTGCGTACTGGCGACTTTAGTTTGATATTCGCATGCTGAAGAGAACGATAGGGAGAGAGCGCTTTGCGCGTCTATCTGACCATTATCGATGAAACCGACGAGGCGCATGTTGCGCTCCGTTTTGCTGCGCGCCGTGCCGCGAAAACAGGTGGCGCAGTGCATCTGCTGGCGCTGGTACCCAAGCAGGCGTTCAATGCCTTTGGCGGCGTACAGGCGACGATCGAGGAAGAGGCGCGCGACCGGGCCGAGGTCATGGCAAATGGCGCCGCCGGAGAGCTGATGGTCGAAAGCGGCAAGATGCCGCAGATCGCCGTGCGCGTAGGCGACGGCAAGACCGTGATCGCCGATTATCTGGACGAGCATCCGGAGGTGGCCGCGCTGGTGCTCGGCGCTGCGGCCGAGGGGCCGCCGGGGCCACTGGTGGCGCATTTCTCGCACAATGTCGGCCAGCTGCAATGCCCGTTGTTCATCGTGCCCGGCAATCTCTCGGACGAAGACCTCGACCGGTTGAGTTGAGGTCAGGCTGAGCTACTTTTTCCGGCCCCGCCCCTGATGGCGGATATTGCCGGGCCGCCCGCGCTTGCCGACCACGTGCTTTCCTTGCCGGTCCTTGCGGGGCCCGTCCTTACGCTGGTGACTGCGTCCCGCAGGGCGCACACCACGCGGCTCGACCTTCTTGCCGTCACCGTCTAGCAATTCAAACTTCAGTGCGCCGGTCAGCGGATTCGCCTCGGCCAGCCGCAGGTCGAGCAAATCGCCCACGGTAAAGCTCGTCCCGGTGTCCTCACCGGTCAGCGAGTGGGCGCCCTCGTCATAGGTGAAATATTCGCGGCCCAGCGAACTCACGGGCACCAGCCCGTCCCCGCCCAGTTTCACGATAGTGGCGAAGAAGCCGAACTTCTGCACCCCGGTGATGCGCGTCTGGAAAGTTTCGCCAACCCGGCCTGAGAGCCATGCGGCGACATAGCGGTCGATCGTGTCGCGCTCGGCCTCCATTGCGCGGCGCTCGGTCATGCTGATCGCATCGGTGATCTTCGACAGGTCCTCGCGGTCGCGATCGGCAAGGCCCGACGTAGCCGGGACTGCATCGCCCTTGGGTTTGGGCTGTTCGAGATGGAAGGCATCACCCAGCGCGCGGTGCACCAGCAGGTCGGCATA
>DDNW01000019.1:1972-2700 GCA_002341345.1 Erythrobacter sp. UBA2510
GGCGAGGTGAAATGCGCATAGGAGCCGAGCGCGAGGCCGAAATGCCCGGCATTTCCCGGCCCGTAATAGGCTTGCGTCTGGCTGCGCAGCACCGCTTCCATCACCAGCGCCTTTTCCGCCGGGTCGGCAATATCCTTGATCATGCGGTTGAACAGCCCCGGCGTAATGACCTGCCCCAGCGCCATGTTCTTGCCGATGGACTTGAAGTAATCGCGCAGCGCGATCAGCTTCTCGCGCGTCGGCGGTTCGTGCACGCGATACACGACAGGGCTGGCCTTGCTTTCGAGCGCCTTGGCCGCCGCGACATTGGCCGCGATCATGAAATCCTCGACCACACGGTGCGCGTCGAGGCGTTCGCGCACGGCGATTTCGGCAATGCGGCCCTGCTCGTCGAGCATCACCCGGCGTTCTGGCAGGTCGAGGTCTAGCGGATCGCGGTCGGCCCGTGCCGCAGCGAGGAGTTTCCACGCGTCCCAAAGGTATTTCAGATGATCGGGCGCGGTCCCGGCGTCGATCTGAGCCTGTGCATCTTCGTAGGCAGTATTTTGATAGATGCGGACGATAGCACGGGAAAAGCGCCAGTCGGTGACCTTGCCCTCGGGCGAAATCCTGAGGTGACAGACCATCGCCGCGCGATCCTCGCCTTCCTTGAGCGAGCATACGTCTGCCGATAGCACTTCGGGCAACATCGGCACGACGCGGTCGGGGAAATAGACCGAATTGCCGCG
>DDNW01000019.1:2813-8025 GCA_002341345.1 Erythrobacter sp. UBA2510
TCGGCCCAGATCGCATCGTCATGGTCGCGGGCGTCGGCAGGGTCGATCGCGACGATCGGCAGATCACGCAAATCCTCGCGCTTTTCCTCGCTCAAGGTCAGTTTGGCGGCGGCCTCTGCCCCTGTCAGAGCTTCTTCGGGGAAGCTGTGCGGAATACCGTATTTGTGGATCGCGATCAGGCTGTAGCTCTTCGGCGCGAGCGGATCGCCAAGCACTTCGGTAACCTTGACGCCCGAACGGGCACCACGCCCAACCGGCTCGGCCAACACGAGATTACCTTCCTCCGCCCCGCCAATATCGGCGATGCGCGAGGCATTGCGGATGCGCTTGTCGACGGGCGCGAGCCATGCCGCACCGCTATTGTCCAGCTCGACCACGCCCAGCAGCGACTGCTGGCTGTCGGGCAGTTTCTTCATCGGGTGCGCGAGCCAGCCCTTACCCGCCTCTTCCGTGCGCGCCAGCACCCGGTCGCCCTTGCGCAAGGCGGCCTGTTTCTTCTTTTCGATCACCCGCAGGCGTGGCGGCGGCACGGCGTCATCGGGCTGCCAGCTATCGGGAATCGCGATCGGTTCGCCATCCTCGATATCGACCACGCGCAGCACGGTGACTTTCGGAACGCCGCCCATGCGGTGAAACGCCGTCTTGCTACCGTCAATCAGGCCTTCCTCGGCCATGTCCTTGAGCAGCTTCTTGAGCGCGATCTTTTCCTGCCCCTTGATACGGAAATGCTTGCCGATCTCGCGCTTGCCGACCTGCCCGTCGGCCGAACGGATAAATTCGAGGACCTGCTCGCGACTGGGCAGACCGGCTGGAGGACGCTGGCTCATTCGCTTGTTTCGAGCGGGTAGAAGTCCCCGCCCGGTACCGCGCTTGCAATCGGGCTTTCGATGTCGTCCTCCGATACGGAAGAGACGCCGATGATCCAGTCATCGCCGCGCTCCGGGAAGAGGGTGACTTCAATCGGGCCGTCCTGTGCACCAGCGGGCATGTCTCCAGCCGAGACGGTAGTCCGCAATTCCCACTCAGGCTCATCGGTCGCACGGCGATAGACATGGTAATGATCCGCCCCGGCGACAGGCTCGATGGTCAGCGCGATATCGGGTCGCACGACCCCGTCGGCCTTTACCCGCGGCGGCATCGGTGCGCGGGCAAGAAGGTCCAGCGCACGCACGTTCAGCTGCGTCACCTTGGCGAGATAGGCAAAATCCATCTCGTCCACGGTGTCTCCATAGGTAACCCCGTCTTCGACGCGAAGGTCCTGATGCTGGTGCTCGTAATCCTCGATCGCGACCGAGAAGCGGATCGCCGGGAGCCCGCGCGCCAGGAACGGCAGGTGGTCCCCGCCCCGCCCCATGCGGTCGCTGCGCCAGGTCTGCCTCACGATAAGCCCGTCGGCACTCCCGCTGGCAACCCCTGCCAGCCAGCGCGAGAGATTGCGGCTCGGGCTATCGTTCGCCCCGCCCATGCTGCGCATACGGTCGCGCGTCGCCTCATCCGCATCGGCGCGAATCCCTTCGGAGAACACACGTACATGTCTGTCGTCGCACGTGCCGTCCGACCCGCATGTACCGCCCACGACATCGTTGTTGAGCACCGCCTTGACGGTCCAGCCCTGCTCGATGGCATAGTCGGCAAGCAATGCTCCGCCGAGCAGGCCCTGTTCCTCGCCCGAGAGCAGCGCATAGACGATAGTCGTCGGATATTGCCGCTGCGAGAGAATGCGGGCGGCCTCCAGCACCAGCGCGCTGCCGCTGGCATTGTCGTTGGCGCCGGGCGCATCGCTGGTCGCATTCATCGGGTCGCTCACGCGGCTGTCGATATGGCCTTGGACGATCACGACCTCTTCCGGGCGCACAGTGCCGCGCTGGATCGCGACGACGTTCTCGATCAGCGCTGGCTCAAGGATGCGGCGGCTTGTTTCCATGCGGCTTGGGGGGACGATTTCGAGGCACCCGCCACACGCTTCGCTGGTCTTGCGAAACGCGCCCTCACCCCAGCGGCGAGCCGCGCCAATGCCACGTACCGGGTCGTCAGTCACAGAAAGCGTATGGCGCGTACCAAAGCCGACCATCGTCTCGACATCGGTGCGCAGGCGATCCTGCGAAACACCCTCTCCGGGGTCGGATTGGGCGAACGCAGGAGTGCTGAGGGTGGGAGCGGCCATCAACAGGGCCAGCAGGCTTTTCAAATGCATGCCGACATCATTCGCGCACCCGCGCTGGCAGCGCAAGCCCGGCAATTGCCAGCAACGATTTTAGTTTCTAATGCAACCGCAGAACTTGCTACTTGAAAGTCCTCCCGAATGAAGCGCATTCTGGCCGCTATCATGCTTGCCTCTGCCACGATCGCCACCCAGGCCCACGCGACCTCGGCCCGCCAGATGATGGGCCCCGTCCTCACCGATCCCACGCCCGAGCAATTGACCGAGCGCTGTGACTTCTACCTCAGTGTCATCGAACAACGCCGCGATTCACTGGTGACTGGCGATGCACCAGCGCGGGTCGACACCACGCTCGAAATGTATGACGATATTTCCGGTCTGCTGGGTGCAGCCGGGGGCGAGTTTACGCTTTACCGCGAAGTGCTGCTGACAGAAGAATTGCGCGACACAGCCGCCAAATGTGAAGTCCGTATCGACGAAGTTGCCGCACGGATTTCGCTCTCACGCCCGATCTACGACAAGCTTGCCGCCGTGGATGCTGCTGATGAGGACGCGGCGACGCAAAAGTATCTGTCCGAAACTCTGGCCAGTTTCGAGCGCGGCGGTGTTGCGCTCGACGACGACGAGCGCGCCAGGGTGCAGGCGATCCGTGACGAGCTGGGCGAACTCTCCGCCGGATTTGCGCGCAATATCGCGCAGGATGTGCGCAGCATCGAGGTGACGCCGGAAGAGCTCGCGGGCCTGCCGCAGGACTTCATCGATGCGCGCGAGGTCAAGCCCGACGGTACGATCACGCTGACCACTGCCTATACCGACTATCAGCCGGTCATGGTCTATGCCGAAAGCGACGACCTGCGCCGCCGGTTCTCCGAAGTCTATGCCCAGCGCGCCTGGCCGCAGAACGATGAATTGCTCAGGCGCATGTTTACTCTGCGCAATGAACTGGCGGGCTTGCTGGGCCGCGAGAATTATGCCGAGGTTGCCCTCGCCGACAAGATGCTCGACACCCCCGAGAAAGTGTCTGAGCTGATGGCCTCGATCGAGGAGGTTTCGCGCCCGCTGGCCGAGCAGGAATATGATCGCATGCTCGGCGTCTTGCAGCAGTTGCGCCCCGGTGCAGAGCGGATCGACCCGTGGCAATCGGGCTGGCTATCGAACAAGACCAAGCAGGCGCTGTTCGATTACAATGCGCAGGAAGCGCGCCAGTACTTCGCCTATGACAATGTCCGCGACGGCGTGTTCGAGCTGGTCGAGCGATTGTTCGAGGTCGAGATTCGCGAATGGGATACGCCCGTCTGGCACGAGGATGTCGGTGCCTACGAACTGGTCGACCATGGCGAGGTCATCGGCCGTTTCTACCTCGATTCGCATCCGCGCCCTGGCAAATATACCCACGCGAACAACGTCTCGCTCTACCCCGGTGGCGATGGCGAGCCCTCGATGACCGCGGTCGTCCAGAACCTGCCCAAGGGCGACCACACGACCGGCCTGATGGAGCATTCGCAGGTCGAGACTTTCCTGCACGAATTTGGCCACGCCCTGCATGCCATGTTCGGCAGCAGCCATCGCTGGTACGGGCAGCGTTACAACGCGGTTGAATGGGACTTCATCGAGGCCCCGTCGCAGATGCTGGAAAACTGGGTCTTCGATTACGACACGCTGGCGACTTTCGCGGTCGACAAGAACGGGAACACCATCCCCCGCGAGCTGGTCGAGAAGATGAACCGGGTGCGCTATTTCAACCGCGGCATGTTTGAAATGGGCCAGTTGGGCCTCGCAGCCACTTCGCTCAATTTTCACACGATGCCAGTGCCGGAAAATCTGGGCGCGGCAACCCGTGAATGGCAAAATGCCTATGCGACGATCCCCTCGCCCGAATTCTCGGAAATGCAGGCGGCTTTCACCCACCTCGACGGGTACAGCGCCTATTACTACACCTATGCGTGGTCGCGCGTGATTGCCGCCGATCTTTATGCCAGGTTCGAAGCCGACGGGCTGAACAACCCGGCGGTGTCCGGCGCCTATCGCCACAAGGTGCTGGAGCCGGGCGCGACCCTGCCCGCCGCCCGACTGGTGACGGATTTCCTCGGCCGCGAGGTGGAATTTGACGCTTTCGCCGGGGAGGTGGCCAAAAGCGTCGAGTAGGGTGCCCTAGTATGCCCGGGCCACGAGAATCCGTTCCACAGCAGGCTCGCCGGTAAAGATGCAGGGCCCGTTCGCAGGACCTGCATCGGCGGGCACGTTGCGGAAGGTCAGCTTCAGTTCTTTCAGCCGTTCCTCGACAGCGCCGAGGGCTGCGCCGGTCGGTTTCGACCAGTTCACCTCGGCCCAACCGGGGAATGTCTTGTCCTCGGCGAAGAAGTCCGCCAGCGCCTCGAAGCTGGCGATGCTGCGGTCGATATTGGCCTCGCGCCGATCGCACGCAACGGCGAGCATGCCGGTCTGCATCTCCTCGAGCATCGCCGGGATCTGCGTCGCCGCATCCTCGCGCGTGGGGCTTTGGAAGGCAGGCTTGCCAGTCTCGGCATTCCACAGTGCATCGCGCCGCAACAGCGAGACGACGCCGTTTTCCATGTCGCGACCGCCAACCTCGATAATGACCGGCGCGCCCTTGCGCACCCAGTCCCAGCGCTTGGCCGCCGCCTTGCCGGGGCGCTTGTCGAGTAACACGCGTACCGGCTCACCCAGAGCAGAGACACTGGAGAGCGAGGCGCGCAGACTTTCGCAATAGTCGAGCAGCGCGGCATCCTGATCGTTATCGCGCAGCATCGGCAGGATCACCACCTGGAACGGGGCGATGGCGGGCGGTACGCGCAGGCCGTCATCGTCCCCATGGGTCATGATCACGCCGCCGACCATGCGCGTCGAAACGCCCCAGCTGGTCGTATGCGCGAGCGCCTGTCCGCCTTCGCGGTCCTGAAAGCGGATGTTGGAGGCCTCGGCGAAACTGGTGCCCAGATAATGGGACGTGCCCGCCTGCAGCGCCTTGCCATCCTGCATCATCGCCTCGATCGACCAGGTCTCGACCGCGCCCGGAAAACGCTCGTTTTC
>DDNW01000019.1:8084-13810 GCA_002341345.1 Erythrobacter sp. UBA2510
GCGCCAGGGAAGCGTTCGTTCTCGGGCTTCTCGCCGGCGATCACCGGCAGCGCGAGCGCGGTCTCGGCGAACTCGCGATAGACTTCGAGCATACGCAAAGTGTGCTCGCGCGCATCCTCGCGCGTCTCATGAGCGGTATGGCCCTCCTGCCAGAGAAACTCGCTGGTCCGCAGGAACATCCGGGTACGCATTTCCCAGCGCACGACATTGGCCCATTGGTTGAGCAGCAGCGGCAGGTCGCGCCAGCTCTGCACCCAGCGGCTCATCGCATCGCCGATGATCGTTTCGGAGGTCGGTCGGACCACCAGCGGCTCGGTCAGTTTGGCCTCGGGGTCGGGGACGAGCCGGCCCTTGTCGTTCTGGATCAGGCGGTGATGCGTGACGACCGCCATTTCCTTGGCAAAGCCCTCGACATGCTCGGCCTCGCGCTCGAAATTGGCGATTGGGATAAAGATCGGGAAATAGCAGTTCTGGTGTCCGGTCGCCTTGATCCGATCGTCGAGCAGGCGCTGGATCCGCTCCCAGATGCCATAGCCCCACGGCTTGATGACCATGCAGCCGCGCACGCCCGATTCCTCGGCCATGTCGGCGGCGGAGATGACCTCCTGATACCAGGCGGCGAAATCGTCCTCGCGCTTGATGGTGAGGGCATGACGAATGGCAGACATGGGCAGGACCGAAATTGGCAAGGGACAAAGGGTTCGCGCCCCGCAATAGGCAGGGTGCGGCTCGTGTCGAGCGGTTTTACGCGATGACCGACAGAACCGGGCGGAGTGACTGGCGTGTTATTCGCCGAGCTTGTCCAGCTTGCGCTTCATCTCGGCCATCTGGGCGCGCATTTCGGCGAGCTCGTCGGCTTCCCTGGTCTTTTCCGCATCGACACCCTTCTCGCCAGCCACACCGGAGGTCTTGGGCATAAAGGCGCTGGCCGCCGCGCGGAACATGGCCATGTTGGTCTCGGCAATCTTCGCCATTGCCTCGGGGCCCATGCTGCTCTTGAACGCGTCGTGCAGATTGGTCTGGTTTTCGCGGAAATTGTCCATCGTGGCTTCGAGATAGGGCGGCATCATCGCCTGCATCGAATTGCCATACATCGCGATCAGCTGGCGCAGGAAACTGACCGGCAGCATCTGCTCGCCGCTCGATTCCTCTTCCATGATGATTTGCGTCAGGATCGTATGGGTGATGTCGTTGCCCGTCTTGGCATCGAGTACCTGGAAATCCTGCCCTTCGCGGGTCATCCGCGCAAGATCGTCAAGCGTAATGTAACTCGACGTATGGGTGTTGTAGAGCCGCCTGTTGGCGTACTTCTTGATGATGATGGGCTCGTCGCCCGATGCCTTTTCCTTGGCCATATGCAGCAAACCCTCTTGGATGAGCCTATTTGTTAGCACTTGCACAAGGGATTGTGCAATCGCGCGTTATAGCACCTGTCTCAAAAAACGACGCCCAAGGCCGGTAAGCAATTCATATTGCGACAATCCGCATTGTGCGGAAACTTGCCTCAGGTCGAACGGAATCTGCACAAAATCGCCTTCTCGCAAGCTTTTTGCTGCACTTGCGTCCACAACGGTGAGGTCCATCGAGACGCGGCCGATGATCGGCAGCAGCTCGCCATCGTGCACCAATGCCGTACCGGGGCCGCGACAACGGAGGAAACCGTCAGCATAGCCGAACGACAATGTTGCGGTGCACATCTGGCGGTCTGCGGTGAAGATCGTGTTGTACCCGACACCGTCCCCAGGAGAGAGATTTCTCATCTGCAACACCTGTGCCTGCAAAGAAACGACCGGCGCGATCGTCCCAGCCAGTTCGTCACGGGCAATTCCGCCATAAAGCGACAGCCCCGGACGGGTCAGGTCGAAAGAATAGTCCTGCCCCAGCGCGATGCCGGCAGAGTTCGCAATGCTGCGCCGCTTGGCGGGAATTGCTGCAGCCGCCTTGCGAAAGCGTGCAAGCTGTACGGCGTTGAGGGCAACGTCCTCGTCTGCCGAGGCGAGATGGCTCATGAGGATATCGATATCGAGCGCCGCGATTGCCGGATCACCGATTTCACTAAGCGGCAGGCCGAGCCGGTTGATCCCGGTATCGACCATCAGGTGACATGCTCCGCCACCAGCTGCCTGCCACAGGCTCGCCTGGTGCAGGCTGTTGATGACCGGGATGACACCGATTGCAACAGCATAGGCTGCCTGTTCTGCACAGGCGGGGCCGTGCAGCACGGCGATTTGCTCGGGTGTCACATGATCGAGCAGCGGGGGCACCTCACTGAAATGGGCAACGAAAAAAGTGCGCGCCCCAGCCTCCAGCAAGGATGGCAGCACATTCTCCACGCCCAGCCCATAGGCATCCGCCTTGATCGCGGCCCCAGCCTGCGCGTCGCCTGAAAGCCGGTCTAGCATCCGCCAGTTCGCTGTGAGCGCTGCGCGATCCACCTTTATCTGCAATGTCGGCGGCGGCAGGTCAGCCATTATCGTCGGTAAAGTCGCGCGGTGGCCCGCCCTTCAGGCCGAAGATTGCCACGACCAGTCCGAACGCAACAACGGCCCATGTATACCACAGGCCCGCATAAAGGTCGCCGGTTCGCGCCACGATGATGCCCGCGATCAGCGGCAGGAAGCCGCCCAGATAGCCAGCACCGATGTGATAGGGAATCGACATCGAGGAATACCGGATCTGCGGCGGGAACATCTCGGTCAGCAAGGCCGCGGTCGAACCATAGGTCAGCGCGGAGAGCATCGCGAGAACCAGCAAGATTCCCAGAATGCCGACGATACTGGTCATGGACGGGGTCTGCGGCGAAAAGTCGTAGCCATAGCCCGTCAGCGTGCTTTGCATGCCATCGCGCCGCGCCGCGCTGTCGTTGAACCACACCGGGTCAAGCGCCACCGCATCGCCCGCAACGCTGAGTGCGAGATCGTCCGCTGCCACCAGCTCATAGGCGACCCCGCTAGAAGTCAGCGTCTCGAGCAGTTTGCCGCAGTCGCTCTGTTCGCGGTCAAACAAATCGGCGAAGGGATCGGTGGTGCATTCCGGTCCGCTCACGACGACCGGATAGGCTTCTGCCGCTTCGGCAAGGCCGGGATTGGCGAGCTTGCCCATCGCATGGAACATTGGAAACAGCAGCAGCAGGGTGAGAACGGCACCGATGATGAGCGGCTTTTTGCGACCTACCCGGTCGGACCATGCGCCTACAACAAGGTAGAAACTCATCGAGACAAGGCCCGCGACCAGCAACACGCCCTCGACCACCAATTCCTCGATCCGCATATCGCGCTGGAGGAACGACAGCGTCGAGAAGAAGGCCGAATACCAGATGGTGGTGAGAATCCCCGTCACGCCGAACAGCGCTACGAAAATACGGCGCTTGTTGCCCGGATAGGTGAAGCTCTCGACGAAGGGATTACCCGACATCTCGCCCGCTTCCTTCATCGCGCGGAATACCGGGCTTTCATTGAGCTTCAGGCGCATCCATAGCGAGATGCCCAGCAGCACGACCGACAGCAGGAACGGTACGCGCCAGCCCCATTCGTCAAAGGCCGCTTCGGGGATGATCGCACGGCAGCCCAGCACCACGATGATCGACAGGACGAAACCACCGATCACGCTCGCCTGAATGAAGCTGGTATAGAACCCACGCTTCTCCGGCGGGGCGTGTTCGGCGACATAGATCGCCGCGCCGCCATATTCGCCGCCGAGAGCCAGCCCCTGTACGATGCGCAGCAGCACGACGATTGCCGGTGCCCACAGGCCGATTGCGCTCGCGCTAGGCACCAGCCCGACCCCTGCCGTTGCGATACCCATCAGCGTGACGGTGACGAGGAAGGTGTACTTGCGCCCCAGCTTGTCGCCCAAGTATCCGAACATAATCGCGCCCAGCGGACGGAAGCCGAAACCGATGGCAAAACCGGCCCACACCAGCAGGATTTGCAGCGTTTCGTTATCACTGGGAAAGAACGCCTGGCCGATCAGCGCGAACAACGTGCCGTAGATGAAGAAATCGTACCATTCGAAGATCGTCCCCGCCGAACTGGCGGCGATGACGAGGCGAATTTCCTTCTTGCTCGGTTCCTGAAACTGCGGATTTGTGGCTTCAGCCATTCTTGCCCCCGTATTGCTCTTGGAAAGGGGACTAGCTTGCTGATGGCGTGATGGAAAGAGCGAGAATGGCGGCTTTCCAGGGCAACAGCATAGCGGGATGACGTGCCGCATAGTTGCGAGCGGGGGCGAGTTGGCTCAACCCTGGCCAGATTTCGGCGGGATCGGCGATGGAGAATTCTCCCTCCAGCCATGCTGCGAGATGGTCATGGGCAGCAGCTAGATGCGCCAAATCGCGTCCTGCGGCATTGCGCGCGAACAGGCTGGCGGCCGCCTGCCCGACGGCGCAGGTGCGTACCCGCATGCCGATTTGCGCAATGCAGCCCGCTTCGTCAGTGCTGAGGTCGATAGCGAGCGTACTCCCGCAAGTGGGCGAACGCACCTCGCCATGCAGCGGCAACGTTTCCATGGGCGGAAAATCGGCCAAGTCGACCGCCAGTCCGAGCAGTTCCGGCGTATAAAGCCGTTCCGCGCTCATGCCTCGTCGCTTTGCAGACGCTTGCGTCGTTCTTCGATCAGCTGGACGAGATCGCGCGAGGCCGCATCGACGAATTGGTAAGTCCGCGCCTCGGCAATCCAGACCGGACGCCCGGTTGCACCCCAGATGTTGTCATAGCCGAGCACCAGGACCGAGAAACCGATCACGACGATTATGAGGCCCTTGACCATGCCGAAGCCGAACCCCAGCACCCGGTCGATGGGCCCCAGGATCGACCTGCGCGACCGTTCGCCAACCTTGGCCGCAATCAGCTTCATTGCGGCATAGGGGATCAGCAGCAGCAGCGCGAAGGCCAGCAGCGCCGCGCCCGTAGGCGTGCCGATGAATTCGTAGATCGCAGCGGTCAGATCGACATGGAGATAGCGGATTGCCATGATCGCCAGGATCCATGCGAGCAGCGACAGGACCTCCTGCACGAAACCGCGCATGAAACCCCCGATCGCGGCAACCGCCACGATCACCAGAACGATGATGTCGAACCCCGTCACTGCGCGGCAGATTATGCGGCAGACATGACCCGGTCAACGAGGCTTGCAATGCCCGCGACATCCTCATGCCGCATGTCGGCCACGTCCCGGCCCGATCCGGCCGGTCCGCAGGCCTTTGAGAACCCGAGCTTGGCCGCCTCGCGCAGTCGCAGCGAAGAGTGGGCGACGGGGCGAATTTCGCCAGACAGTGCAACCTCGCCAAACCAGATCGCGCCCATCGATAAAGGCTTGTCGGCGAGCGCTGAGACCAGCGCGGCGGCCACCGCCAGATCGGCAGCCGGGTCGGCGAGGCGATAACCGCCCGCCACGTTGAGATAGACCTCCGCCGAAGAGAAATTCAGCCCGCAGCGCGATTCGAGAACGGCCAGCAACATGGCCAGCCTGCCATTATCCCAGCCTACCACCGCGCGGCGCGGCGTTGCGCCCGATTGCAGCCGCACGATCAGCGCCTGTATCTCGACCAGCACGGGCCGGGTGCCCTCCATCGCCGGGAACACCGCGCTACCCGCGACCGGCGCATCGCGCGAAGGCAGGAACAGGCTGGAAGGATTGGCGACCTCGGCCAGCCCCTCCCCCTCCATCGCGAAGACGCCAATCTCGTCGACCGCACCGAAGCGGTTCTTGAGCGCGCGCAGGATGCG
>DDNW01000163.1:0-9475 GCA_002341345.1 Erythrobacter sp. UBA2510
TTCTCACTGGCAAAAGCGCCGCACCCATCCAGCCCGAAGCCGACAAACCGCAGGCTGCGTTCAACCTGATGACGCTGGCCATGCTGGTCGGGACGGAGCTGGTGCCCGACCTCACCGGTCATGTCGTCAGCGTGGAGGAGGTCGCCGAGCACCTCTATGCAATCGACCGCCTGTTTTTCCATGTTACCTCGCATCTAAAAGGCGTCGCGGGGCTCAGGCTCGGCCGCGTCTCGGACATTCCCGAAAACGACCGCCCGTTCGGCTTTGACGCCGAGGAAATCGCCCGCTTCTGGTGTACGAAGCACAGCGTTCCTTATCTCGGCCGCGCCGACATCGGCCATGATGCCAACAATGCGATTATCCCGTTCGGCCTGTGGTAACAGACCGGGCGGGGACTTGCCTGATTTGTCTCTCGCAAATAGGGCCGCTCGCAAGGAGAGACGTTTAGCATGATCGCATTTATTTTTCCCGGACAGGGCAGCCAGAAGGTCGGCATGGGCGCGGCGCTTGCCGAGGCGAGCGCTGCGGCGCGCCATGTTTTCGAGGAAGTGGACGAGGCGCTGTCGCAAAAGCTCTTTGCCATCATGCGCGAAGGCCCGGAAGAAACGCTGACGCTGACCGCCAATGCGCAGCCCGCGATCATGGCGCATTCGCTCGCCGTCGTGCGCGTGCTCGAAGAGGGCGGTTTGAAGCTGTCGGAGAAGGGCGCTTGCGTTGCAGGGCACTCGTTGGGTGAATATTCCGCGCTCGCGGCGGTGGGCGGCTTCTCGCTCGCCGATACCGCACGGTTGCTGCGTATTCGCGGCAGTGCCATGCAGGAGGCGGTGCCGGTGGGCGTGGGCGCGATGTGTGCGCTGCTTGGTGCCGATCTGGAAAAGGCCGCCGCTCTGGCCGAGGCTGCCGCGCAAGGCGATGTATGCGAGGTGGCCAACGACAACGATCCGGCACAGGTCGTGCTCTCGGGTCATGCCTCCGCGATCGACCGCGCGATTGAACTGGCCAGGGAATATGGCTGCAAGCGCGCGATCAAGCTGCCGGTGTCGGCCCCGTTCCACTGCTCGCTGATGCAACCTGCTGCCGAGCGCATGGCCGAGGCGCTGGCCGCCTGCTCGCCGCAGCCGATGCGACTGCCGCTCTACGCCAATGTCACAGCCGCCGAAGTCACCGACCCGGCGGAAGAACAGCGCCTGCTGGTCGACCAGGTGACGGGCCGCGTGCGCTGGCGCGAAAGCGTCATGGCGATGGGCGATGCCGGGGTCACCAAATTCGTCGAGATCGGCGGCAAGGTCGTCGGGCCGATGGTGCGCAAGATCCTGCCGGACGCGGAGGCGATCAGCGTCGTCTCGATGGAGGATATCGAGGCACTGGCAAAGGAGATATGACCATGTTCGACCTCAGGGGAATGACTGCGCTGGTCACTGGCGGTGCCGGGGGGATCGGTTCGGCGATTGCGCATGCGCTGGCGTCGCGCGGCGCGCGCCTTGCGATCAGCGGCTCCAATTCGGAAAAGCTGCGCATCTTTCGCCAGCAGCTGATCGACGAGCATGGCGGCGACCATATCGAGATCACCTGTAACCTGTCGGACACCGAGCAGGTCGAGCATCTCGTCCCCTCGGCAATGGAATCGCTCGGCAAGATCGACATCCTCGTCAACAATGCCGGCATCACCCGCGACAACCTCGTCATGCGCATGAAGGACGAGGAATGGAGCGACGTGATCCGCATCAATCTGGAGGCGGCCTTCCGCCTGATGCGCGGCTGCGCCCGCCCGATGATGAAGGCCCGCTTCGGGCGCATGATCAACATTACCAGCGTGGTCGGCACGACCGGCAATCCGGGACAGGCAAATTACTGTGCCGCGAAAGCGGGCCTCGTCGGCATGTCCAAAAGCATGGCGCAGGAATTCGCCTCGCGCGGGATCACGGTCAACTGCATCGCGCCGGGCTTCATCCGCTCGGCGATGACCGATGCGCTCGACGACAAGCAGAAGGATGCGATCAACACGCGCATTCCGATGGGGCGGATGGGCGAGGGCGAGGATATTGGCGCAGCGGCGGTCTATCTTGCGAGCAAGGAAGCCAGCTACGTGACCGGCCAGGTCATTCACGTGAATGGCGGCATGGCCATGCCCGGCTGAGGCATTTTTTCCACTCCCGTGAAAACGGTGCCAGCCCGCTCCCCCTCCCAACCTCCCGACAGGGTAATATTTGGGCGGTCGGTAGGGAGAGTAACCCGGTGCCGTAACTGTTTCAGTCTCCCTGAAACTAAATCGCGCCCCGTCGGGCTGCAAATGGCCCGAAAATCGCGCTTTATCCCCAAGCTATCGGTCATTTTTGCCCGGACCGCTTGCCGGGTCGGCCCCTCGCGCTAAGGGTATCTGAGGAGTATATGCAGCGCCCGGCAGCGGCTACGAAAAGGCCTTTCGAGCCTTCCGGGCGCGCGAAAAGGGGTTGAATTGCGATGAAGGCCACGATCGAGCGCGCCAATCTTCTGCGCTGCCTGTCCCATGTCCAGTCCGTGGTGGAGCGGCGCAACACGATCCCGATCCTCTCCAACGTCCTGATCGAGGCGGATATGAGCGGTGATCTCAAGATCATGGCGACCGACCTCGACCTGCAGGTGGTCGAGAACCTGCGCGCCAACCGTGTGGACGAGGCCGGGTCGATCACCGTTTCTGCGCACCTGCTGTTCGACATTGCCCGCAAGCTGCCCGAAGGCAGCGAGGTCAGCCTTGAAACCGCCGATAACCGGATGGTGGTGAAGGCCGGGCGCAGCCGCTTCCAGTTGCCCACGCTGCCGCGCGACGACTTCCCCGTAATTGTCGAGGGCGAGCTGCCCTCCAGCTTCACGCTGTCGGCCACGCAGCTGGCCGAGATGATCGACCGCACCCGGTTTGCGATCTCGACCGAGGAAACGCGTTATTACCTGAACGGCATCTTCCTGCATGTCTCGCAGGACGATGGCCCGGTGCTGAAGGCCGCCGCCACCGACGGCCACCGCCTCGCCCGCTACACGCTGCCCATGCCCGCCGGGGCCGAGGGCATGCCCGACGTCATCGTGCCGCGAAAGGCCGTGGCCGAACTGCGCAAGCTGCTGGAAGAGGCGCAGGACGGGCAGGTTCGCATCGACCTCTCGCCTTCCAAGATTCGCTTCTCGATTGGCGGAGCGGGCGGGGTGGTGCTGACCAGCAAGCTGATCGACGGGACGTTCCCCGATTACAGCCGCGTGATCCCGACCGGTAACGACAAGCTGCTCCGGATCGACCCCAAGACCTTCTTCGCCGGGGTCGACCGCGTGGCGACCATCGCCACCGAGAAGACCCGCGCGGTCAAGATGGGGCTGGAGCCGGACAAGGTCACGCTGTCGGTCACCAGTCCGGACAACGGCAATGCAGCCGAGGAACTGGCCGCGGAGTACAGCTCCGAAGGGATGGAGATCGGCTTCAACGCCAATTATCTGAAGGACATCCTCGCCCAGATCGACAGCGACACGGTCGAACTGCATTTGGCCGATCCGGGCGCGCCGACGCTGATCCGCAAGGACGAGAACAGTCCGTCGCTTTATGTCCTGATGCCGATGCGGGTCTGACGACGCTTTTCCTGACCACGCTTTTCGTCAATCACCCCGCGCGCGGATCATCGCCTCGATATCGGTGAACTTTTCGCGCGGGGCGCCCTCGCGGGCGGCGCTTTCCTCGGCCTCTTCGATCTTCTTCCAGTCGCGGAAGGTCACGATGTCGAGCCCGCGCTCTTCGGCAAGCTTGTCAAAACCTTCGCGCCCCTTTTTCGCACCCGGTCCCAAGCTGCCTGCGGCAATGTCCTCGGCGATCAGGTCGACCACCGCATAGCCATCGGGCCGGTTGGTCCCGATCGTGCCTGAGGGGCCGCGCCGCGCCCAGCCGACGCAATAGAGGCCGGGCAGGATGCGCCCCTCGTCATTGGCAAAACGCCCGGCACGCTCGTCGAAGGGCACGCCGGGAATGGGGGCGGTGCGATAGCCGATGCAGCTGACGACCAGATCGGCGGGCAGGCGGGCGATCTCGCCCGTGCCGATCGCCCGGCCGCGCTCGATCACCGTGCGTTCGATCTCGATTTCGCGCACCTTGCCCTCTCCGATCAGCGCCTTGGGCTGGGCGAAGAAGGCAAATTCGATGGCGATCGGTTTCTCGGCCTTGATGTGCTCGGGTGTCGCGGCGAACTGGCGCAGCAATGTTACAGACTTGCGCAGGCCCGGTTCGAGCAGCGCGTCCTCACTCTCCTCGGGCAGGTCGCCCCGGTCGACATGCGGCGCGGCGCGGGCGAGATGGCCCAGCTCGCCCAGTTCCTTGGGCGTCATCATGATCTGGTGCGGGCCGCGTCGCCCGAGGAGTACGATGCGATCGATCTTCGAGGTATCGAGAGCATCGAGTGCGTGGCTGACGATGTCGCTGCCCTCGAATTCGGCGCGGCATTTGGCGAGGATGCGCGCGACATCGAGCGCGACATTGCCCATGCCGATGACCACCGCAGTCTTGCCCGACAAATCGGGATCGAGCGCCGCGCATTGCGGGTGGCCGTTATACCAGCCGACGAATTTGGCGCTGCCGAAGACATTGCCCAGATCCTCACCCGGAATGTCGAGGCCGCGGTCATGCGGCGCGCCCGTGGCCAGCACCACGCCGTCATAGAGCGCCTGCAACTCGTCGATCTGCACGTCGCGGCCCACGCAGATATTGCCGACGAAGCGCACATTTTCGGTCAGCGCGACCTTTTCATAGCGGCGCGAAACCCCCTTGATCGACTGGTGGTCGGGCGCAACGCCACTGCGAATCAGGCCGTAAGGGACTGGCAATGAGTCGAAAATATCGACCCGGACATTCTCGCCAAAGGCCTTTTGCGCGGCCTCTGCCGTGTAATACCCCGCCGGTCCCGAGCCGATGATCGCCAGATGCCGTGCCGCCATGAACTCTCTCCCCTGCGAAATACGGATGAAATCGCGTAAATCTGTGACGACCGACCTAGCACTGGCAGAGCTCGACGCACAAACTTTCACGCTGAAATACTTCCCGCGCGATTAACCCTTTCCCAAGTGCGCGCTGCGATAATCGCGGTCATGAAAATGGAGGGACTGCCGAGCAGCACAGCTGCGGCGCAAAAGGATTGCGATGCTTGCGATTCCGCAAGCCCCGACTCGCGCGCCCCACGCACGAGCGCGCATGAGACAGTCGCACCGCAGCCTGAGCCCTCACAGGCGCTCAAAAGATTGCCCCTGCGCGACCGGCGCAAGGGGCCGCGCCGCGAGCCAAAACCCGACCGCGCCTCCGAGTTCGCCGAGCAGTCGCTTGCGGCCAACGACTTGCTGCCGCGCAACTGGACCTACCTTATCGCTGGTATGCTGGCCTCTATCGGGGCCGCGTTCATACTTTCGGGCGGACTGCCTCGCAGCTCGACCATTTTCCTGCTGAGCGTTTCGCTGCTGCTGGTGGTTGTGTGCGGCAGCTGGTTCAGTGGTGCGGCGCTGCCCGACAGAAAGTCACGCATATTGGCCCTCAGCCTCACGGTCATCCTGCCACCCTTCATGTTCGGGCTTGGCATGATGCGCTGGGCACTGGCCGACGGGCTGCCCTACGATGCGGCGTTGGCGACATTGCTGTGCGTGGGCGGCATTACCTCCACTCTCATGCGGCGACACCCGGTGACGATCCTGTCCGCGCAATTGTCGATCTGGTCGGCTGCCGTCGTTGCCAACGGCTCGCTCGCGGGTCTGTCCGCCCTGCTGGTCGCGCTCAGTGTCGCGGCGGTGGTCGGGCGTGAAGAGGTTGAGCGCATGCGCGAGGAAGAGCGTCTGCGGATCGCGCAGGAGCAGGCGCAGGCCCGCTCGCGCGTCATCTTGACCGATTACGAGGAAACGCGACAGGGCTGGTTCTGGGAGACGGATCGGCGTTCGCTGCTGACCTATGTTTCCGCACCGGTTGCGCAGGCGCTGGGCGCCGAGCCCGAGGAATTGATCGGCCAGCCGCTGGTGACGCTATTTTCGGCGGAACACGATGGTGAGCAGGGCGTACGCGCCCTTAAATTACATCTGTCCCGGCGCGAACCGTTCCACGAAATCTCGCTGGCTGCGGCGCTTGAGGACGCAGAATTGTGGTGGGCGCTGAGCGGTCGTCCGACCTTTGGCGAGGGCGGGGAGTTCCTCGGCTATCGCGGATCGGGCACCGATCTGACCGAGCGCCGGCGCAGTCAGGAGCGCGCCGCGCGGCTGGCGCATTTCGATTCGCTCACCGAGCTGGCCAATCGTTTCCAGATGACGCAGCGGCTGGACGAGATCCTGACCTCGCCGTTGCTCGACAAACGAAGCTGCGCGGTCCTGCTGCTCGACCTCGACCGGTTCAAGCAGGTCAACGACACGATGGGGCACCCGGCAGGCGATGCGCTGCTGCGCAAGGTCGCCCGGCGGCTCGATGCTGCGGTCGGCAAGGCCGGACTGGTCGGGCGGCTGGGCGGCGACGAGTTCGAGGTGATCATTCCGGGAAGAAGCAGCCGCCAAGCGCTTGCGGAACTGTCGCTGACGATCATCGACGACCTTTCGCAGCCTTATACGATTGACGGGCAGAACGTGAATATCGGCGTGTCGATCGGCCTTGCGCTGGCCCCGCATGACGGCGTGACCAATGACGATCTGATCCGCAATGCCGACCTTGCGCTCTATGCGGCCAAGGATGCAGGCCGGGGTCGCTATGAGTTCTTCAGCGAGGAACTACATGCAGAAGCCAAGGCGCGTGCGCGGCTTGAAATCGACCTGCGCGAGGCGATTGCGGCGGGCGATTTGCAGCTGTTCTACCAGCCGGTCATCGCACTTGGCAGTGAGCGGATTTCCAGTTTCGAGGCGCTGCTGCGCTGGCACCACCGCGACAAGGGCTGGATGCCGACCCACAAATTCATCGAGACTGCAGAATATACCGGCCTGATCTCGGTCATCGGCGAATGGGCGCTGCGCACGGCCTGCATGCAGATGGCGCAATGGCCCGATACGGTCAGCGTGTCGGTCAACGTCTCGCCGTTGCAATTCGCCAATCCGCAATTGCCCTCGATCGTGACCAGCGCGATTGCCAGTGCCGGGATCGATCCGGCGCGACTCGAGCTGGAAATCACCGAGAGCGTCTATCTCAATGACGATGCGGGGACGGACGAGATGTTCGCCCGCCTCAAGGCGATCGGCGTCCGGCTTGCGCTCGACGATTTCGGGACCGGCTATTCCTCGCTCGGCTATCTCAAAAAGGCACCGTTCGACCGGATCAAGATCGACCAGAGCTTCGTACGTGGGGCCGCCGAAAAGGTCAGCCGCAACCGCGCGATCATCGCCTCGATCGCCAATCTGGCGCAGGCGCTGGGCATGGACACGACCGCCGAGGGGGTCGAGACGCTCGACGAGCTCGACCTCGTGCGGTCGCTGGGATGCAGCCATATCCAGGGTTTCATCTACGAACGCCCAATGGAGGCCAGCGCGGCCACGGCGCGGATTCATGGCGGGCTCGAGGCGCTGCCGGTAGGCCAGCGCGAGGCGCGTGCCCCGCGCGAGTCGACCATGCGCCAGGTCGTGCTTGAACATGAGGGGCATTCCTATGCGGGCACCTTGCGCAATATTTCTGCCACCGGTGCGATGATCGAAGGGCTGTGGAACGTGCCGGTAGGAGCGCGCTTCATCGTCCACTTGTCGCAGACTCATAAGGTCGAGGGCGTCACCCGCTGGTCGACCGGCGACCGCATGGGGCTGGCCTTCGCCGATGCGCTGGGGCTCGACTGGGATGGCCGGATCGTCGCCCTCCAGGGCCCGCCGCCGAAGCCGGAAAAATTCTTTGCAAACAGGCTCTCTGCAGGGGTTTCCGGCGGCGGTCGTTAGCGAAAAAGTAAGCCTGCCCTTTTACTTCTCACAAGGTACGGCAGGCACATTCCACCTGCCAGAGTTGTGCAAGGAGACGGACATTCATGGGCGTGCGTGGACTTCTGCGTAAGGTTGGAGGCGTCGGAGATGTGTCCGGCGGCGCCTCTCCCATGTCCGATGCCGAAAAACTCGCTCTTTTCCAGTCGCTTGAAGAAAACGAGGTCGCATGGTTCTGGGCGACTGACGATCAGGGGCGACTGATCTATCTGTCGCCCGGCGCGCTGGCAAAACTGGGCGAGGACGCGCTGGCGCTGGGCATGCCGCTCACCACCATCGTGGAAACGACCGATCAAAATGGCGAAATCGGCGGTGAACGCCCGCTGAGTTTCTTCATGGGCTCACGGAGCAAAATCCAGGACCAGACCGTGCGGTTGAAGGACCAGCGGCGCGAGGTCTGGTGGTCGCTTTCGGGCAGGCCGGTCAACGACCGCAGCGGATCTTTCATCGGCTTTCGCGGAAGTGCCAAGGACATCACTTCGCAATTCGCGAAGCACCGCGACGAATCGCGAATGGCGCAGTTTGACGCGCTGACCGGGCTCGCCAATCGTCACCGCATGACCACGCGGCTGGAAAGCACGCTGACCGCCTTCCGGGCAGCCAAGCGCAGTTGCGCGCTGCTGATGATGGATCTCGACAAGTTCAAGCATGTCAATGACAGCCTCGGTCATCCGGCGGGTGATGAATTGTTGCGTCAGGTCGCTGATCGGTTGCAGAAGATCGTGCCCGAACCGGCAGAAATTGGCCGTTTGGGGGGCGACGAGTTCCAGATCATCATCCCCGATGCCGACGACCGCGGGCAGCTGGGCGAGCTGGCCGGGCAGATCATCAAGATGCTTTCGCAGCCCTATTCGCTCAATGGCGACCGTGCCGCGATCGGTGCATCGGTCGGGATTGCGGTTGCCCCCTATGACGGCGTGACGATGGACGAGCTGGTCGAAAGCGCGGACCTTGCGCTCTATGCGGCCAAGGGCGGCGGGCGCGGGCAATATCGCTTCTACGGCGTCGAACTGGCCAGTGCGGCCGCCCGCCAGCGCGAGATCGGCGAAGAACTGCGCCACGCGGCCGACCGCGACGAGCTGCTGCTCCATTACCAGCCCATCGTCGGGGCCAAGGACCATCAGGTCGTTGCCTTCGAGGCGCTGCTGCGCTGGCACCATCCTGACCTTGGGATGATTCCGCCCGAGACCTTCCTGCCGATCGCAGAGGATCTGCAGATCATGGGTAAGCTGGGCGAATGGGTTATCCGCCGCGCCTGCCAGGATGCGTCCGAATGGCCGGGCGACATTCGCGTGGCGGTCAATGTGACGGGCCAGCAATTTGCCTCGGGCAATTTTCTCGAACTGATCGAGGATTCGCTCAAGAGCTCGGGAATGCGCCCCGGGCGGCTCGAACTGGAGATTACCGAAAACGTTTTCCTTGGCGATCAGGCGCTGGTCGATGCGATCTTCAAGCGCCTGTTCCGGATGGGCGTACGTCTGACGCTCGACGATTTCGGCACCGGCTACGGCTCGCTCGGCAATCTGCGCCGCGCGCCGTTCGACCGGATCAAGATCGA
>DDNW01000163.1:9714-9906 GCA_002341345.1 Erythrobacter sp. UBA2510
AGATCGACCAGAGCTTCGTGCGCAATGCGGTCGAGCCTGATTCGGCCAATGCCGCGATCATCACCTCGATCGTCAGTCTTGCCGAGGCGCTCAGTATCGAGACCGTCGCAGAAGGCGTTGAGGCGATGGATGAGCTCAAGATGGTCAACGAGCGCGGCGCCGATTTCGTGCAGGGCTTCATCTATTCACGGC
>DDNW01000139.1 GCA_002341345.1 Erythrobacter sp. UBA2510
GAAGACGAGGAAGCGCTACAGCGCGGAGTTCAAGGCAAAGGTGGCACTGGAAGCGATCCGGGGTGACCTGACGCTGGCGGAGCTGGCAGCGAAGCATGGCATCCACCATACGATGATCGCGGCGTGGAAGCGGCAGGCGGTCGAAGGGATGGCAGGCACGTTCTCGGGGGCAAGTGATGCGGCCCGGGCGGCCAGCGAGGCCGAAGTCGAGAAGCTTCACGCGAAGATCGGTCAGTTGGTCGTGGAGCGCGATTTTTTAGCCAGAGCCTCCGGTCGATGAGCGTGGCACGGAGGCGGGCGATGATCGAACCTGCTCACCAACGCCTGTCTATCGCGGCGCAATGCCGGCTGCTCTCGATCAGCCGGTCGTCCTACTACTATGCACCGGTGCCGGAGAGTGAGGAGACGCTGGCGCTGATGCGGGTGATCGACGCGGCGTTCCTCGACATGCCGTGGTATGGCAGCCGGCAGATGGTCCGGCACCTGCGCCGAGGCGGCTATGATGTTGACCGACGACGTGTGCGGCGGCTGATGGGCAAGATGGGCCTGTCGCCGATCTACCAGCGACCGCGCACGAGTGATCCGCATCCGCAGCATCGGATTTATCCGTATCTGCTGCGCAAGCTGGAGATAGTGCGACCGAACCATGTGTGGTGTGCGGATGTGACCTACATCCCGATGCGCCGAGGGTTCCTGTACCTGGTCGCGGTGATGGACTGGGCGACCCGCAAGGTCTTGGCCTGGCGCCTGTCGAACACGATGGATGCGGGCTTCTGCGTGGCGGCTTTGGAGGAAGCGCTGGCGCGCTTCGGTCGTCCCGAGATCTTCAATACGGATCAGGGTAGTCAGTTCACTTCGCTAGCCTTCACCAGCGTGCTGCGGGATGCCGAGGTGCGGATCAGCATGGACGGCCGAGGCCGCTGGATGGACAACGTGTTCATCGAGCGGCTGTGGCGATCTCTCAAATATGAATGCGTTTATCTCCACGCCTTCGAGACCGGTTCGGAGCTGCGCACTGGCCTTGCTCGTTGGATCACCTACTACAACACGCAGCGACCGCACTCGGGTCTAGCGGGGCAGACCCCGGCAGAGGCCTATGGACGGATCGACGCTTCAGATCATGGGGGGCATGCCCCCCATGATCTGATGACCAGACTGGCGGCATAATCACATCCGGGATTAGCTTAACTTCGCCGCCAACCTGTCCAAGAAGACGGGACCACCTCATGGCGAGGGTCACTTCCTTGCCCTCGGGCTGGGACTTTTCGCTGTGCGGCCGGACGAATTCGTGCGCGCGCCCCAGCGCGGAAATCCGGCCTAGCAAATCGCGCGACGCTTCACCGAACGCTTCATTTGCGCGCGCTGTCAGGCTGATCAAACCGGAAACAATCGCGAAGATGTTCTTGATGCGATGGCTGAGCTCCTGGCTCAGGATGTCGTTTTGGAGAGCGGTGCGCTTCTGCTCGTCGATATCCGTGCAAGTGCCGATCCAGCGCTGGATCTCACCCTGCTCGTTCAGGATCGGCAGCGCACGACCGATCATCCAGCGATAATCACCGCTGTGATGCCGCAGGCGATATTCAACCTCGTACGGTTCGCCGGTAGCGAGGCTGTGGTTCCATTTCTTCCATGCGTCGGCCTGGTCATCCTCATGGAACATCCCGGCCCATCCTTCGCCGTCGGTTGATCCGACAGGGACACCCGTGAATTCATACCAGCGCGCATTGTAATAATCGTGGGAGCCGTCGGGAAGAGTCGACCAAACCATCTGCGGCATGGTGTCGGCGAGCGCATGGAAAGCAGCTCCGGCGGATTGCAGCGCATGCTCTGTAGCCAGGGGCAAGACATCCGGCGCCGAGGAGGATTCGCGGCTGCCAAGCTGGAAATTCGTGATGACTTTTGCATTCATAGCCAGCTTGTGACCTTCTCGGGATGAACAGAATCGGACCGATAGGATACCTGTCGTATCTTGTTGATTTTCAAACGCTGAAGCTCATCGCACAGGTGGGGCGGTCAGTAAACTCGCCCTGTAGAGCGCCAGATGTGGCCCTCCCCAATTCTTGGTATGTCGCTGCCTATCCGGATTTGATGAGATGCGAGCAGTCATCAAGTTCACAGGTAATCTTCATGCAGCAAAGCAGCGGTATAAGTGGTGCAAGCCTGGTCGATCCGGCACTTCGCGCCATGTTCGAGGCGCGCAAGCGCGTGTTCGTGGATCTTCTTGGGTGGGACGTTCCGGTGCTCGACGAGACCTTTGAAATCGACCAGTTCGATACGCCCTCGGCCGCCTATCTCGTCCTCACCGGCGAAAATTGCGAGCATCGTGCATCGGCCCGGCTCCTGCGTTCTGATGGACCTCATATCTTGCGCGATCTCTTTCCACAGCTGTGCACCGGACCGGTTCCGCAGGATGAGACATTTCGCGAGATTACCCGTTTCTGTATCGATCCCACGTTGCCGCGCGCTGATCGCCGGGGTGTCCGCAACCAGCTTGTCTCCGCACTCGCCGATTTTGCGCTATCGGAAGGGATCTCTGGTTATTCGGCGGTCGCCCCGGTGCCCTGGTTCCGGCAGATCGCTCAGTTCGGCTGGCGCTGCCAGCAGCTGGGGCCGAACCTTTTCATCGATAGACAGGAGCTTGTCGCTCTTCGCATCGACATCGACCAGGATACACGCGCGCAACTCGCCAACGCAGGGATCTACTGCCGCAATCCTCAGCCGGAAGCCTATGGTGGTATGGAGCTGGCAGCATGACTGCGCCGAGCGAGGCGTATTGGCTCGATCAGCTGCAAGAGGATGGCTATTGCATCATTCCGCAGCTTGTCGCCGAGCAACAGATCGCCGCACTCGATGCCGACCTGGAAGCTGCGTTTGCGCAGGCGCCACTCGGCAAGGGAGACTTCTATGGGCATCGGACCAAACGGTTTGGAAGCCTCCTTCGCCGCTCGCAGGTCGCGGGCGATCTGGTCCTGCAGCCGCTAGTCCTATCGCTCGCCCGCGCAATTCTCGGCAGCGCCTGCGACCGGATACAGCTCAATGTCGCCCAGGCGATCGCGATCCATCCCGGCGAGATAGAACAGTTTCCGCATTGCGATCAGGATATGTGGGCAGGCCGCAAGGGCGATCACGAATATCTTCTCAACGTCATCTGGCCGCTGACCGAATTTACTCGCCTCAATGGCGCGACACGCATCTACCCCGGGACGCACAGGAAGCCTGTCGACAATCTCGAAAGTCTCGACGATCCCATAGTCGCAGTTTGCAAGCCCGGCGATGCCATCTGCTTTCTTGGCTCCACCGTCCATGGAGCGGGGCCAAACCAGACCGAGGATGTCCGCCGCGGTGTCGTAATCGGCTACAGTCTCGGCTGGCTCAAACCCTACGAGAATCTCTGGCTGGCCTATCCGCCAGCAGTAGCAAAAGAGTTCTCGCCCGAACTCGCCGAACTGGCCGGTTATGTGCAGCACCGCCCGAACCTGGGTAATTTCGAAGGGCAATGCCCGTCGGTTCTGCTGCGTGACGAGGTGCCCGAATTCCCGCAGGCAACCGATAGTCTGCGCCCCGACCAGAAAGAAGCGGTTCGTGAGTTCGCCGAGACGCGCCGCAGCGGGCGATGAGTCCCGCTCACGTCCTCGAGCCTACGTATAGGCGGCTTAAAAATGCATTGCTGGAAGGGCGCTTCCGGGCCGGTGCGAAGCTCGAGGCGATGCGACTGGCTGACGATTTCGGAGTAAGCATGACGCCGGTAAGAGACAGCCTGAACCAGCTTGTCGGCGAAGGGCTGGTCGACCTCACGCCCGGCGAAGGATTTCGCGTACCGCTGCTTACCGAACAGGCCTTGCGCGACATCCTGCAAGTCAACGCGCTGCTTTTGGAGCACACTTCCGACACCGACCGCAAATCACTGGAAATCGACGAAGGATCCAACGTCACTCAGGGTGCTTATGCCGACCGATTGGCGCATGTCTTCAGAGACATCGCGGCAAACTCAGGCAATCGGTTTCGCGTACATTTGGTCGAACGCATTAGCGACAGACTCCACCCGATACGTGAACTCGAGCCGGAGATTTGGCCTGGGGCGTCGCATGCCCTTGAGCAAATTGAGCGAACAGCTCAGCAGGGTTTCGATGGCTCAACCCGGGCGGTACGCGCATATCATCAACACATCGAGGCTCTGGTACCCGCTTTGGTCGGACGTTTGAACCAGCAGACCGCCTAGCCCTCGCCAATGAGTTAGGTGGTCTCTCCACTCTCGGACAGAACCGTCGCGAGGTGATCATTCCAGGCATCGAGTGCCTGGCGCTTCTCGTCCTTCCAATCGTGGCGCTGGTAGATGCCGGCGACTCCGGCACGAGATCCGCCGACGTGGTTGAGAACGGCTTCGGTGACTTCAAACCGAACGCCAAGCCGCTGAAAGTTCGTAGCGAGGGTTCGTCGTAGATCATGAAGGCGCCAGGCGTCGAGCGGCTCTTCGCGACGTTCCTCGATCAGGCTGTCGAGCTTCACCTTCCCCTTGGCGTATCCCGTAAAGCCCGCCCCACTAGCTGTCGCAAAGACGCGGCCTTTGCGTGGCCACTTCTCGCCGCGAGCCTCCCGGTCGAGCTCGGCGATTGCAAGATCGTTGAGCGGAATGGAGTTTGGTTCTCCGTTCTTGGTCCGAGATCCGGGCAGGGTCCACAATCTTTCGCTGCGACTGAGCTCCTGCCATTGCATCCCGGAGACTTCTTCACGGCGCTGTCCGGTCACGATCAGAAGTCTGACAATTGGACCAAAGCATCGATGACATTCCGGTGCCGCGTCCCAGATATGGCGGAGTTCGCCATCCTTGAGCCAGCGCTCTCGTGGCTTGACCGGAGGCGGCGTTTCCATGCCCTCCATCGGACTGCGATCGATATCTCCGCGACTCACGGCCCAGCGAAACAGGCGGCGCATAACGGCAAAGACATTTCGCCGGTTTGCCACCTGCTTGGGCGGCATCTGATCGAGAACCGATACGACGTCGATCTTCGTAATCGCTGGCAGCGCCTTCATTCCGAATGTGGGCTTGAGGTAGAGGCGAATGGATCGTTCCACGAGGCGACGCCATCCCTCGCGTTTGCAGGAGCGGGTGAAGAGGTCAGCGTAATTCGAGAAGGCGAGGTCGACAGCTTCCCGTCGGCGCTGCTTTTCCGCATCAACCGGATCAATGCCCTGCGCAACAATCACCAACAATCGCTCAGCCTCCAAGCGTGCAGTAGTCGGTGTCCAGGGCGATCCATGTGATCCGATCGTGAAACGACGGGTCTTCGCTTCTCGTCCGCCCATTCGGAACTGGATTATGTAACTGATTGATCCAGCAGCTGTAATCTTGACGCCAAAGCCCTTAAGATCGGTGTCCCAAAGATAGTTTTCCTTTGGTCCAACCGGGAGCGAATCGACCGTGCGCTTGCTGATTTTTCCTGTTGCCATGCGATACCTCGTGGCCTTTTTCTGGCAATCACCGGGTAATCACGCAAGCGGAAAAAGGGGCGAATTGGAGGCAATCCTGGCGTAGATGTTTTTGGCCAAGTCGTTGTTTTTACAACATCAGCGTAGTCTAGCGTCGCCTGAATCGAAAGTACCAGACTTCGTGGCCCTGTCGCCGCGCCTTGGCTTCGTAACGGGTCTCCGGCCAGCCCGAGGGGCGCTGCTGCCAGCTGTGCGGACCATCGACGACCCATTCGAATTCATCGGTATAACGCTGCATCACCATCAGCGCATGGCGCAGATAGATCGGGTGGTCGGTGCCGAAGCGGAATTCGCCGCCGGGTTTCAGCTTGTCGGCAAACATCCGCACCGGCCCGTCATTCATCATCCGCCGCTTGGCATGGCGCGCCTTGGGCCATGGGTCGGGGTGGAGCAGGTAGAGCATGGTCAGCGCGCCGTCAGGGATTCGTTCGAGCACTTCCAGCGCATTACCATGATGGATGCGGATATTGCCCAGATGTTGCTCATGCACGTGGACCAGCGCCTGCGCCACGCCGTTGAGAAACGGCTCGGCCCCGATAAAGCCGTGGTCGGGCAGCAGATCGGCACGATAGGCCATGTGCTCGCCGCCGCCGAACCCGATCTCGAAATGCAGTGGCTTGTCCTCCCCGAACAGGCGGGCGGACGTTACCGGCCCTTCGGCGGGCACGGCGACGCGCGGCAGGAAGTCCTCGACCAGCCCGGCTTGCTGGGATCGAAGCTTCTTGCCGGTCGAGCGGCCATAAAGCCGCTGTAACGTGGTGGGATCGCCTTCCTTGTATGCCGACATGGCGCGCGCCCTAGCGCGCTCATCCCCATGCCGTCCAGATGCCATAGGCGCTGGTAATCGACAGCGTGATGCCGACCAGCACCAGCATCAGTTTCGGACTGAAGTGCTTCGCCGCCCACGCGCCGAACGGCGCGGCTGTAATACCGCCGATGATGAGGCCCAGAGTCGGGCCGGCAATATGGCTGAAGCCGAGATGGAATATGAAACTGGCCGAGATCGTCAGCGTCAGCAGGAATTCGACCGAATTGACCGTGCCTACGACCTTGCGCGGCTCGGCCCCCTGGATCAGCAAATTGCTCGTCACGACCGGGCCCCAGCCGCCGCCGCCCGCCGCATCGAGGAATCCGCCGACCAGCCCCAGCACGCGGACATGCTTCGCCTCGCGCAGCTTGGGCGGGTAGAGCAGGCCGCGCACCAGCAGCCAGATGCCAATACCAGCGAGATAGAGCAGGACCAGCGGCTTGATCAGGTCGCCGTCGATGGACGCCAGGGCGTAACTTCCCAGCAGACCCCCGATCACGCCGGGGATCAGCAGCCGGACGAACAGCCGCCCGTCGATATTGCGGTGAAGCAGGTGGGAAATGCCCGAGGTCGCGGTGGTGAAGCACTCGACCAGATGTACGCGTTGCGAGGCGAGGGCCGGGGGCACGCCCAGCAGCCCCACCATCAGCGTGCTGGTGATGACCCCAAAGGCCATGCCCAGCGCCCCGTCGACGATCTGGGCGGCAAAGCCGATGGCGATGAAAGGGGCGATCTCGACCAGATCGATACCGAAAACCTCCATGGCGCAGCACCGACCTTATTCCAGTTGTCGGTTCACTCGATACCGCACCTGCGAACAGGCCGCGAGATGGAAAAAGCATAGGCCCGCCAAGAAAATCGCTGCGCGTCGCAAGTGGCGTTCAACCGGGCGCAGCGGCGCATCGGGGTTGAGGACAGGGGCCCATACCGGCTAGGGCGCGGCCCGAGATGAACCGCTTATCCGAACTCTTCTACGCGCAAGTGCCCGTGATCCAGATGCTGATCGGGCTGGCGCTGCTGGTGCTGGCCGCGCTGCTGGTGAACTGGCTGATCAAGAAAGTGCTGTTGCGTCTGGCCGCGCCGTTCCTCGACACGCGCACCGACACGGCGGACAAGGCTGCCGCGCGGGCAGCAACGATCTTCCCGCTGCTCGTCGTCTCGCGCGGGATCGAGCAAGTGCCCCATGTCCCCGCCTTCTTCGACGAGGTTATTATCAATGTCGCGCGCGCCTGCATTGTGCTGGCGATCGCGATGGCGATCAGCAAGCTGCTCGATTACGTCGACGAGCTCTATCGCCGCCGGCCCGAGGCGAAGGCCCGTCCCATCAAGGGCTATCTGCAGGTCCTGAAGATCCTCGTCTATTGCGCCGCCGTCATCCTCGGCATCGCGGTGCTGATCGAACAGTCCCCGCTGCTGCTGCTTTCCGGCCTTGGCGCGATGGCGGCCGTGCTGCTGCTGGTGTTCAAGGACACGACGAAGGCATCATGCAGTCCG
>DDNW01000183.1:0-4237 GCA_002341345.1 Erythrobacter sp. UBA2510
ATGCAGTTCGACCGCGGCTATCTGTCGCCCTACTTCGTGACCAATGCCGAGAAGATGACGGTCGAACTCGAAAACCCGTACATCCTCATCCACGAGAAGAAGCTGTCGAACCTTCAGGCGATGCTGCCGGTGCTCGAAGCGGTGGTGCAGGCGGGTCGTCCGCTGCTGATCATCGCCGAGGATATCGAGGGCGAGGCGCTGGCCACGCTCGTGGTCAACAAGCTGCGCGGCGGCCTGAAGGTCGCGGCGGTCAAGGCCCCGGGCTTCGGCGATCGCCGCAAGGCCATGCTGCAGGACATCGCGATCCTCACCAAGGGCGAGATGATCTCCGAAGACCTCGGCATCAAGCTTGAGAACGTCGGCCTGACCATGCTCGGCCAGGCGAAGACCGTTACCATCGACAAGGACAACACGACCATCGTCGACGGTGCGGGCAATGCCGAGGACATCAAGGCGCGGGTTGAGCAGATCCGTGCCCAGATCGAGAGCACCACGTCCGATTATGACCGCGAGAAGCTGCAGGAACGTCTGGCGAAGCTCGCCGGCGGTGTTGCCGTGATCAAGGTCGGCGGCGCCTCGGAAGTCGAGGTGAAGGAGCGCAAGGATCGCGTCGACGACGCGCTGCATGCGACCCGCGCCGCGGTCGAGGAAGGCATCGTCCCGGGCGGCGGTACCGCGCTGCTCTACGCCACCAAGGCGCTGGCAGGTCTCGAAGGCGAGAACAACGACCAGACCCGCGGTGTCGAGATCGTGCGTCAGGCCATCATGGCTCCGGTGCGCCAGATCGCGCAGAATGCCGGTCATGATGGTGCGGTGGTTTCGGGCAACCTCCTGCGCGAAGCTGACGAGACGCAGGGCTTCAACGCTGCGACCGACACTTACGAGAACCTCGTCGCCGCCGGCGTTGTCGACCCGACCAAGGTCGTTCGCACCGCGCTGCAGGATGCGGCCTCGGTCGCCGGCCTGCTGATCACGACGGAAGCGGCTATCTCGGACATCCCCGAGGACAAGGGCGCTCCGGCCATGCCCGACATGGGTGGTATGGGCGGTATGGGCGGTATGGGCTTCTAAGCCTGCTGCAAAACCGTCAGCCAACGAACAAATGGGGCCGGAGAAGCAATTATCCGGCCCTTTTTCTTTGGCGATTAACCACTTGAGTTTGCCGTTTGGCAGCGCAGATATCGCGCGTTATCCTGCCACCAGAACACAACAGGGGAAGGATGCCATCTCTATGCGACTGATCATTGCCGCGGCACTGGCCGCGACCGCTTTAACGGCCTGCAGCAGCGAACCCGAGGTGGTAGCGGAAGAGGCCCCCGCCTACAGCGCCCGCCAATATGCTTCGGCCGTCAACGACATCGCCCGCACCGAAGAAGATCGCGCCGCCGATGCCAACCGGCAGCCGGGCGAGTTGCTGGCCTTTGCCCAGATCGACAAGGGCGAGGTCGTCGGCGACTATTTCATGGGCGGCGGTTACGTGACCCGCCTGCTGGCCATGGCGGTTGGCTCCAACGGCAAGGTCTACGCTTTCCAGCCGGCCGAATTCATCGCCCTCTATCCCGGTCTTGCCGAAGATCAGGATGCGGCGGTCGCCCCCTATTCAGACGATCAGGGCAATCCGGTCCACGTCTTCCCGCTCCGTGGCCCCGCGGCCGAGCCCGGCTTCCCCGAACCGCTCGACACGATCATCACGGTGATGAATTACCATGACCTGTTCCTGCCCAGCTTCCCGGACGGCACGGCCGCAGCAGCGAGCAAGGCCCTGTTCGATGCGCTCAAGCCCGGCGGGACCCTGGTCGTGGCCGACCATCTCGCGGCAGACGGCGCCGGCGCTGAGGCCGCCGACAGCGTGCACCGCATGGACAAGGCTCTGGCACTCGAAACGCTCGAAGCGGCCGGTTTCGTGCTCGAGGAAGAGAGCGATCTGTATGCCCGGCCCGACGATCCGCGCGATGCATCGGTCTTCGACGAGAGCATTCGCGGACGCACGGATCAGTTCCTGTGGCGCCTGCGCAAGCCCGAATCTCCATAATTTCGCCATATTTTGCGGCGGAATCACGCGAATTCAGGCCGATCGGGAGAAAGATTCACTTTACGGCAAGACAAATTGCGTCAAAATAGCAGCGCTTAAGCTTTTGCTAACCTTGTGGGGGTGATTTTCGGGACATGCGAAACCGATCTTCAAAGCGAATTGTTGTTCGTCTGGCCGCTGCCATGGCCATGGTCATGGCGCCGCTTGCCGGCGCCCATGCGGAAGAGCAGGACCGGTTCGAGCAGGCTTTTGACGCGACCTTCGGTACCGAGACCCGCGCCCCGCGCGATTACGCACCCGAAGCACAGAGCCCGTTCCACCGCCAGATCATCAAGCTGGCAGAGGGCAGCAAGGGGCGCATCGGCGTAGCGGCCATCGACCTGTCGACCGGCGAAAGCGTCTCGGTGCTGGGCGACCAGCGCTTCCCCATGGCCAGCACCAGCAAGATCGCGATTGCCGCGACCTTCCTTGAAATGGTTGACCAGGGCAAGGCGAGCCTGAGCAGCGAATATCCGATGCTTTTGTCGGTCCGCTCGGTGCCGTTCTCCACCTCGGTCGCACCGGTCCGCCGGGGCGAATACAAGAGCGCGCTGGAACTGATCGACCTGATGATCACGCGCAGTTCCAACCCTTCGACCGATGCGCTGATCGCCGCAGTTGGCGGTGTCGACAAGGTCAATGACTGGGCGCGCCGTGCAGGGATCGAGAATTTCAACCTGTCGCGTGATATCGCTACGCTGGTGCGCGACGATGGCGAGTTCGACCCGGCTGTCCATATCGACGAGCGCGACAGCGCAACGCCGCTGGCGATGGTCCAGCTGCTAAGCGGTCTGTATCAGGGCAAATGGCTGAGCGCATCGAGCCGCGCCGTCATCATTGACGCAATGGAACGGTGCCGCACTGGCACCCGCCGCATTCCGGCGATGATGCCCGAAGAAGTGACCGTGGCGCACAAGACCGGCTCGCTCAATAACACGTCGAGCGACATTGGCCTGCTGACCGCGCCCGACGGGCGAGTGATCGCGCTCGCCATCTATGTCACCGGCCAGGGCACGCGCCTGAATCGCGAAGCGCGGATCGCCAATATCGCGCGGGCCATCTACGATGGCTACACCGCGCCGGGCAGTTTCTATGCCCGAGCCGGCTACGCGGAAACCAGCGCCGCCTATTGAGCGGCATTCCGGCTAGCCGAGGCGCCACTCTCACGCGAACAGCGCACAAAGGAAAAGGGCGCGGCCTTGCGGCCACGCCCTCATGTATTTCGGCTTGAAGCCTGAATTACATTCCCGAAGTAGCTTCTTCAGCTTCGGCAGCAACTTCGTCGCCAGCAGCTTCAACCGCGTCGCCAGCTTCGTCGACCGCAGCAGCAGCTTCGTCAACGGCTTCGTCGGTGGCTTCGCCCATGGCGTCCATGTTGGCTTCGGCGTCGGCCATCGCTTCTTCAGCGGTCGCTTCGGCGGCGTCTTCGGTGCCTTCCGAGCAGGCGGCGAGGGTCAGGGCGCCGGCAGCGGCGGCAGCAACGAGAACGATCTTGCGCATGAATAAAATCCTTGCATTGCAATAAACTGGGCCGGGCGAAAGCGCCGGACCAAAGCCGATCACATGACCGGCTTGGTTGCCTAAATAATGCCACATTTCACATCGCGCAAGCAGAATGTGGCGCAAATGGGGCAAATGGGGAACGCCGAACAGGCTTTTACGTGGTGGTGAAAAGGCCCGTCAATCCGGCTGACCGGACCTTTGCGACCTGCTAGCACCTGCGCATGAGCGACAAGCAGCATCTCTATCTCGTCGATGGGTCCTCCTATATCTTCCGGGCCTATCACCGGCTGCCGCCGCTGACCGATCCCGAGGGGACGCCGGTTGGCGCGGTCTATGGCTACACGACCATGCTGTGGAAGCTGGCCGAGGACCTCGACAAGGCCGACGGCCCGACGCATCTGGCTGTCATACTCGACAAGGATTCGAAGAGTTTCCGCAACGAGATCTACGAGCATTACAAGGCCAACCGCCCGCCCCCGCCCGAAGATCTGGTGCCGCAGTTTCCGCTGATCCGCGACGCGACCCGCGCGTTCTCCTTGCCGTGCATCGAAGAAGGCGGGCTGGAGGCGGACGACCTCATCGCCTCCTATGCGCGCGCCGCCGCCAAGCAGGGATGGGACGTGACCATCGTATCCTCCGACAAGGATCTGATGCAGCTGGTCG
>DDNW01000183.1:4401-5179 GCA_002341345.1 Erythrobacter sp. UBA2510
GACAATATTCCCGGCATTTTCGGGGTCGGTCCCAAGACCGCGACCAAGCTGATTCAGGAACATGGCTCACTCACTGCCGCGCTCGATGCGGCAGAGGGCATGAAGACCTCCAAGCTGAAGGAGCGCCTGATCGAACATCGCGAGGATGCCGAGATGAGCCGCATTCTCGTGACGCTGAAGGAGGATGCCGATCTTCCCCAGCCGCTCGACGAGTTCAAGCTCGACGGCGTGCCGCCCGAACCGCTCGCCGCCTTCCTCGAAAAGCATGGCTTTACCTCGCTGCTGCGCCGCCTCGATGCCGGGGCTGGCAGCCCCTCGCGCAGCACCGACCTCAACCCTGCCAAGCCCGAGCGCGAAGGCGCGGCCGCCAGTGCACAAGGCAATCGCCAGCCGCTCCCCGAAATGCCGGAAATCGACCGCAACCAATATGAAGCGGTACAATCGATGGAGCGGCTTGAGGAATGGATCGCGCGGGCAAAGTCCGCGCGGCTGGTGGCGGTCGATACCGAGACCTCCTCGCTTGATGCGATTTCGGGCGAACTGGTCGGGATCAGTCTGGCTGTGGGGCCGAATGAGGCCTGTTATGTACCGTTAGGTCACGCCGGGTCCGACATGTTCGCCGAGCGCCCTGAACAGATCGACCGAGGGGCCGCCCTGGCCGCCTTGAAGCCACTGCTGGAGGACGATGCGGTCCTGAAGGTCGGGCAGAACATCAAATACGACCTCAACGTCTTTGCCCGCCGTGGCATAGCGGTTGCCCCGATCGACGATACGATGG
>DDNW01000183.1:5233-5445 GCA_002341345.1 Erythrobacter sp. UBA2510
GCAGCTTCGCGATGGATGCGGGCCGCTCGGAAGACGGGATCGGTGGCGGGCATGGCATGGACGAACTCGCCCAGCGCCATCTCGGCCACACTTGCATCGCCTTCAAGGACGTGTGCGGCACAGGCAAGAAGGCAATTCCCTTCGGTGAAGTGCCGCTCGACAAGGCGACCGAATATGCCGCCGAGGACGCCGACGTCACCTGGCGGTTGCAT
>DDNW01000183.1:5576-6034 GCA_002341345.1 Erythrobacter sp. UBA2510
GAGGGGATCAAGGTCGACCGCGAGGCTCTGGCGCGCCTGTCCGCCCAATTCGCCGAAAAGACTGCCGAGATCGAGGCAGAGATCCACGAACTGGCGGGCGAGGAATTCACCGTCGGCAGTCCCAAGCAGCTGGGCGACATATTGTTCGACAAGCTGGGTTACAAAGGCGGACGCAAGGGCAAGAGCGGGCAGTACTCCACCGATCAGGCGATACTCGAGCGGCTCGCAAGCGAAGGCGCCCCTATCGCCAACAAGGTGCTCGAATACCGGCAGCTGACCAAGCTGAAGTCGACCTATACCGACGCCTTGCAGGAAGCGATCAATCCCGACACGGGCCGGGTCCACACCTCCTATTCGCTGGTCGGCGCGCAGACCGGGCGGCTTTCCTCGACCGACCCGAACTTGCAGAACATCCCGATCCGGACCGAGATCGGCCGCGAGATCCGCAAGGCCTTCGT
>DDNW01000183.1:6194-8650 GCA_002341345.1 Erythrobacter sp. UBA2510
GAGATCCGCAAGGCCTTCGTCGCTGAGCCGGGCAATGTCCTGCTCGCCGCCGACTACAGCCAGATCGAGCTGCGCCTCGCCGCGCATATGGCCGGGGTCGACACGCTGAAAGAGGCCTTCGCCGCGGGCGAGGACATCCACGCGCGCACCGCCAGCGAAATGTATGGCGAGGTCACCCGCGATACCCGCGCGCAGGCCAAGACGATCAACTTCGCGATCCTTTATGGCATTTCGCGCTGGGGGCTGGCCGGGCGGCTCGGCGTCGAGCCGGACGAGGCGCAGGCGATGATCGACCGCTATTTCGAACGCTTCCCCGGCATCCAGCGCTATATTCACGAGACGCTCGAGAGCGTGCGCGAGCGTGGTTATTCGGAAACGCTATTCGGGCGCAAGACATGGTTCCCGCGCATCAATTCAAAGAACCAGGCGGAACGCCAGGGCAGCGAGCGCGCGGCGATCAACGCACCGATCCAGGGAACCAGCGCCGATATCATCAAGCGCGCGATGGCACGCATGCTGCCCGCGCTCGACGAGGCCGGATTGCCGGAGGTGAAAATGCTGTTGCAGGTGCATGACGAACTGGTGTTCGAACTGCCCGAGGGGGACGTCGCCGCCGCCTCGCCGGTGATAGAACGCGTCATGGCCGAAGCCGCACAACCGGCGGTGCAGCTCGATGTGCCGCTGGGGATCGAGATCGGCACGGGCGCCAGCTGGGACGACGCCCACTAATCTCTGTTTCAGTGTCGCTGAAACAGTTGCGGCACCTGCCCGCTCCCCCTCGCAACCTCCCGACAGGGTAAATTCTGGCCGACAGGGTAAATTCTGGGAGGTCGGGAGGGGGAAAGCAGGAAGAGCACTAATTTTATTTCGCACTTGCAGCATGGGTCAGGCCTTCCTAGGTCTGCACGCATGCCCGAACTGTCCTTTCTCCCGGACGCGCTCGAAGCATGGCATGCCGCCCTCCCGCAATGGCTGGGAACCACGGTCGTCTGCATTGTCGCTCTTATTGTCGCCGTGGCCATCGCGATGGCCATCCACTGGCTTGCGTTCAAGCTGTTGCGGCGGGTCGCCCGCTCGAGCCAGAGCGAATCCGACAATATCGTGGTGCGCCGAATTGCGCGGCCCAGCCGCTATGCATTGGCCGCGCTCGCGATTGTCCTGACCTCCAGCGTCTTTCCGGCGCTGGAGAACATCTGGGAGAAGATCGGGGGGCTCGTCATGCCCGCACTGATAGGCTGGATGGTGCTCGCGATCATGCATGCGCTGGTCGAGGCCATGTATCTGTCTGCCGATGTCGAGGTCGAGAACAATCGGGAGGCGCGTCGAAAGCGCACGCGGCTGGCGATCTTCAACCGTATCGCCACCTTCATCATTATCTTCATCGTCGTCGGGCTGATGCTGCTGGCCATTCCAGGGGTCCGCGATATCGGGGTCACGCTGATGGCCTCCGCCGGTCTGGCGGCGCTTGCCGTCGGTGCCGCCGCCCAGCCTGCGCTGAAGGCGCTGATCAGCGGCTTCCAGATGGCGCTGACCGAGCCGGTGATCGTCGACGATGCGATCATCATCGGCGGCGAATGGGGCTGGGTCGAGGAAATCCGCACCACCTATGTCGTGGTCAAGGTCTGGGACGAGCGGCGCCTGGTCGTGCCAACCTCCAAGTTCCTCGAGGAGATCTTCCAGAACTGGACCAAGACCACCGCACAGCTGATGGGTTCGGTGCTGCTGTTCGTCGATCCGGCGACGCCGCTCGACCCGATCCGCGCCAAGTTCCTCGAGATCGCTGGCAAGAACGAGCGCTGGGACGGGCGCGTCCGGCACATGCAAGTGCTGGAGCTGCACCGCGACGCGATCGAGATCCGCTTCCTCGTCACGGCCAAGGATTCGCCGACGCTGTTCGACCTTCGCTGCGATATCCGCGAGGAGCTGATCCAGTGGCTGGCGAAGGAAATGCCCGAGGCCATCGTCCGCAGCCGTCTGGCCCCGGTCGCCCCGCTCGAAGTGCTAGGGCCACCCTCAGGCGAGGCGCTCGCGCAGATGGGTAGCGCGGCACCCTCGCAATAATGTAGAGGCCGCTCTCATGTTGATCAGGCCTGAAACTCCCGCTGATTCCGATGCAATCAGCGCGCTAACGAGCGCCGCCTTCGCAAAAACCGCGTATGGCGATCAGGGCGAAGCCGTGATTGTCTGCGCTCTGAGGACTGCAGGCGCGCTGGCAGTTTCGCTGGTGGCCGTGGAGGGCGGAGAGCTACTTGGCCATGTGGCCTTCTCGCCCGTAGCCATAGAAGGTGTCGACGGCGGCTGGTTTGGTTTGGGTCCGGTATCGGTCCAACCTGACAGACAAGGCGAAGGCATCGGCGCCGCGCTGATCCGGTACGGGCTGGATATCCTGCGCCAACGCAGGGCAGCAGGTTGCGTCGTGCTGGGCGAGCCGGATTACTACCGCCGCTTTGGCTTTA
>DDNW01000183.1:8676-13372 GCA_002341345.1 Erythrobacter sp. UBA2510
TTTGGCTTTACGACGCATAATAGTCTGCGTTTCCCCGAAGCGCCCCCAGAATATTTCCTCGGCCTGTCGCTATCTGGCGAAAGTCTGCCAGAAGGTGCTGTTAGCTACCATCCGGCTTTCACCGCGGGCTGATCGCTCGACCGTATCGACGGCCTACTACCCGTGCTTGTCCTCGCGGGTGCTTTCCAGCATGCCTTCATGGATGAAGCCGATGGGCTTTACCTCCAGCGCCTTCCTTTTCAGCTCGCCCTTCATCTTGGCGTATTCGGTTTCCATCTGCTCGGTCACGGTCGGGCGGCTGTCCTCCAGCGCCTCGGCAAAATCGGCGGCGGTGACGTTCTCTGCATTGCCTTCTGCCCGCCGGATCGCATTGAGACCGGCGCGGCGCACCACATCTTCCAGATCGGCCCCGGTATAGCGGGTGGTCTTCTTTGCCAGCGCGGCAAGGTCGACATCGTCGGCCAGAGGCATCTTCGCGGTGTGGATCTTGAGGATATGCTCGCGCCCGGCCTCGTCCGGCGGGCCGACATAGACCAGCTCGTCAAAACGTCCCGGTCGCAACAGCGCCGGGTCGACCAATGCCGGGCGATTAGTCGCGCCGATCACGACGATCGAGTTCAGCTCCTCCATCCCGTCCATTTCGGCAAGGATCGTGTTGACCACGCGCGCGGTCACTTGCGGCTCACTGCCGCCCGAACCACGCGCGGGCACGAGCGAATCGATCTCGTCGATGAAAATCACGCACGGGGCGACTGCTCGCGCACGCGCGAACATTTTCGCAATCTGCTGTTCGCTCTCACCGTACCATTTGCTCAACAGGTCGGAGCTTTTCATGGAGATGAAATTGGCCTCTGCCTCCTTCGCGACGGCCTTGGCGAGCAGCGTCTTGCCGGTTCCCGGCGGGCCATAGAGCAGGAAGCCCTTGGCCGGTCGGATCCCCAGCCGCTCAAAGGCGCGCGGGTTCTTCAGCGGCAGTTCGACGCCTTCGCGCAGCTTCTCTTCCGCCTCGTCCACGCCGCCGATATCGTCCCAGCCCACGGTCGGGGCCTGGACCATTACTTCCCGCATGGCAGAGGGCTGCACCCGCTTTAGTGCCTCGCGGAAATCGTTCTTTTCGACCTGCAATTCCTCCAGCACTTCAGCGGGGATGGTGCGTTCGTCGAGGTCGAGCTTGGGCATGATCCGGCGGACCGCCTCGATCGCCGCCTCACGCGCGAGGGCGGCGATATCGGCGCCGACAAAGCCATGGGTCGAGCGCGCCAGTTCCTGCAGATCGACGCCCTCGCCCAGCGGCATGCCGCGCGTATGAATGGCAAGGATTTCGCGGCGTCCGCTTTCGTCGGGGACACCGATAACGATCTCGCGATCGAAACGGCCCGGGCGACGCAGCGCCTCGTCAATCGCATCGGGCCGGTTGGTCGCCGCGATGACGACCAGATTGGTGCGCGATTGCAGACCATCCATCAGCGTCAGCAGCTGGGCGACAAGGCGTTTCTCGGCCTCTCCCTGCACATTCTGGCGCTTGGGCGCGATCGAATCGATCTCGTCGATGAAGATGATGGCAGGCTGGCTGCGCTCAGCCTCCTCGAAGACTTCGCGTAAACGCGCCTCGCTCTCGCCATAGGCGCTGCCCATGATCTCCGGCCCGTTGATGGCGAAGAACTCGGCATCCGATTCGTTGGCGACCGCCTGCGCGAGCCGGGTCTTGCCGGTCCCGGGCGGGCCATGCAGCAACACCCCGCGCGGCGGATCCACGCCGAGCCGGGTGAACAGTTCGGGGTAGCGCAGCGGCAATTCGACCATCTCGCGCAGCACCTTGATGGTCTCTTCCATGCCGCCGACGTCGTCGTAATTAACGACGGCTCGGCCATCGCGCGGCTCCTCGAACTCGGCGCGCAGCTCAACCTCGGTATGCTCGTCGATGTGGACGATGCCTTTCGGACTGGTCGAGAGAACCTGCAGGCGAATTTCGGTTAGCGCATAGGCGGGCGTGTTCAACATGCGGCGCACTGCGGGCGGCACGTTCTGAACCGGCTGCTGGCCATGAGTCGCGACCAGATCGGCGGCCGTCAGCGGTTTGCCGAAGAGGTCGCGTTTCAGCGCCTCGCCGGGGCCCTGCAGTCGCATCTGCTTGCGCGCGGGTGCGAACACGACGCGGGTGGCGGGCCGTGTGCTGGCCTTGCGCACGGTGACATGTTCGCCCGAGGAGGTCTCTGCATTACCGCGCTGGAGACCGTCGAGCCGGATAACGTCGAGGCTCTCGTCCTCTTCATAACCGAGCACGGCGAGCGCAGCGGTGACGCGTTTGCCCTCGATCTCGACATGGTCGCCTTCGGTAATGCCCAGCGCGGCGAAGGCCGATTTCGGCATGCGGGCAACGCCGCGGCCCGATTCTTCCTGTCGAGCGGCGGCGACCTGCAACCGCACGGTGCCCGCTTCGATGTCCTGGGTATCTGCGTCTGCCATATCTTCCTTGCGCCTGATCGCGTCACGTTCTCAGGAAGCTAGGAACGCTGCCCGCCAAATGCAAACGGCAGGAGCGCGCGCAGGTTTCGCAATCAGATTGCGGAGCCATGCCAGATGGCAGGCAAGAAAAAGGCCCGGTTGTCACCAACCGGGCCTGGGAAGTTTTGGGAGAGGATGCCTGAAAGGCAGGTTCTTTATGGTTGAAGCCCGGTTATTTCGCAAGTGCGAAAAGGTCAACTTTGGTTGCAGTTTTTGCAAACTGCCCAAATCGCGTTGCTTTATAGGCAAGCTTTACCCGCAGAGGCGAGAGAAACCGATGCTCTGATGGCTATTTCGGTTGCAAACTCAATTCCCGATTTGCGCGCCTGACTGCGCCTGCACTTGTCAGGTGACAAAGCGGTTCAGTCATTTTATCGCAGGGGCAAGCAACGATCAGGAGCCGACCTGCCATGAAGAAACTCTTCCCATCCGCCGAAGCTGCACTCGAAGGCCTGCTGACCGACGGCATGGTAATCGCATCAGGCGGGTTCGGCCTGTGCGGGATTCCCGAACGTTTGCTCGACGCGATTCAGGCGAGCGGCGTGAAGAACCTGACCTTCGCCAGTAACAATGCCGGGATCGATAACGAGGGCATCGGCAAGCTGCTGCGGACCAAGCAGGTTAGCAAGATGATCTCCTCCTATGTCGGCGAGAACAAGGAATTCGAACGGCAATTCCTCTCCGGCGAGCTGGAGGTGGAATTCTCGCCCCAGGGCACGCTGGCCGAGCGGATGCGCGCTGGCGGCGCTGGCATACCGGGCTTTTACACCAAGACCGGCGTCGGCACGCTGGTGGCCGAGGGCAAGGAAGTGAAGACCTTCGACGGCCCCAATGGTCCCGAGGATTACATTCTCGAGCGCGGCATCTTTGCCGACCTCGCCATCGTCAAAGCGTGGAAGGCCGACGAGACGGGCAATCTGGTGTTCCGCAAGACCGCCCGCAATTTCAACCAGCCCGCCGCCACCTGCGGCAAGGTCTGCGTGGTCGAGGTCGAGGAAGTGGTACCGGCCGGGTCGCTCGATCCCGACTGCATCCACCTGCCCGGCGTCTACGTCCAGCGCATGATCGTGGGGGCGCCATACGACAAGAAGATCGAATTCACGACTACGCGTGAGCGCGAAGCGGCCTGATGTTCGGCAAGCTGAAGGTATCAGCCTCACTCAAAGGCGAGATCCCGCTATACGGCATCGACTTCGAAGCAACAGAGTGATGGCACCTGCGTGATCTCTCCGATGCGCAGAACTTCCGGTACCCTTGCCCTGTCCCTCGCTGCCAGCGCCAGTCTTGGCGGCTGCGTCGCGGCTGTCGTACCGCTGGTGGCCGGCGGGGCGATTGCGCGGCAGGAATTGCGTGCTGAGGGCAGTCAAGCAGGGCCAGAGCGAAACTCATCAGACTCTGCTGACGTCGAGGGCAGCGTTACCATCGCCGACGGCGCATATGCGGACTTTGCCCTGTACGCTCTTCAGTTCACGACGAAGGCCGATGTCACCGAGACCGACGAGGCTGAAAACGATGTCTCGGCCCTGCTGGTCGATCCCGCCAGCCTCATGCCGGAACGCAAACCTTGCGGTGAAATGCCGCTAGCGGCCCTTATCGACCTTGATCCTGCCGGTGGGCTCATGTCGCTTGACGAAGGCGGTGAAACTCCAGACCCGTTACTTGGCGACCACCTCCGGCAGTTGCGCGAGGCAGACATTACCGTGGTCTGGATCAGCGACCACGGGCCGGAAGCGGCCGGACGCATCCGCAGCCGCCTCGTCAGGGCGAGGTTCGACCCCTTCGGCACCGACTCGCTCATCCTCATGCGCTTCGCCGGAGAGAGCAAGCAGGTCCGGCGCAGGCGATTGGGCGAAAGCTACTGCCTGATAGCGATCGCGGGCGATCAACGTGCAGATTTTGACGAATTATACGATTATGTGCTTGACCCGGGCATGGCTGAACCGCTGGAAGCGATGCTCGGCGATGGCTGGTTTTTTGCCCCACCACCGTTCGACTGAAGGAGCTCGACGATGACTATGCATGACGGCCTGACCAAGGGCTGGACCCGTGACCAGATGGCCGCCCGCGCCGCGCAGGAGCTGGAGGACGGCTTCTACGTCAATCTGGGCATCGGCATCCCGACGCTGGTGGCCAACTATGTCGGCGACAAGGACATTACCCTGCAGTCGGAAAACGGCATGTTGGGCATGGG
>DDNW01000026.1 GCA_002341345.1 Erythrobacter sp. UBA2510
TCTAAGCCAGAGACGCGCTCCTCCGGCCCGGAAGAGCGAGCGATCGACGAAGCCCTGAACGAATCGTTTCCCGCGAGCGACCCACCGTCCTGGACCTTGGGCGTCGACAGCGATCCACGCCAAAACGATAAAGCTACACGACCATGCAGCCAAGGAGACGCGCGGCCGAAGGAGGGAGACTAGCATCGCCCAGATAGTGCGGCCCCCAACAGTCCGCGCCTACGGCGCGGGTGCTTGCTCCTTCTCATGCTGGCATTCGCAATCGAGAAAACCGTGAATGACACAAGTGCGGCACATCTGGAGCAGACGCGTGCGAAGCGCGGCGCGCGCACGATGAAGACGTACATTGATATTGTTGACACTTGTATCGAGTGCGTCGGCAATGCTTTCGCGCGGTTCCTCAAGCAAATCAGCGCGCCAGATGACTTCGGAATAATCCGGCCTGAGCGTTGGCAGGAGTCGATAGAGACAGTTGCAGACGGCAGCTTCTATCTCTTCGTCCGACACGATTTCCGCCTCGGCAAGTTCGGCAAGTTCCTGAGGATCAATGGCGGTTTCGTGTTTACGTCCGCGCGCAGCCTGTCGGTAAAAGTCGGCAATGGTCGTCGCCAGCACTCGGGAGAGCCATCCCTTGACCGAACCCACATCCCGCAGGTCCCCAGCCCGCTCGATCGCACGAAGCATGAAACGCTGGAGAACTTCCTCCGCCTCCTGACGCCCCCGCATGCGGCCGATAAGGAAACGCAGCATATCTTCGTGGCTATCCACCAGGGCCCGGCGCACTGCTTCATCCATCGGTCGCAACGCCTCCTCGGACCCGTCAGCTTTATCGGCTTTATTTTCGATCATGGAAAACCCCGAAGCGCCAGTGCCCCAATACCGGAGAAGGGCCCGTCCCTTCCTGTAAAACGGTCGCAGGCGGTAGTATCGTTACGACATGTTCGGGGCTCGTCCCCTCATCGCAGCTAAAGAGCCGGAGAGCAACATGTCGAGTTCGCAAAAGAAGAAAATATCCAAGAGCGAATACAAGCAACAATTGCGCGCGCTGCAGATCGAACTGGTCAAGATACAACGCCAGGTCATCGCCCATGGCGAGCGTGTTCTGATCATCTTCGAAGGGAGAGATGCGGCCGGAAAGGACGGTGTGATCAAGCGTGTGCGCGAACATATGAGTCCGCGCGAGACTCGCGTCGTGGCGCTGGGCAAACCCTCAGATCGTGACACGCGAAGTTGGTATTTTCGCCGCTACAGCGAACAGCTGCCCGCCGATGAGGAGATCGCTCTGTTCAATCGCTCTTGGTACAACCGGGCGGGGGTCGAACGGGTGATGGGATTTGCCGACAAGGAGGAAGTTGCCGACTTCTTCTCTAACGTCGCGCAATTCGAAGAAATGCTGGCACGCGACGGGACTACGCTTCTCAAATACTACCTCGACATCGATAGAAAAGAGCAAGCCAAGCGCCTCAAAGCGCGGCGCACTGATCCGCTCAAGCAGTGGAAGATCAGCCCCATCGATGCAGCGGCGCTTGAGAAGTGGAATGATTATTCCAAAGCCCGGGACGAAATGCTGACACGCACAGATTTTGCCTATGCTCCGTGGATTGCAGTGCGCGCCAACGACAAACGCGCCGCACGCCTCAACATCATCCGACACATGCTGCAATCTATCGCATGTCCGGCGGTCGATCGACGCCTCGCGCGTCCCGACCCTTCGGTCATCCTCCCGGTTGCCGAAGTCGGGATTGGTCGCTTGGCCCCGTGAAACTGTCTAACCCGTTCGGCGGCGGAACAACCAGGTCGCCGCCAGCAGGCTCGCGGCAGCGATAAGCGCCATGGGCCAGATGTGGGAGAAATAGAGCCAAAGGGGCGCTTCACGAAGATACACCGCTTTGCTGATGACTATGAAGTGGGTGATCGGCGTGGCGGCGGCAAGGCCCTGCAACCAGTCGGGCATGTTTTCTACCGGCGTGGCATAGCCCGAAATGAGCACAGCCGGGACCATATACATGAACAGCCCGATAATCGCCTGCTGCTGGGTCTTGGCGAGCGATGAGATAAACAGGCCGATACCGACTATTGCAGCGAGATAGACAACCATTCCGAAGAAAAGCAGGGCGAGAGAACCGCGGATCGGTACGTTGAGAAACAGCATCCCCAGAACCAGCATCGCACTTGCGCTCGTCAGCGCAATCAGGAGAGCCGGCACGCTTTTGCCGATCAGGATCTCGAAGGGGCGCAGCGGCGACACCAGCAATTGCTCGAAGGTACCGAGCTCGCGCTCGCGGGCGATCGACAGCGCGGACACCATGAAACCGACCACGGCTACGAGGACGGCAAAGAGCGCGGGCACTGCGGACCAGAGCGGCTCGAGATTGGGATTGAACCAGGTCCTTTGGACAAGACGCACAGGTGCCGTCGCGCGCAGTCGATCGAGCCGCTCCCGATTATAGGTTTCGACGATCCGGCTGCTGTATCCCAGCAGGATCTGAGCGGTGTTGGATCTGCGGCCATCGAGGATTAGCTGAACCTCGGCGCTTTCGCCGCGCTCGAGTCGCCGCGAGAAGTCTTCGCCAACGCGCATGACCAGCGTCGCACGGCGTGCGTCGATTGTCGGCGCGATATCCGCGCCTGCTCGCAAATGGATAATCTGATCGAATACTTCGGCAACCTCGAAGCGGCTGATAAGCTCGACCGAGGCATTGCCGTGGTCCTGGTTGTAGACCGCCAGGGTGACGTCCGATACTTCCTGCGTAATTGCAAAGGCGTAGATGAGGAGCAGAAAGGGCGGCGAAAACAGCACCACCCAACGGGTTTGCGGATCGCGCGCGCTTGCCAGAAGCTCCTTCACGATCAAGGCGTAGATGCGTTGCCACATGGTCTCAGTCGAGCCGGGTGCGCGTGAACAGCGCGCAGACCGCGAAGATGACAATCGCGAAGATGGCAAGGGCAGCGAGATCGGGCAGCAGAACCGACCAGACATTGCCGGCAAGAAACTGCGTCTGCAGAGTCGAGACGAGAAAGCGCGCCGGGATCGCGTAGCTGAAGAGCTGGAGCGCCAGTGGCATGCTGTCGAGCTCAAAAACGAAATTGGAAAAGTAGAACGCGGGCAAAAAGGCAAGCATCACCGCGACCTGCGCTGCCACGAGCTGGTTGCGGGTGAGCGTCGAAATGAGCAGTCCTTGGCCCAGCGAGCACAGCATGAAGAGTGCGGCTGCGAGCGAGAGCGCGAGAAACGATCCGCGGAAGGGAACACCAAAAAACGCCACGGCCACAAACACGGACAGCATGAACGAGCCGAGGCCCAGCACGAAATAGGGCACAAGCTTGCCCAGCAGCAGTTCGAGCGGACCGACAGGTGTCGCAAGAAGGGCCTCCATTGTGCCGCGCTCCCATTCGCGGGCAACCACAAGCGCTGTGAGCAAGGCGCCGATTATGGTGAGAATGATCGCCACCGAGCCGGGGACCAGATAGTTGCGGCTCGAAATCTCGGCGTTAAACCAGACACGCGGCTCAATCGAGACGAGAGGCGCGAGCGGCGGTTGCCCGCGATCGAGCCATTCTTGCTCGAGCCAATTGATAACGAGCAATTCAATATAGGAGCCAACCAGTCCGGCTGTGTTTGGATCACCCCCATCGACCAGGATCTGGATCGGCGCCGCCTCTCCGCGGAGCGCAATTGCGCTGAAATCCTGTGGCAGGATGATGATCGCATCGAGCTCGCCCGCGGCCATGAGGGTTTCGAAGTCCTTTCGCACAGGCGCTGTTTCAATCTCGAAATAGCGCGTGTTGCGCAGCGACGCGACAAAGCTCTCCGTCTCTCCGGTCGGCTGTTCGACCACAACGCCGACCGAGAACTGCCGGGGGTCGAACGAAACCGCATAACCGAACAGGAAAATCAGCATGATCGGCAATAGGCCGGCAATCATGAGTGTGCTCGGGTCCCGGATAGCCTGCCGGGTTTCCTTGCGCATGATCGCGGCGAAACGCGAAAAACTCATGGCGAGGTCTCCGCTTCGTTCTTTTCGACGAGAGCGATGAATGCATCCTCAAAGGTCGGGTTGGGCATGGTCGAGGAGGCCGCTTGCGCCTTGAGTTCGGCGGGAGTCCCCAAAGCAATCATCTGCCCGCGATATATGAGCGCGGCGCGGTCGCAATACTCCGCTTCGTCGAGAAAATGTGTCGTCACGATGACGGTTACGCCGTTCGTGACCATGGCGTTGATATGGGCCCAGAATTCACGGCGCGTACGCGGATCGACACCCGAGGTCGGTTCGTCGAGAAAAAGGACGTCAGGCTCGTGCATGACGGCACAGGCGAGTGACAGACGCTGCTTGAACCCAAGCGGGAGCTGACCGGAATTCTCATCGAGCTTGTCCGTGAGGGCAAAGCTTTCGATCATACGCGCGATCATAGTACGCTGCCGCGCTCCGGTAAGGCCGTAAACACGTGCGAAGAACCGCAGATTCTGCATCGTGCTGAGATCGCCATACAGCGAAAATTTTTGCGCCATGTATCCGAGACGAGCCCGTGCCTCGCTCGCGGCAGTACGCAAATCGACACCGGCAATACGAGCCTCACCGCTGGTCGGCTTGAGAAGGCCGGAGAGCATTTTGAATGTAGTCGACTTGCCCGCGCCATTGGGTCCGATAAGCCCAAACACTTCACCTCGACGCACATCGAAACTGATCTCGGAAGCCGCAGTGAAGGAGCCGAACATCCGCGTTAGTCCGCGCGCCTCTACGGCAATCGCTATATCGTGGCTGCGCTGCGAACCGCCGGCGAAGGGCGATTCAGCGCGAAACCCGCCGCCAATGAGATCGATGAACGCATCCTCGAACCGCGGCGCGACAGGTTTCAGCCGAGCTTCATCCCCCGCGCCAATCGAAGCCAGAGAGAGGGCACGCGCGTTCTCATTGAGCAACAGCCTGACATGGCTGGCCTGGATTGTTCCATCCATCACAGCCTCGTGTTGGCGTGCTCTGTTCAAAACGTAGCGCCGATCGCCCTCGATGCCCTCGATCAAAAACACCCTGCCAGCGACACGCGCGGCCAGATCGGTCGGTCGACCGTCGAAGATGAGATCGCCCTCGCTCAACACGAGCACAGTCTCGCATTTCTCGGCCTCATCGAGGTAGGCGGTTGCCCAAACGACCGTGATCCCTTCATCGGTCAGTCGGCTTACCATTCGCCAGAGTTCGCGCCGCGAAATCGGATCGACGCCGACGCTTGGCTCGTCCAGCAACAGAAGTTCAGGTGTAACAACGAGAGCGCAGGCGAGCCCGAGCTTCTGCTTCATGCCGCCCGACAAGGCGCCTGCCAGTCTGCCGGTAAATGGCGCTAGGCCGGTAAAGTCGAGAAGCCGCTCGAATGTCGCCTTGCGCGCTGATCCAACCAGTCCGCGCAGATCTGCGTAGAGATTGAGATTCTCCTCCACGCTCAGATCCTCGTAGAGGCCGAAACGTTGCGGCATGTAGGCAATGCGCGCGCGCACCTCCTTCGCGTTGGCTACGGGATCGAAACCTCCCACGTCGATCCCGCCTTCATCGGGGCGCAGCAGTCCGGCGATCAGGCGCAAGAACGTAGTCTTCCCCGAGCCATCGGGCCCAACCAGCCCCACGATGTGCCCCGACCTGATCTGCGTGCTTACACTCCGCAATGCCGGTTCGGCTTGCTTGGGGAACCGTTTGGTCAGGCCTTCGATGGTCACCAGAGCTGTCACCGGTCACCGCTCTCTGGCGGCGGGACGGACAATCACGGAGACTGGCATGCCCTGCTTCAGGATTCCGTCTTGATCTTCGATACGCACACGCACCCGGTAGACAAGGCTAGTGCGCTGTTCGCGGGTCTCAACGGACTTGGGTGTAAACTCGGCTGTCGGTGAGATGTAGGCGATGCGACCGGGGAATGCGCGGCCAGCCTCGGTCAACACTGTCGCGGGGGCACCGATCTCGACGCGCTCGAGGTCGGGTTCCTCGATATAGGTTCGGACCCACATGGGCGAGGTGTGCGCGAGTGTGAAGACGGTTTCGCCAGGACCCACAATGGCCCCAACCTCGCGTGCGCGCGTCAGGATGATCCCGTCAGCGGGCGCGTAGAGGTTTGCATCCACCAGGCGTTGCCGGGCGAGTGCAGCGGCAGCTCGCTCGCCGCCGAGCGCCGCGCGTCCTTGCTGGATTTCTTCGCGCCGCGGACCCTTGCGCGCAAGCGAGAGTTCCTCGAGCGCCGCCTGCCGCTGAGCGGCCGCACGATCGCGCTGTGACCGCGCCTCGTCCTGGGTCTGCCGTGCGGCAAACCCGCGTTCGGCAAGGTGCTCGACTCGATCCAGAGTGGCTTGGGCTATGCCCAGTGCGGACTCCGCTTCCTCAACGCGGGCTCTCGCCCGCTCGATCTCTTCCGGCCTGCTGCCCGATTCGAGAGCGGCGAGCGCTGCGGAGCGTTGGCTGGCACGCGCTTCGGCCAGTGCGATCTCGTTCTTGTAATCCTGCGGCTCTAGCGAAGCCAAAAGATCGCCAGACTCGACCCTATCTCCCTCATCGAACGCCAATCGGTCGATCCTGCCTGGAACCTTGAACGCCAGATTGACCTGACGAATGTCGACATTTCCATTGAGTACCAGATGACCTTCTCGCTCATGCCGATCAGGCTGCATCAACCAGATTGTCGCTGCCGAAGCGGCTAGCAATACGAGCAGGCCAATGCCGATGTAGACCTTCTGTCTGGATCTCATGATTCGCCTCCGGTCCTAGCGGCACTAGGTTCCAGCAGGCCCAGGAGTTCGAACTCGGTGCAATGCCCTGCCAGCGACACGCTCGGTGCGTTCGGCGCGACAAAAACGGCGTAGTGCATTGCCCGCTCGATCATTCCGACAAGAAGCCAAGCAATGAGTCGCGCCGGGAGATTCTTCACCAGGCCGAGCTGTTGGGCATCTTCGAGATACCGCGCGAGCGCGTCAGCACCTTGCTCGAAATGTCGATTGATATGAGCGCGCTGCTCGGGCCGAAGCGCATGGGCCTCACGCAAGACCAGCCTGGTCAGAATATCATGCTTGCGGCCATACCGAATGATGGTCATCCAGATCTCCTCAACCTCGGCTGATAGATGCTCTCCAGTTTGCAGCCGCTTGGCGGGATGGCGGGCAATGGTCTCCTCAATCAGTCCTGCAAAGAATTCATCGATAAGCGCGACAAACAGCGACGGCTTGTTTTCAAAATGCAGGTAAAAGGTCCCCTGCGCTACGCCCGCATTCGCGACGATGTCCGCGACGCGGGTTGCCGTATATCCGTGCTGAGTAAAAAGCCGGGCCGCAGCAGCTTTCAATTTTCTGGCGATGTCATCGGTCATTTGAACACCTCGATGTGACTGACGCATCAGTCAGCGAGGTATTACAGACCTGCAGGGTTCTTTTTGGCCGAACTCTATGCCTGCCTTGAAGCGTGGGATAGTCCTTCGCACGCCCGCCCTGTGGCCGGATCGAGGAGACTGCGTAGCCGGGACCACTTATCCCGTAACGTTTGCCGGTGGCGGATTGGAAGTAGCTCGGCTTGCGCGAAATCCGACAATCAGGGCCAGCAGCGTGAGCAATTGCGCGCCGATCGTCTCGACAGTCGGGAAGAAGCCGAGTTAGGCGAGGCGCGGCAAGCCGGCAATGAAAGTGGCGGAAAGAACTCCGGCCTCCTGGAAAGCGCCCACGCCCTTGCCCGCGAGAATGACCGCAAGGATCGCAATCAGGATAGCACTGTAGCGGAAGAACTGGGTGATCGGCAGTTTGCGGCTGTAGCGCAGCATGGCCCATGCAATGAGCGCCAGCAGCGCTACTGCGGACAAGGCACCTGCCAGTATGATGCCGCTGCTCTGCGGGTTCCACAGGGCAGCGTAGAACAGGAAAGTCTCGAACGCTTCCCGGTAGACGACCACGAATGCAAGACCAAAGAGAAACCATGCCGATCCGCGCGAAAGCGCCTTGCCCATTTTTTCCTGGATATAGCGCCGCCACTCCTCGGCCTGGGATTTGCCGTGCATCCAGATCCCGACCGATACGAGAATGACAGCCGCAAGCAGCGCGCCGATCCCTTCGGTCATCTCGCGGCTCGCCCCGCTGATGCTTACGAAGTAGGTTGCTACGACCCAGGTGGCGACACCTGCGAAAAGAGCAGCGATCCACCCACCATGGATATAGGGCAATACCTCGGAGCGCTGCGACTTTTTCACAAAGGCGATCATGGCGATCACAACCAGAATTGCTTCGATCCCCTCGCGCAGGAGAATGGTGAACGCCCCGAGAAAGGTCGAGATTTCGCTGGCCGCCTCAGGAGCCAACGCTTCCTCGGCTCTTGCCAGCAGACTATCGATGCGAGCCCTTAGTTGCTGTAGTTCGGATGGATTCGCACCGGACTCTATTCCGGCCCGGAATTGCCCGAGCGCCTGTTCTACCTCCCGCATCAAACCGCCATCGCGCGTTGCCAGGAGGGCCTCCAGGGGTTCAAACCCGTCGAGATAGGCAGACAGGGCAAGCTGCCGCGCTTCCTCTCGGTTGCCAGCCCGATAAGCTGACAGGCTGCGATCGAGCGTATCGCGAACGAAGGCGAGCGAACCTGCGTCATTTGCCTGTCCCACCGCATCGGGATTGGCGCGAAGATAGGCCATGACGGCGAGCGCACGGTCCTCGCCGATCTGCTCGGCCAGACTTTCCGGTGTGAGCGCGGCGAGCGTCTCGAGATCGGGGACAAGCTGGCGTATGCCATCATCTTCCCGCCAAATACGCTCGCCCTTGGCCACATCTTCAAAAGCAATGCTGCCGGCATGGAATGCAAGCGCCCAGCGATCCTCGTCGGACAGCGATGCGAAGCTGGCCATGGACGTTCCTTCCAGCCCTTGCGTGATGACCTGGTAAAGCCCGAACGCACTGCGCTGCCGCGCCCGGTCGATATCGGTGAAGTCGATCGGCGGGGGATCAAGTGCCTGCATTGCGGCCGGTGGCGCACTTCCGGCGGCGCCGTGACACGAGGCGCAGTTCTGCGCGAAGAGAGTGCGGGCGCGGTCAAGGTCGGGCGCTTGCGAAGGGGCAAGCGGAACCGGGTAGGCTGTCAGCAACGAGGCTGCCAGCGCGCGCGCTAAGCGCCCAACTCGCTCGGCGGGTTCCTTATTGGCGATCAGAGCTCGCAGCTGGTCCGATCGGCGGATGAGTGCTTGATTGTCTTTAGTATCCGGCAATGCAGCGATCTGCCGCGCCACGACATCGGAAAACTCCACCATTTCGCGATATTCGAATTCGTCGGCAACACGTCCCTCGGAAACGGCGGAGGCGTAGTCGACCGCGATATAATCGAGCAGACGCCAGGTGGTTCGCACGTCGGGTTCTTCCGCGTTCGCGGTGACGGACAGACACAGCGCAAGCGCCAGCAGAATGAGCCGCAGTGCCGGATGGACGGTGGCGGAGACGATGCGATGCATGAGGGGTCTCTATATCTGTTGCAATTAATCCGCAATAGCAGGGTGTAGACGGAAATGTATTTCCTCCAACCCCCGATCGCGGGGATTTTCTGGAGTTTAGGTAGAGCGCAGTTCGCCACGGGCCTGTTTGGAGACTTCGGCACTTCCCCACACCGCCAGTCCTGCCATGATGCTCGCCACAACCAGATCGGGCCACGCACGGCCGGTGCCGAAAACGCCAATCGCTGCCGCCAGCACGGCGATATTACCGATCGCGTCGTTGCGCGAACAGATCCACACCGAGCGCATGTTCGCATCGCCCGAGCGATACCGGAACAGCATCGCGGCGACGGCGAGATTTACCGCCAGAGCAAGAGAACCGATGGCGCCCATCGTTCCCGGGTCGGGCGACGCCCCGACAAAGAAACCCCAGATGGCCGAGCCGAGCACCCACAGGCCGAAAGCCAGCATGGTCGCCGCCTTTACGAGAGCCGCACGCGCGCGCCAGACGAGCGCCATCCCCGCTACACCGAGACTGATAGCATAGTTTGCCGCATCACCGAGAAAGTCGAGCGCGTCGGCCTGCAAGGCGCGCGAATCCGCAGCAATGCCTGCCACGATCTCCACGCCGAACATGATTGCATTAAGGCCCAGTGCGATCCACAGAATGCGCCGCCATGTCGGATCGTTGTTGTTTGCACCGGCCTCATCGGGGCCGCAGCAGGTCTTTCCCATTTACTCGACTCCTTGCGTCGATCCGCCCTATGCACCTTGTAGTAACTACAAGGTCAAGCGGCAGGAGCCTTTGTCATGAGAATTGGTCAACTTGCCCGGATAACCGGCGTCAAATCCGAAACAATCCGCTTCTACGAGCGTGAGGGTATCCTCGCTGCCCCTCCACGCACGCGGGCCAATTATCGCGATTATGGACCAGCAGAGGAAGCGCGCCTTAACTTCATACGGCGCGCGCGTGATCTCGGCTTCTCCATGGCACGCATCAGGGAATTGCTCGATCTCTCCGATGATGCCGACCGGTCCTGCGCGGGCATCGACGCTCTGGCCAGAAGCCATCTCGGCGAGGTCGAGCGCAAGATCGCGAGCCTGGAGGCGTTGCGGACGGAACTTGGGCGTATGATCGCTGCCTGCGAGCAAGACACTGTAGGCGATTGCCGCATCATCGATGCACTTGCGGGTACCGCCGAGCCTTGATGTCCGCGCCTCGTGCGCCAGTTCGGTCAGGCTCGCCAATGCACGGCTTTTGTCGGCCGCCCATAAGAGACTTAACTTCGGGAAAGGCCGACGAGTGCGAAGCTGCCCGTGTCGCCATCCCGGGTCTGTCGAACGGGCTATGATGCCGCCGCAGGCCAGTTCCAGACGGCCATTTTTTCAATGCTCATATCCGCCATAGTGTAGGGGATCCCGCCGACGCCAAGCCCGGAGCGGCGCAGCCCTGCAAAAGGCATCCAGTCCACGCGGAATGCCGTATGGTCGTTCACCATCACAGCCGATCCCGCCAGAGACTGTATGCAATGATTGGCGATTGACAGCCGATCGCTGAATACAGCGGCCTGAAAGGCGTAAGGCAGGGCATTGGCCTGCTCGATAGCCAGGTCGATATCGTCATAGCCATACACGCAGATCACGGGGCCGAAGATTTCTTCCTGGGATACCTTGGCACTTTCGGGAGGATCGACAATGACGGTCGGGGAGAAAAGAGTGTCACTCAGACGGCTTCCCCCGCACACCAGGGTGCCGCCTGCTGCAATGGCTTCATCGACCCAGCGTTCGACGCGGTCGACTTCCTCCGTCCGGATCAAGGGGCCGCATTGGGTTTTAGCATCGGCGGGATCGCCCACGACCAGCTTTTCGGCAGCTCGCCCTAGGTCATTGGCGAAGTCTTTCAATTCTGCAGCAGGGACGTACACGCGCTGCACGGAAACGCAGACCTGACCCGAATGATAGAACCCGCCTTTGAGCAACGAGGCGATCACTGCTGCGCGCTCCACGCCGCTGTCCACGATTACCGGCGCCGCGCCGCCGTGCTCGAGAGCAATGCGGGTTCCCGGCGCCAGCTTCGAGCGAAGCATCCAGCCGATCTTCGCAGAACCGATGAATGAGAAGAACTCCGTGCGCGGATCGGTTACCATTCTTTCGGCAATATCGTTGCCGCAAGGTGCGAACCGGCACCAGGCCTCGGGCAGGCCGGCTTCATGAAGAATGCTCACGAAGCTCTGGCATGACAGAGGCGTTTCCAGCGCAGGCTTGATGAGAACGGGGCACCCGGCTGCTACCGCCGGTCCAACCTGATGGACGATCAGGTTGAGCGGGTGATTGAATGCCGAGATCGCCACGACAGGACCGATCGGTTCGCGGAAGGTATAGGCCGTCCTTCCCGCACCCGCTTCTGTCAGGTCCATCGGAATTTCATGGCCGCCGCCCTCACTCAGCGCCTGAACGCACAAGTCGACGCTGTTGATCGCGCGACCGGCTTCCACGCGCGCATCGACCAGCGGTTTGCCGCCCTCCCTGACGATCTGGAGAGCCAGATCCTCGGCTCGTTCGCGCATGATATCCGCAGCCCGCCGGAGGATGGCGACACGCTCGTGCACGGCAAGCCAGCCATGGCGGTCGCGGTGGAGCAACTGCGCTTCATTCAGCCATTCATCGATTTGAG
>DDNW01000145.1:0-336 GCA_002341345.1 Erythrobacter sp. UBA2510
CACCCGGAAGTCCGCCACGCGCTGTTCGAGCGTCAGCGCGCCTTCGCCACGCAAGCTGGCGGCGCCGTGCTCGACGGCCGCGATATCGGGACCGTCATCGCACCCGATGCCGACGCAAAGCTGTTCGTCACCGCCAGTGTGGAAGCACGCGCCATGCGCCGCTGGACGGAAATGACCGAGCGTGGCGAGAAGCATTCGCTCGAGGCCATCGAAAACGATCTACGCCGCCGCGACGCGCGCGACACCAATCGCAAGGACGCGCCGCTGGTTGCCGCGCCCGACGCGGTTGTACTCGACACCTCCGACCTCAATCGCGAAGAGGCCATCGCCGCCGCG
>DDNW01000145.1:423-2788 GCA_002341345.1 Erythrobacter sp. UBA2510
AGAGGCCATCGCCGCCGCGATCCTGGCGGTCGAAGAGGCAATGCAAGGCTGACATGGTAGAGCGCGGCAACTCGCCCCTGCTGCTGGCACTGAGCGCAGCCTGGGTTGCGGGTCTCGTCGCATCGGGCTGGGCCCCTTACGACCGAGCGACCTGGTGGATGGAGGTCGCCCCGGCGCTGATCGCGCTGCCAATCCTGTGGGCGACGCGCGGGAATTTTCCCCTCACCAGCCTGTCGCTGATCCTGATTGCCGCGCATGGCCTCGTGCTGATGCTGGGCGGCGCTTACACCTATGCCCGGGTCCCCATCGGGTTCGAGGTGCAGAACTGGCTCGATCTCGCGCGCAACCCCTACGACCGGTTCGGCCATTTCATGCAAGGCTTCGTTCCCGCCATCGTCCTGCGCGAGCTGCTGGTGCGGCTCGGCGGCCTGCATCGCGGCTGGCTGCTGGCAGTGCTGGTGCTCGCCTGCTGTCTCGCCGTCAGCGCATCGTACGAGCTGATCGAGTTCGGTGCGGCGATGGCGCTGGGTCAGGGCGCCGACGAGTTCCTCGGCACGCAGGGCGATCCGTGGGACACGCAATGGGACATGCTGATGTGCCTGGTCGGCGCCACCTGCGCCCTCGCCGCGCTGACTCGCCTGCACGACCGCCAGCTGGTCCGGCTGACCGCCACCCGGCACTGATCTTTCCTACGCGGGCGCTGAAGCACCATGCAGGCCCGATGCAATGCCCCTCCCCGCCCCGGCCCGATTCCAGTGTCAGGACCGTGTTCCATGTGTTCCATCCTGTAGGATTTGCCACGCTTCCAGACGCCGCTGCCATACCCGGTTTTCCTTGCCTTTCGCGTGCGCTTGGCCTAGGCGCGCGCCCGTTCACGCAACTTTTATCGGTTGAAGGAACCCGGGCGGCGGCATTCGGCCTCGCGCGGAGATCGGCCTCTTGCCCCGTACGGCCAGCGCAATGGTGCGCAGGCAGACGGTGAAAGACCCCGGATAAACCGGTGGCCGGTAGCAAAACGAAGACAGGATTTTGGATACCTATGGCTAGCACTGCCAACCCGACCCGCGACGAATTCGCGGCTCTCCTCGACGAACAGCTCGGCGGCGCCGAGGGCGGCTTCGAAGGCCGCGTCGTCAAGGGCACCGTCACCGCCATCGAAAACGGCATGGCGACCATCGATGTCGGCCTCAAGAGCGAAGGCCGCGTCAACCTCAAGGAATTTGCGCGCAGCGAAGACGACCACGGTCTGTCGGTCGGTTCCGAAGTCGAAGTGTTCGTCGATCGCGTCGAGAACGCCGACGGCGAAGCCATGCTGTCGCGTGACCGCGCCCGCCGCGAAGCCGCGTGGGACAAGCTGGAAAGCGAGTTTGGCGAAGGCAAGCGCGTCGAAGGCCGCATCTTCGGCCGCGTCAAGGGTGGTTTCACCGTCGATCTCGACGGCGCCGTGGCCTTCCTGCCCGGCAGCCAGGTCGACATTCGCCCGGTGCGCGATGTCGGTCCGCTGATGGACATGCCGCAGCCCTTCCAGATCCTCAAGATGGACCGCCGCCGCGGCAATATCGTCGTCTCGCGCCGCGCCGTGCTGGAAGAAACCCGCGCCGAGCAGCGCAGCGAGCTGATCGACAAGCTGGCCGAGGGCCAGGTGATCGACGGCGTGGTCAAGAACATCACCGATTACGGCGCCTTCGTCGACCTGGGCGGCATCGACGGCCTGCTCCATGTCACCGACATGAGCTACAAGCGGGTCAATCACCCGACCGAGGTGATCGAAATCGGCCAGACCGTGACCGTCCAGATCGTCCGCATCAACCCGGAAACGCAGCGCATCAGCCTCGGCATGAAGCAGCTCGAAAGCGATCCGTGGGAAGGCGTCGGCGCCAAGTACCCGATCGGCGCCAAGGTCTCGGGCGAAGTCACCAACATCACCGAATACGGCGCCTTTGTGGAGCTGGAGCCGGGGATCGAGGGCCTCGTTCACGTGTCCGAGATGAGCTGGACGAAGAAGAACGTCCATCCCGGCAAGATCGTCTCCACCTCGCAGGAAGTCGAGGTCATGGTGCTCGAGGTCGATGCCGAGAAGCGTCGTATCTCGCTCGGCCTCAAGCAGGCCCAGCGCAATCCGTGGGAAGAGTTCGCCGAAGCGCATCCGATCGGCTCGACCGTTTCGGGCGAAGTCAAGAACGCGACCGAGTTCGGCCTGTTCATCGGCCTGCCCGGCGACGTCGATGGCATGGTCCACATGTCCGACATCGCGTGGGGCATTTCGGGCGAAGACGCGCTGGCGCTGCACCGCAAGGGTGAAGAGGTCAACGCAGTCGTGCTCGACGTCGATATCGACAAGGAGCGCATCTCGCTCGGCATGAAG
>DDNW01000016.1:0-6992 GCA_002341345.1 Erythrobacter sp. UBA2510
CGACCGGCATTTACGGCGCCGGCGTCCTCATCACAGAGGGCGCGCGCGGCGAGGGCGGCTATCTGACAAACTCCGAAGGCGAGCGCTTCATGGAGCGTTATGCCCCGTCCGCGAAGGACCTGGCCAGCCGCGACGTCGTGTCGCGTTCGATGGCGATGGAAATGCGCGAAGGGCGCGGTGTGGGCCCGGATGGCGACCACATCTATCTGCATCTCGATCATATCGACCCGAAGGTGCTGGCCGAGCGGCTTCCGGGCATCACCGAGAGCGGCAAGATCTTTGCCGGTGTCGACCTGACCCGCCAGCCGCTGCCCGTGACCCCCACGGTCCATTACAACATGGGCGGCATTCCGTGTAACTACCACGGCGAGGTCGTGACCATCGGCCCCGACGGCAACCCCGATCACGTCGTCCCCGGCCTGTTCGCGGTGGGCGAAGCGGCCTGCGTGTCGGTCCATGGCGCGAACCGCCTTGGCTCGAACTCACTGATCGACCTCGTGGTGTTCGGCCGTGCGACCGGTTTCCGCCTGAAGGAGCTGATCGCACCGGGCACGAAGCATGACGAGCTGCCTGCCGACAGTGCCGATTTCGCGCTCGGCCGTCTCGACCACTTCCGTTACGCCAATGGCGGTTCCTCGACCGCCGAGGTGCGCAAGGAAATGCAGCAGACCATGCAGAAGCATGCCGCCGTGTTCCGCGACAGCGCGCTGCTGGCCGAGGGCAAGGAGATGCTCAAGGGCGTGAACAAGCGGTTGCAGGACGTGAAGGTCTACGATCAGTCGCTGATCTGGAACTCGGACCTGATCGAGACGCTCGAGCTCGACAACCTGATGGCGCAGGCCGTGGTGACGATGAACTCGGCGGAAAACCGCAAGGAAAGCCGCGGTGCCCACGCGCACGAGGACTTCCCCGATCGCAACGACGCCGAATGGATGAAGCACACCGTGGCCTGGTTCGAAGGCTGGGGCGGCAATGGCGGCGACGTGAAGATCGATTATCGCCCGGTGCACGAATACACGCTCACCGACGATATCGAGTACATCAAGCCGAAGAAGCGCGTTTACTGATGCGGTTCTTGGTGCAGTCGATCTGGGCATTTTTGCTTTCAGCGATTGCACTGATCTCTGTTCAGGCAGTCGCAGCTGATCGTTGCGTGTCGAGCGAAGAAGTTAGGGCTGGTTTCTCCGCCTCCGAAGGCGGAGATGTTACTATAATGGTTTTGCACCAAGCCAAAAGAATACGGGCAATTTTGGTAATTGACCGTGGAATGTCGGAATTCGACAGCGCTTCATGGCAATTATGGCGGTCGCAGGGTGAAACTTTTTCGGACACATTCTGTCCAGAAAATGGCCAAAAGTCCCAAGTCCTTCGCAGCATCGAAGACAATCAGTTTGAAGAGCGATTTGGCCTTCCAGGTGAAGGCTTCCCTCGTTGTAGCTTGGGAACCGACAAATTTGGTTCAGTAAAAGTTCGTGGATGGGCAAATCGTGAACTTGGCCCCGCGTTTGTTGAGAATTTCGTCGATGGAACTGGGAGTTTTACTGTTCTTGTATCAACGTCCGATTTTCGTTGGATTTTACTCGAAAATCGGAACGGGCGCTCCTGCTATCTTGATCGTGGAGATACAATGACAATTCACAATGCAGTTAGGCGGTAAATTGAACCATCCAACACCCTGTGAGGATTGGACCTTCGGCTTTTTGGTTTAGAGACTGCAGGGCGATTTGACTTGTTTTAGTTGGTCGTTGCCCCCCAACCACCCGCGCCTCGGTAATCACCACCGGCTCGGCGAGCATCTGGCCTTTCATGAAGCCCTCGCCCTTGTCCGGGTCGGTCGGCGCGGCGTGGATCGCCTGGACGACGTCCATGCCATCGATGACATAGCCGAACACGGCATAGCCGCTCTGCCACACCGGCTCGGTCGCCTGCGGGTTGGCGTCGAGCCCGGTCTGATCGCCAAGCATGATCGAGAAATCGCCATTGGCAGTGCCGGGTTCGTTCATCGCCATCGACAGCGCCCCGCGCGTATGGCTGAGGCCGGTTTGGGTCGTCGGCTCGTGCGGAATACCGGGCAGGATGCGCTCGGGATCCCACTGCGTGCCGCCCTGGATCAGGCCGTTGGGCTGCTCGCCCCACGCGACCTTCATCGCCCGGTAGAACACCGTGCCGTCGAAGCGATCTTCCTCGACATAGCGCAGGAAATTGCCTGCGGTGATCGGCGCGCGCTCTGTCTCCAGCGCGATGGTGATGTCGCCCATCGTGGTGTCGAGCACGATGTCGACGGTTTCAGGGATGTGTTCCGGCTCATCGGCGGTGGGTGGGGTCTCCGCCTCGGCTTCCTGCGCAGCGAGCGGGGCAGGCAATAGCATCAGCGCGGCAAGGGTGAATCGTTTCAGCATGACCGGCATGGTGCACCGCGTAGAGCCGGACGACAACATCCACGCCAATTCACCCATCATTCAGTTCGTCGCTTACAAAGCACGGCTCATCGTCGAATATGCTAACGTGGCAGTGAGGGAAAAGAACGATGGCAAAGTGGTCGGGCAAAGAGCGTAGTGCAGGATTCAAGCTGTTTCTGGCTGGTCTCGTCGCGCTTGTTCTGATCATCCCTCTGCTGCTGACCTATGCGCTGGTCTATGACCGGGAGCAGCAATCGCGCACCGCGCAGGCTTCGATCACCGAAGGATGGGGCGGGGCGCAAACCATCACCGGTCCGGTCCTCGTCATCCCCTTCATGGAGGATGTCACCCGCTCCGAGACGGTGGACGGCCAGCCCCGCAACACGGTTACACGCGTGCGACACGAATTGTTCGTCTCGCCCGATCACCAGAGCATCGACACTGCGATCGATCCCGACCGCAAGGGCTACGCAATCTACGAAAGCGTGGTCTACGAGACCGAGATCAGCGGCACCGCCAGCTTTGCCTTGCCCGACGACCTTGCGCGCCATGGTGTCAGGCGTGAGGCGCTGCTGTTCGACCAGGCGGAACTGCGCTTCGGCGTCTCCGATCCGCGCGGGCTGAAAGACGATGCCAGCGTGACCATGGCCGGGAAGGCGGCGCAATTACAGCCCGGCAACGGCCCGGCGGCCACGGGCGGGGCGGGCTTTTCGACCTTCGTCGAGTGGGACGGCGCCGCGCCGCTCAGCGTCGAATGGCGCTATGGCCTGCGCGGCAGCGAGGCGTTGCAGCTGGTTCCGCGCGGCGGGGAGACCGAATGGCATGTCACCTCGCCTTGGCCGCATCCCAGCTTTGCCGGGGGCTTTCTGCCCGACAATCGCGAGATCAACGATACCGGCTTCACCGCCAGTTATGACGGGATCACCAATCTGGCGCTGGGCCAGGCTCTGGTGAGCACCGAAGACGGCCGCGACACACAGATGGCGAGCATCGCGCTGGTCGATCCGGTCGATCTCTATAGCCAGGTCGATCGTGCGGTGAAATACGGCTTCCTCTTCATCGGCTTCACCTTTGTCGCCTTCCTGATGTTCGACGTCGTGGGAGGTGCGCGGGTTTCTCCCGCCGAATATCTGCTGACGGGCGCCGGTCTGGTGCTGTTTTTCGTAATGTTGCTGGCCTTTGCCGAAATCGTCGGCTTCGCGTTGGCCTATCTGATCGCCGCCGCCGCGATCATCGGCCTGCTGACCGCCTATAGCGCGGCAGTGCTTGGCACATGGCGGCGAGCGGGCTTTATCGGGGCGATGCTGACCGGCCTCTACGCGCTGCTTTACGTGCTGCTGAACCTCGAAACCTATTCGCTGCTGATCGGTTCGCTGCTGCTCTTCGCCGCGCTGGCCGGGATCATGTACGCGACGCGCCGGGTCGACTGGTCGGCGGTCGGGCGTACCGACGACGAGGTGGCAGCCGGCTGAACGGGGACTTCAGGAATTTGGTAGGACTTTCCCGCTATGCCTAACGTCATGTTACCGCAGAGGAAGTCGGCTCGATGTTAGGTCTGTTCAAGCGCAAGACTGCTCCGGAAGGTCCGGTGCATTTCGACCTCGCCGTCGAATTCGCCTGTCAGGTGGAAGAGGTCTATGCGCTGGTAAACTGGAACAGCCCGACCAATTCCAAGCGCCTGCTGGGGCACGAGGTGATGCCGGTCGTGGGCATGAAAGGCCGCTATCGCATGATCCTGAAGAGCCTGCCCGACCATATGTTCGAGTTGCAGGAGACCCGCGTCGAACCGGGCGAGCATTACCAATATGTGTGCGAAATCCTGCCGCCGTTCGGAGCGCTCTTGCGGACCACCGAGAGCTATCATTTCGAGTCGCTGGGCGAAGATCGCTGCATGGTCACGCAGCGGACCGAAGCGACCTTTACCACCGGAATGAGCTACAAGGACTTTCAGCAGGAGGTCATGGTGATGGCCTCTGCCTGCCAGTCGGCGCTGGAAAAGCTGCGCATTCAGGCCGAGCATGGCACCGACGCCCTGCGCGCGGTCGAGAACAAGCTCGTTCTCTGATTCCATCCGATTGCCCGCTAGATACGCGGTTCACTTGACATTCAGACTACAAATGTAAACATAACGTCTACACACGTAGTCTTGAGGGAGGCGAACCGTGAGTTCCGGGACTGGCATCGACAAGGCGCCCGAGCGCATCAGCGAGGCTGAGCATGCGGTGATGGAGGTGCTGTGGCACCGGGCGCCGCAAACCGCCGTCGAAGTCTGCGAGAACCTTTGCGACGCGCGCGACTGGTCGATCCCGACGGTCAAGACTCTGCTTGCCCGTCTCGTCAGTAAGGGTGCGCTGGCGACGCAGCCCGATGGCCGCCGTTTTCTTTACACGCCGCTGCTTGAACGCAGCGATTACGTCGGCACCGAGAGCCGCCGTCTGGTCGACCGGTTGTTCGGTGGTCGTGCAGCCCCGCTGTTCGCCCATCTCGCACAATCCGAAGCGCTTTCCGCGCAAGACATTGCCGAGATCGAGCGCCTGCTGGCGGAGCTGAAGAAATGAGCGGCCTCGTCCTCGATGCCATCACCTCCTTTCTCGTCGATACGCTGATCTGGACCGGCGCCCTGATCGCGCTGGTGTTGGTGGTCCGCAGGCCCGTGGGTAGGCATTTCGGGCCGCAGATCGCCTATGGCCTATGGGCGCTGCCGCTGCTGCGCTTCCTTATGCCGCCGCTCGTCCTGCCCGCCAGCATGGCGCCGGAACAGAGCGCAATGCCCGCCGGGGCGATCGAGGCGATGATCATCCTGCCTGCAAAAAATGCCGAAGCCGGGGCGGCCTCTGCCGCATCCGCCGGTGTGCTCGAGCTGTCCGAAATACTGATCTTGGTCTGGCTGGCGGGAGCGCTTGTTTTTCTGCTGTTACGCGCGCGCCAGTATCAGGCGATGCGTGACGAACTTCTCGCACAGGCGCGCCCGGTCGGCGAATCCGGTCACATCAGGCTGGTCGAGACCCCGGCGGTCACTTCGCCGGTAGCCTTCGGCATTTTCGACAAGGTCGTTGCCTTGCCGCCATTCTTCATGGCGCAGCTCGACCTTACGCAGCGCGATATGGCGATTGCGCACGAGCTGGCGCACCATCGCGGGCACGATCTCGTTGCCAATGTGGCGGCACAGCCGCTGCTGGCCTTGCACTGGTTCAATCCGCTCGCCTGGTGGGGCTGGCGAGCGATGCGACGGGACCAGGAAGCAGCATGCGATGCGCGCGTTGTCGCGGGTCGCGGACGCGGTGAAAGGGCCGCCTATGCCGAGGTGATCGCGGGCTTTGCCGCCGGGGAGCATCTGGCGCTGGCGGCACCGATGGCCTGTCCGGTGCTGGGCGAGAAGTCGATCGTCCATCGTCTCAGAAGCCTCGCAATGTCCGATATTTCATCCCGCCGCCGCAAGCTGGGCATGGCCGCGCTGGCAAGCACCGCACTGGTCATCCCGCTGACTGCCACGGTCAGCTATGCACTACCCGAACAGGTGCAGGATGCCGCCGACCCGCTGGCGCCGCCACCCGCACCCGAAGCACCGCTGACGCCGATTGCGCCCGAACCACCGGTCCCTCCGGCACCTCCCGAGGCACCTGAAGTGCGCAGGCATGTCATCCAGATCGAGCTTGATGGCGAGGATGGCGGTTTTCGCCGGATTGAACGGCATATCGTCATGCATGACGGCGATTTCGACGAAGAGGCATTCGAGGCCGAGATGGAGCGGCTAGAGTCCGAACTCGAAAAACTCGAGGCGGGCGAACACCGCTGGATCGAGCATGATGTGCGGATTGCCCGTGCCGACGCGCAAACGGCGCGTGAGGTGGGCCGCAAGGCCGGGCGCGAAGCGCGCGCCATGGCGCTTTCGATCGACGTTGCGGAATGCGAGAAAAGCAGTGAGACCGTCATCGAGCGCGATCTGGGTGATGGCCGGCGCGCGATGATCGTGTGCAAGAAGCAGGTCTTGGGGAGCGCGCTCAATGGTATCGAAGCGGCGCGTGAGGCGATTGCCGCCGACAAGAACCTCAGCGTGCAGCAGCGAGAGCAGATCCTGCGCGGGCTGGACGAGGCGATTGCGGAGATGGAGGCGCACAAGTCGGCTGCCTTCGAGGCAGCTTCTGTGTCACGCGCCGCGCAGTGGCAGCTTATGCCGGTCGGCGTCCTGAGGACCGTTGCAGTGTCCTATGCATCGCCGGTTGCCGTGCGCCCCGTCGTCAAGGTCGACGAGGATTGCACGGACGCGCCCGAGCGGACTGTTTCGCGAACGATCTGAGTCTTTACTGACGGAACTCGGCGAAGGTATCGCACTGGTCTTCATCGGCCGTGCGAATACCGCGCTGCAGCCACTCCATCCGCTGGGCGCTGGTGCCGTGGGTGAAGTTCTCGGCAGAGACGCGGCCTTGCGTCAGCGCATCGTCACCGATGGCGCTGGCGGCGCGCATGCCTTCCTCGAAGTCGCCTGCCTCGATCAGATTGCGGTTCTTGCCCGCCCAGACCCCGGCATAGCAATCGGCCTGCAATTCGATCCGCACCGAATAGGCGTTTGCCTCCTCTTCGCTCATCGACTGT
>DDNW01000016.1:7073-8920 GCA_002341345.1 Erythrobacter sp. UBA2510
CCATGCGAACCTGGAGCGCGTTCTGTTCGCCCGGATTGGCCTGCTGCGCGCTGCGCACCTGCTGGGCCATGCCGGTCAGGTACTGCACGTGGTGGCCATATTCATGTGCCATCACATAATAGCGGGCGAAATCGCCGCCTGCGCCAAGCTGGTTCGCCATCTGGTCGTAGAAGCTGGTGTCGATATAGATGCCCTGATCGGCGGGGCAGTAGAACGGGCCCATTGCGCTCGACGCCGCGCCGCAGCCCGAACGGGTACCGCCCTGATAGAAGACCAGCGTCGGTTGCTCGAACGGGATTTGGGCAGCGGCGAATAGTGGCTGCCAGGTCTCGTTGAGCGAGCCGAGCGCGTTGCAGGCCTCGTTGGCATACTGGTTGTCGTCGCAGATTTCGGCGGCGCTCTCGTTCGAGGCGACCTGCCCCTGCGATTGCGGCATGCTCTCCTGTGCGCCATTGACCATGCCGATCATCTGCGCCGGATCGGCCCCGAAGACGAACACGCCCAGCAACACGATGATGATGCCGCCGCAGCCGAGGCCCCCGGCGCGCATCCCGCCGCCACCGCCACCGCTGCCCCGGCGGACATTGACCGAGCCCGGATTGAATGGATTGAGCCTCATACCTGCTATCCCCTTTGGATCAGCGGAAAAATCGCGCCTGTCTTGTGCGGAATTGAACCGCGTGGCGCAAGTAATGTTCCGCTGCGGTGGATGGCAATGCCACGCGGCCTAGCACCTGCAACATAGTGCGGTTACATGGGCCGCCACGACTCGCACGGCATGCCCCTCGCCTTGGGGCCCGGCACAAGATATGGTGGCATATGGAAATCGAGACCGGCCTTACTTTCGACGACGTCCTGCTGAAGCCGGCGGCGAGCGAAATCCTGCCCAGTCAGGCCAGCACACGCACCCAGCTGACGCGTGGCATCGCGCTCAACATCCCGGTCATTTCGGCGGCGATGGACACCGTGACCGAGGCCGAGATGGCGATCGTCATGGCGCAGATGGGCGGCATTGGCGTGCTCCACCGCAACCTGACGGTCGAGGAACAGCGCGACGCTGTGCAGCGCGTGAAGCGCTTCGAGAGCGGGATGGTCGTCAATCCGATCACCATTCATCCCGATGCGCCGCTCGGCGATGCCCAGACCCTGATGGATCGCCACAAGATCAGCGGCATTCCGGTGGTCGACAAGGGCGGCAAACTGGTCGGCATCCTGACCAATCGCGACGTTCGCTTTGCCGACAATCCCGCGCAGCCGGTCAAGGAGCTGATGACGAGCGAAAACCTCGCCACCGTCGGGGAGGACATTACCTCCGAGGATGCGCGCCGACTGCTCCATGCACGCCGCATCGAAAAGCTGCTGGTGGTCGACGGCGACTATCATTGCGTTGGCCTGATCACGGTCAAGGATATCGAGAAGGCGGTGCTCAACCCCGACGCCACCAAGGACGCCGCCGGGCGCCTGCGCGTCGCTGCTGCGAGTACGGTGGGCGACAAGGGCTTTGCCCGGACCGAGGCTTTGGTCGATGCCGGGTGCGATGTCATTATCATCGACACCGCCCATGGTCATAATCATGAAGTGGCAAAGGCGGTCGAGCGGGTCAAGAAGCTCTCCAACTCGGTGCAGGTCGTGGCGGGTAACGTAGCAACAGCCGAGGCGACGAAGGCGCTGATCGACGCGGGCGCGGACGCGATCAAGGTCGGCATCGGGCCGGGCTCCATCTGCACCACCCGCATGGTGGCGGGTGTGGGCGTGCCGCAGCTGACCGCGATCATGGACTGCGCGCAGGCGGCGGGCGGCGTGCCGGTCATCGCCGATGGCGGCATCAAGTTCTCGGGCGATTTCGC
>DDNW01000041.1:0-5171 GCA_002341345.1 Erythrobacter sp. UBA2510
TCGGGCGGGCGGCCTTCCTCCTGCAACACGGTCTCGATGATCTTGCCGGTCTCGGCCTTCGAGAAGCCGCGCTTGCGCAGGAAGTCGGTGCGGTCCTCGTCCGAACGCGCGACGATCCTCTCCCGCGCGGCTTTGATGCCGTTGACGAAGGGCATGGGCGAGGAATTCGCGAAATTCAGCAGCGCCGGGGCGGCCTCGTGTGCGAAACGTGAGGCCGCATATTTGCTGTGGCGGATCGTGATTTCCTCGAAATCCTCGACGCCCCACAGGTTTCGATTCTGGCACACGGCGCGGAGATAGAAGCTCGCCATGCCGAGCGTCTTCGCGCCCACCTCGGAGTTCCAGCAGTAGAAGCCGCGGAAATAGAGGTCGGGCGAACCGTCCGGCAGCCGGCCGGCCTCGATGGGATCGAGATCGTCGACGAGGAAGAGGAACACGTCGCGGTCGGACGCATAGAGCGTCGTCGTGTCCTTGGTGATGTCGACGCGCGGATTGTAGACGCCAGTCGACCAATCGAGCACGCCCGGCACTTTCCAGCGCGTATCGCCTGTGCCGTTGCCGGCGATCCGCTGCACCGCCTCGACCAACTCGTGGTCGTAGATGCGTCCATAATCGGGGCCGGTCACGGCGCGCAGATCGACACGGCCGTTATCGGTTTCGAGCGTCTTGATCTGCTCGGCCCGGTGCGAGGTCAGCCCATATTGCAGGTTGATGCCCGCCAGCGCGGCAGGAAGCTGGCGGAGATAGGCGGCGGGCGCGCCGACCTGGCTCGCGAGCTGGCCGAAGCTCCAATGCGTCGGCGCAACTGGGGTGTCCGAACCGGGCAGGATCAGGGACAACCTCTCCGGGTCGGTGCGGTTCGCCTCGACGTGGATGAGCGCGGTTTCCACCACGCGTGTCCGGCTACGCTCCGACCGGCTGCGCACCGAGTCCGCCAGCGCTGAGAGGGACAGGTAGCGCTCATCGGCCGGGCGGGAGAACCACTCCGAGGAAACGCGGCCGATCCGCTCGCCGCGGCTGACATCGACTTTGTAGCCACCGCTCATGTCACGGCGCGCGTCGAGAACCTGCATGTTCATGGGATCAAACTCCATGACGGGCGCCGAAAGCCTCTCTCTCGGCACTTAACCCGTCACGGAAATCCCGTCTGGACTCTCACTCTCTATAGGGGGCGTTGCGGGGCAGGCTGTGCAGAAACTCGCCGTGATGAGGTTGGGCCTGGACCCGCCGCACTAATGGCGACGCGCCTCCGTTCAGCTCGTTCCGATCAACGTCCCGGTCCCAACGGTGTTAGTTGCGCGGATAATGTTGAAGGCCAGCACCGATAGCGCCGCTTCCGCCTTCACCCTCCGCAATCCTCTCGTGAGGAACCTACCTCCACCAGACATTCGCTTGATGGTTCCGAACGGGTGCTCGACCGTGCATCGCCTGATCCGCATAAGGCTTGGGTCGGCATAGATTCGCGCCTCCATCCGATCGAGAGCGCCCTGATCGAAGAGCCGATGGATCGTGCGTTGAGCGCCCGGCGTGCAGAGCGGCTTCAGGGTGCAAGTCTTGCACCCTGATGTCCGGTATCGGATCGCGCGGTTGCGAGTATGCTTGCCGGACGGGCGCAGGGTCTGGCCACCTGGGCACCTGATCGTATCGCTGTCTTCGTCATAGACGAACTGAGTCGGCCGAAAGTGCTCGGTGTTCATTGCTCCGCGCTTGATGGGTGCCGACACGGTAATCGCATCAACTTCGCAGCGGGCGACCTCCTCGGCATTGGAGTAGCCGCCATCGGTTAGGACATGAAGTTCGTCGGCGTCCAGCATGTCCTTGGCCGCCAATGAGACTGGGTGGAGGAGATGGCTGTCGTTCGCGTCGTTGAACACGTCATGGTGGACGATCAGCCCGCTTGCTACGTCAACGACGCTCTGGAGATTATAGGACGGCAGCTTTGGCGCGTGTGCATAGCCCATTGGCTTGGCCTCCGGCTCGCCAAAGACGATCACCTTCTCCTCACGCTTGGCCAATTCGGATTGGCGCTTGGTAAGGCGGTCCTTGCGACGCTGAAGGGACGCGACTGCTCTGCCGAACGCATCTCGGTGCGCGGGCTGGTCGTCGAAGCCCTGTGCCATCTGCTCGTCGATCGCATCCAAGCGGTCGAGATAATAGGCGATCTCTCGCTCAGTATGGGCGACATCACGCGCCAAGCGCTCGGCGCCGGCGATGTTCTTGGGGCTCGCAACCGCCCGCATCTTCGTCCCGTCGAGCGCTACGGTGCGACCCCCGATCAGACCCTGCTCGCGACAGAACTGAACGAACGCGGCGCTGGCCCTGACAATCGCCTCTGGGTTATCGTGCCGGAAGGCGGCGATGGTGCGGTAGTCCGGCGCAAGACGGCGCATAAGCCACAGCGCCTCAAGGTCACGCGCGCAGGCGCGTTCCAACATACCAGAGGAGCGAACCTGGTTGAGATAGCCCCAGACGTAGAGCCGAAGCATGTCGCCGGGATGGAAGCCCGGGCTCCCCGTCACGGCCGAGACGGTGCGCCCGAACCCAAGTTCGCCCAGGTCCAGACTGCCGACGAACATATCGACGACGCGCACCAATGCGTCCGGCGCGATGTAGTCGTCGATGCTGGGCGGAAGTAGACTCGCCTGTGTTCTATCCTCACCTTCGATGAAGCTCACCGATGCTCTCCCGCCGTCTCCAACGGTTGAAAGGGTAAGGCTATTCGCCCCGGATCAACAGCAGCCTCAGCGGGGAACAGGCTCAGCCGTGGCAGAGATGAGTCGGTTTCCATCGGCCTCAATCTGCGCGACTGCATCGACCGCGATGCATCCGTCTTTAGCCGCGTAGGGCTCCCACTATTGAGGACTCCACGAGCGGCCACAGCATCGCCAGCACCATCATCGCGGTCGCGATTCCCATGATGACCAGCGTCGATCGCGCCGGTCGTTTGCGGCTCCGTCGCGACTGGAAGACGACCCAGATCCATGCTGCCGCGACCGCCAGTACGGCAAGCGGTGCGAGCCAGCGATAGGCCCCCGCGAACAGCGCAAGCGTGCCGCCGAACATCGCCAGCGCCGCCGCCGGCAGCGCCAGCGGCAGAACACAGCATACGGCGCAGGCGACCGCTGCGGTTGACGCCGTGATCGCGGCGGCGCCCGCCACCTTGTTGTTGTTCTCCACCGCCTCGTTCATGCGCCGCACTCGCTCGTGCAGCCGCACTCCTTCGGCGCCGCGGTGAACGCCCCGCGCGCGGCGAATGGCTCAAACAGCGCCTCTGCTGCTTCGCGTGCGGTTTCAGGCGCGGTGATCGTCACGCGCACGATGTCAGCTCGTTCGTCGATGGCGAAGGCGAGGAAAGCGCAGCACGCCTGTTCGCCCGCCACCATCTCGCGCACCTCGCCAATGGCCTCGGGCGCATAGTCGAGGATCAGGTTGAGGTCGCCGCGCTGCGATCCCCGCAGCGAACGGGCGTTGAGCTGGCCGATCCACCCAAGCCGCTCCTTCAGGTTGCCGGCATCGAGCGTGCAGGCGATCGGTATTTCGATGCTGTCCGTCATAAGTTGCTCCTACACTCGCCACCGCACTTGCGGGGGCGGATACCATCTGTAAGAGTTCAAGTAGCTTGAGGTTCAAGAGATAATGTGGAGGCCCGCCATGTCTGGCTACAGGATCGGAGAGCTCGCCCGCCGTACGCGCACCAGCGCGCCGACGATCCGCTACTATGAGCAGATCGGGCTACTGCCGCGCCCCGACCGGCAGGACGGCAACCAGCGGCGCTATGCCGATGAGGATGTACGCAGGCTGACCTTCATCCGCCGCTGCCGCGAGTTCGGATTCGGCATCGATCAGGTGCGGATGCTGACTGGGCTCGTCGCCGATCGCTCGCGCTCGTGCATGGAAGCACGCGATATTGCCCAGGCCCATCTGCTCGACGTCCGTGCCAAGCTGCGCGAGCTTCGCGCGCTGGAGAAGAGCATCGCCGCATTTGTGGCCCAGTGCGACGCCGAGTGCATCGGCGGCCCGGGCCCGGATTGCGTCATCCTCGACGATCTCGCCGGAGCGGCCGCGAAGAAGTCATGCTGTGCAGCCAGCGCGGTTGCCGCTGCATGACGATTTTAGTGCTACGCGATCGCCTCGATAGCGGGCAGGTCTTCATCTATTTCGCCGCTATCTGCATCGCCGCAATCGCCGCCGCTATGCTCAGCGGCACTGAGCGCCTCGAGCCGGCGATTAACCCGGCGCTGGCGCTGATGCTCTTCGTCACCTTCCTCCAGGTGCCGCTCGCCTCGCTACGCGAGGCGTTTCGCAATGGTCGGTTCTTCGGTGCGCTACTCGCCGTCAACTTCGCGGCCGTGCCGCTGTTGGTCATGATCCTTGCTCAGTTCGCGCCGCCCGAACCACTCGTCCGGCTCGGTGTCCTCATCGTGCTGCTCTGTCCCTGCATCGACTATGTCGTCACCTTCTCGCACCTTGGCCGCGCCGATGCGCGGCTGCTGCTGGCGGCGACGCCTGTCCTCCTCGTCGTGCAGATGCTCCTGCTGCCACTATGGCTCAGCCTGTTCCTGGGCGTGCAGGCTGCCGACCTCGTGCAAATGGGCCCTTTTTTCCACGCGTTCCTTTGGTTGATCGCCATTCCGCTCGGGCTCGCGGCGCTCTGTCAGATATGGGCCGCGAGAAGCACCTCCGGTGCCCGCGTCACCGAAGCGCTCGGCCTTATGCCAGTGCCCGCAACGGCGTTGGTCCTGTTCATCGTCATCGCCGCCGTGGTCCCGCAGCTCGGTCCGGCATTGACGACAGTTCTCGCGGTCACGCCGATCTACGTCGCATTTGCGGTGATCGCGCCGTTGCTGGGCTGGGCCGTCGCGCGCCTCGCTAGGCTGGACGCGCCGGCAGGCCGCGCGGTGGCGTTCAGCGGCGCGACGCGCAACTCGCTCGTGGTGTTGCCGCTGGCGCTGGCTGTGCCGGGAGCCATACCGCTCGTGCCCGCGGTGATCGTGACCCAAACCCTCGTCGAACTCGTCGCTTCGCTAATCTACATCAGGCTGATGCCGCGCCTGGGCAGTAAGCTGGATCACACAGCGGCCTAGCTTTCGAGTTTCGCACAGCCTGGGGGTCTCCCCGCAGAAGGGGTCGGCCGAGCCGACCGGCTCGGCCGCAGGGGAAGGCTTTCCCCT
>DDNW01000041.1:5270-5684 GCA_002341345.1 Erythrobacter sp. UBA2510
GCAGGGGAAGGCTTTCCCCTCCTGTCGTTCCCACGTTTACGGCGTTCTGCGTGGCTCGGAGGGCGCGTGAAAGCGGAGCTCAATCCGCCTAGACTCCAAGAAACATGTCGATTAGTCTCGACATATGGAATCAGAAGTCGCTATCCTCGCTTTCGCCGCGCTTGCGCAATCGACCCGCCTCGACGTGTTCCGTCTTCTGATGGAGCATGAGCCCGACGGATTGCCCGCTGGCGAGATCGCCCGCCGGCTCGATGTGCCCCACAACACCATGTCGACGCATCTGGCGACGCTGACGCGAGCCGGCCTGATCGACGCTGAGCGGCACAGCAGGTCGATCATCTACCGGGCGAGGCTCGACGCCGTGCATGCACTCACCAGCTTCCTGGTGAAGGATTGCTGCGGCGGCCGCCCCGA
>DDNW01000041.1:5852-6202 GCA_002341345.1 Erythrobacter sp. UBA2510
GCGGCCGCCCCGAGATCTGCGCGCCGCTTATCGCCGATCTGTCCCCCTGCTGCCCACCGCAATCCCTAACCGCCAAGGAAGCCGCCCATGACTGACCGCATCTACAATGTCCTGTTCCTCTGCACGGGGAATTCGGCCCGTTCGATCCTCGCTGAGAGCATCCTGACCAAGGACGGCGCCGGTCGCTTCCGCGCCTTCTCGGCGGGGAGCCATCCCAAGGGCGCGGTCAACCCCTTCGCCCTGAAGGTGCTCGGAAGTTTCGAGTATCCAACCGAAGGTTTCCGCTCGAAGAGCTGGGAGGAGTTCGCCCAGCCCGGCGCGCCCGTCATGGATTTCGTGTTCACCGTCTG
>DDNW01000041.1:6370-12501 GCA_002341345.1 Erythrobacter sp. UBA2510
TGCCCGGTCTGGCCGGGCCAGCCGATGACGGCGCATTGGGGCATCGAAGATCCCGCCGCGGTTCAGGGACCCGACATCGAAAAGGAAAAGGCGTTCGTCGCCGCCTTCCGTTACATGCGAAACCGGATTTCCGTCTTTACGGCTCTGCCGGTCGCCAGCATCGACAAGGCTGCGCTTGGCACCAAGCTGCGCGAGATCGGCCGCGGCGAAGGCGCGACCTCGCCGCGCCATGACGTCGCGTGAGGCTGGTCATGGACGTCATCATCTATCACAACCCCGATTGCGGCACGTCGCGCAACACGCTGGGCCTCATCCGCAATGCCGGTGTCGAGCCGCATGTCATCGAATATCTCAAAACGCCGCCAAGCCGCACGATGCTTGAGCAACTCATCGCGCGCATGGGAATCTCCGTTCGCGCGCTGCTGCGCGAGAAGGGCACGCCCTATGCCGAGCTTGGCCTGGACGATCCGGCGCTGAGCGAGGCGCAGCTTCTCGACGCCATGATGGCGCATCCCATCCTCATCAATCGTCCGATCGTCGTCACCCCGGAAGGGGTGAGACTGTGCCGGCCGTCCGAGGACGTGCTGGACCTGCTGCCGCCGCAGCGCGGGGCCTTCGTCAAGGAAGACGGCGAGCGGGTGGTCGACGAACACGGCCGCCGCGTAGCGACCGCGTGAGGAAATTCCATGTCCACCTTTGAACGCTATCTCACCCTCTGGGTCGCGCTGTGCATCGTGGCTGGCATTGCGCTGGGCCACCTCATGCCGGGCGTCTTCCATGCCATCGGCGCAGCCGAGATCGCCCGGGTCAATCTCCCGGTCGCGGCCCTGATCTGGCTCATGATCGTGCCGATGCTGGTCAAGATCGACTTCGCCGCTCTCGGCCAAGTCAAGGAACATTGGCGCGGCATCGGCGTCACGCTGTTCGTCAACTGGGCGGTTAAACCCTTCTCGATGGCGGCGCTCGGCTGGCTGTTCATCGGCTATCTGTTCAGGCCCTACCTGCCGGCGGACCAGATCGACTCCTATATCGCCGGCCTCATCATCCTCGCCGCCGCACCTTGCACGGCCATGGTCTTCGTCTGGTCGAACCTCACCAAGGGTGAGCCGCATTTCACGCTCTCGCAGGTCGCGCTCAACGACACCATTATGGTGTTCGCCTTCGCGCCCGTCGTCGGCTTGCTGCTCGGCCTTTCGGCCATCACCGTGCCGTGGGACACGCTGGTCCTGTCCGTCGCGCTTTATATCGTCGTGCCGGTGATCGCCGCGCAGGTGCTGCGACGCCGGATACTCGCCACTGGCGGCGAACCAGCGCTGAAGCGCTTCCTCGACCGCCTTCTGCCGCTATCGCTGATGGCGCTGCTCGCCACGCTCGTCCTGCTCTTCGGCTTCCAGGGCGAACAGATCCTCGCCCAGCCGCTGGTGATCGCGCTGCTCGCTGTGCCAATCCTGATTCAGGTCTATTTCAACTCAGGGCTCGCCTATCTCCTCAACCGCCTGACCGGCGAACAGCATTGCGTCGCTGGGCCGTCGGCGCTGATCGGGGCATCGAACTTCTTCGAGCTCGCCGTAGCCGCCGCCATCAGTCTATTCGGCTTTCAGTCGGGGGCCGCGCTCGCCACCGTCGTCGGCGTCCTGATCGAGGTGCCGGTGATGCTGTCCGTCGTCTGGATCGTGAACCGCTCGAAGGGGTGGTACGAGCGCGGTCAGAAGCCTGGGGCCGTGGCTGAGGCGAAGCACTGATGCTGCGCGATCTTCCCAACATCGATGGCGCATGCCTGGAGGTGCCGACGATCGATCGGCTTCAGGCAACGCCCTCGACCCATCCGCCGCGCATTCTGTTGCTTTACGGTTCGCTACGCGAGCGCTCCTACAGCCGCTTCCTCACGCAGGAAGCCGAGCGCCTGCTGAAACACTTCGGGGCTGAAACCCGCGTCTTCGATCCGCAGGGCTTGCCACTGCCGGACGGCGCCGATGTCAGTCATCCGAAAGTGCAGGAATTGCGCGAGCTATCGCTTTGGTCGGAAGGTCAGGTCTGGACCAGCCCGGAGCGGCACGGCGCAATGAGCGGGGTGATGAAGGCGCAGATCGACTGGATTCCGCTATCGGTCGGCGCGGTTCGGCCGACACAGGGGCGCACACTGGCCGTCATGCAAGTGTCCGGAGGCTCGCAGAGCTTCAACGCCGTCAACCAGATGCGCGTCCTTGGACGCTGGATGCGCATGGTGACAATTCCCAATCAGTCTTCCGTCGCCAAAGCCTTCCAGGAATTCGACGAGGCGGGCCGGATGAAACCGTCGTCCTACTATGATCGGGTGGTCGACGTGATGGAAGAATTGGTGAAGTTCACGCTGCTGACGCGCGACGTCACACCCTACCTGACCGACCGCTATTCCGAGCGAAAGGAAAGCGGTGAGGCCCTGATGCGGCGAGTCAATCTTAAAGCCGCAACCTGACCCAAACGATCTGGCGTCGTTCCCTCACGACCAATCAACAAGGTCTAAGAACATTAATCGATCAAGTTTGACTGGGTCGCGCCACGTCTCGGCGTCTGGTTATGATCCAGCCCAGCGGCATCGCACGAGTTTTTGCACAGCCTGGGGGCTGCTCCCCGCAGATGGGGTCGGCCGAGACGAAGGCTCGGCCGCAGGGGAAGGCCTTCCCCTCCAGGAATTGCCCGGTTTGGGCCACTGCGAACGAGGTTGAAAACTGTCAGAAAACGGCGTACATTCCTAACAGGAGATTTATCGTGCAACGGCTGACCGAACAGATTCTGGCGCATAGCGAGGGCTTGCCGGAGGGCGCCCCGATCGCGGCAAAAAGCTTGCTTCATCTCGGCAATCGGGCCGCCGTGGACCAGGCTCTATCGCGACTGGCTGAACGTGGTCGGCTGATGCGTGCCGGGCGCGGCGTCTATTTGCGCCCGGTTTCGAGCCGGTTCGGCGTTCGGGCGCCTTCCGTCGAGAAGGCCGTCGAAGCGCTCGCGTTGCAGCGCGGCGAAGTCATCGTGTCGAACGGTGCTGCGGCTGCCAACGCGCTCGGCCTCACAACCCAGGTGCCGGTCCGGTCGGTCTATCTGACATCCGGCCGTAGCCGGACGATGAATTTGGGCCAGCAGGTCGTGGAACTGCGGCATGCACCCCGCTGGCAGTTGGCGCTCGCCGATCGGCCTGCCGGACAGGCCGTGCGCGCGCTCGCCTGGCTGGGGCCTGAGAAAGCGGAAGCCGCCCTGAAGACGTTGAAGAGCAAGCTGCCGTCCTCCACGTTCAGCGAACTCGTCGCGGCCGCGCCCCAGCTCCCGAGCTGGCTCGCCAGAACGGTCGGCAAGGTCGCGCATGGCTGAGGCGTTCCTGACATTGTCGGCCGACGATCGGCGCGAGGCGCTCGCCGTCGCCGCGGACCGGTCCGGGCGCCCTGCCCATCTGCTGGAAAAGGACGTGTGGGTCGTCTGGACCCTTGCGACGCTGTTCGGGTCCGATCTCGGCGAGCATCTCGTGTTCAAGGGCGGGACGTCGCTGTCCAAGGCCTATGGCGTCATTCGGCGGTTTTCGGAGGACGTGGATCTGACCTACGACATTCGCGCTATCGCTCCAGACCTGGTGGGCGAGAACGGCGAAGCCCTGCCGAAAAGCCGCAGCGAGGAGAAACGCTGGTCGAAGGCCGTTCGTCATCGCCTGCCCGAGTGGGTCGATGAAACGGTCCGGCCGTTTGTCGCCGGCGCGATCGACGCGCAATCGCTTCCCGCAACGATCAGGGTCGAAGGCGACAAGCTGTTCATCGACTATGAGCCGACCTCGGCGGGATCGGGCTATGTGGCGCCGAGCGTGATGCTGGAGTTCGGCGCTCGCTCGACCGGCGAGCCGGCAAGCCCGCGTGATATCGTCTGCGATGCGGCGGGATTGATCGAAGGCGTCGATTTCCCGACGGCGCGCCCGCGGGTGATGCATGCCGAGCGGACCTTCTGGGAGAAGGCGACCGCGATGCACGTATTCTGCCTGCAGGAGCGGCTTCGCGGCGAGCGTTTCGCTCGCCATTGGCATGACGTCGTTCGCCTGGATGAAGCCGGCATAGCCGCCACCGCAATGTCCGACCGCGAACTTGCCAATGCGGTTGCCCGCCACAAGGACATGTTCTTCGCTGAGAAGGCGGCCGACGGTGCACCGATCGACTATGACGCCGCCGTCAACGGAACGCTGCAGCTCGTGCCGGCGGGCGAAGCGCGCGCGGCGCTTGCCGCGGACTACGACAAGATGGTCGAGGACGGGCTGCTGCTTGAAGATGCCGAGCCTTTCGAGACGCTGATTGAGCGATGCGCGGACATCGCCGAACGGGCGAACCGCGCGGCAGAATAATGGGAGTTGGGGGAAGCGTGGGACTGTATAAGAAGTGGTGTGACGCCACCAGGGAAAAGGACAAGCGCAAGCGCTACTGGACCTATGTCGAGAAGGACGGCGGTCGCGATGAGATTCGCGATGACCTCGCCGAGACGATCCGCTCGCACTATGACCGCCTCGAACGCATCGCCGAAGATGTGGATCGGCTCGGATACAAGGTCGCCGCCAAGATCCTCAGCGAGGCGATGACGCAGACGCCTAAGGGCCGCTCCGGCGATCTTGGCGAGATTCTCGCGACGGAACTGGTCGAGGAAGAGATCGGTCTGCGCGTTCCCGTGCGCCGCCTCCGCTACAAGGACGGCCGCAACATGGCCATGCGCGGCGACGACTTCATCGGCGCCGGATACGACGGGGACGGTGAGAAGCTCTGGCTCCTGAAAGGTGAAGCCAAGAGCAACAAGGCGCTCGGTAAGGCCACGGTCACGAGCGCCCGCAAAGTGCTCAACCGCGATAACGGCCGCTGCACGCCAGATTCCCTGCTGTTTGTCGCCAACCGCCTGCTGGAGAGCAACGACGCGGACGACAACGCGCTGGGCCGCAGTCTCCGTGACGAGGTGGGCCTGAAGTCCCTTCGCGCCGATCGCATCGACCACATGCTCTTCACCATGTCGGGCAACGGCCCCCACGCATCGCTGAAGGAAGATCTCGATGCGACGGGGACCAACCGGGACCACTACGTCGTGAACATACACGTCGAAGATCACCAGGACTTCATCGCGGCCATGTACGAGGAGGCGGAAGACCTTGGAGACGATTGACGAACTGACCGCGTTCCTGGCGACCGCGACCGTCGACGGCATCCTTGGGCGCTTGCTCTATCGCGGTGCGGCCTGGTCGCTCATGCGCGAGGACGGTGTGCTGCCGCCGAACGCACCGCCCCTCGGCGTGACGATCGAAACCGATCTTGCCGAACACGGCTTCGCCCTGCTTCGAGGCGCGATGGCCTTGCGCGCTCAAGCCGGTGCATCGGATCTGACCAGCAAGGCCTTCGAGCGCGCCGCCAACGCCTTCGAAGCCCTGGTGCGCAACGGCGACCCGGAGTCGCCCGATCGGGGTTTCCGCCGCACCATCGCCGCTGCGGCCTACCACCTGGCCGGCTTCTCCGCCGTCGCCTATTCCCTTTTCAACGAGACGGCGGACGACCTTAATGCGTCGCCGGGCGAAACCGCGGTTCGACACTTGATCCTCCGCGATCTCGGCCAATTGCGCGGCTTCGTTCGCCAATGGCTGGATGACGAGGCCCACGGCGATGAGCAGATCGCCGAGGCGCTAACGGGCGAAGAGCCCGACATCGACGAGGTGCTGTCGACCATCCTCAATACGACGATCTGTCGGGCGCTGGCGCATTTTGACTTCGCGCTCGAGACGGGCGAGCCCGAGCCGATCGAGAGCGCGCGGACCCTGCTCAGCACGGCGGTGAGCCTGGCGGACAATGCCGAGAATGTCCCGCTGTGGTGGATCTCGAACCTCTGCCGTCATCTCATCGACGACCTATGGCAGCACTCGCTGCACCAGAACCTGCCGACGGAGCCGCCCGAGGGAACGGAGGAGAAGTACCCCGACCTGCGGCGGCTGTTCATCTCCTCACTCTACGCCCGCAAGACGTCCGAGGTGGAGCTATGGCTTTCGCAGCGTGAAGCGGCTCAGCGCTCCACCGATGTCACCGACGACCTCGTCGTCGCCTTGCCGACCAGCGCCGGCAAGACGCGGGTGGCCGAAATCGCAGCGCTGATGACCT
>DDNW01000041.1:12587-18158 GCA_002341345.1 Erythrobacter sp. UBA2510
CGCAGCGCTGATGACCTTGTCATCGGCGCGCCGGGTCCTGATCGTCACGCCATTGCGCGCCTTGTCCGCCCAGACCGAGCGCTCCTTCAGGAAGACCTTCGCGCCACTGGGATTCAGCGTCTCCTCCCTTTACGGCGCCAGCGGCCTTTCAGCTGGTGATGAAGACGCGCTGCGCACTCGCGAGATCATCATCGCGACGCCCGAGAAACTTGACTTCGCACTGAGAAGCGACCCGTCGCTGATCGACGATGTGGGGCTGATCGTCCTGGACGAGGGCCACATGATTGGCCCAAGCGAGCGTGAAATCCGCTACGAGACGCTGGTGCAGCGCCTGCTTCGGCGCGCGGACGCGGCAGACCGCCGGATTGTCTGCCTCTCCGCCATCCTGCCGAGCGGCGACGAGTTGGACGATCTCACCGCCTGGATACGCTCCGACGAACCGGGCGAGCCTGTGCGTTCCGACTGGCGTCCCACACGACAGCGGTTCGGCGCGCTCACATGGCGGGGCAAGGACGCATTGCTCCGGCTCGACCTCGACGATGATGGTCCCTTCCTCGACAAATTCGTCGTGCAGAAGCCAGCGCGAGGGAAAGAGAAGAAGTCCTATCCGCGCAAAAATGCCCACCTCGCCCTATTCGCGGCGTGGGAGTTCGCCAGCCAGGGCAAGCGGACCCTGATCTTCTCAACTCAGGCGAATTGGGTCGAGAGCTACGGCAAGCAGGTCGTGGACCTCTGCAAGCGCGGCTATCTGGACTCGCTGCTGGAGGACGAAGCGTCGATCGCCCGCGCTCTGGAAGTCGGTAAGGAGTGGCTGGGCGAAAATCATCCCGCTGTCGCCTGCCTGAAGCAGGGCGTCGCCATCCACCACGGGCGGCTGCCGAGCCCGTTTTTGCGCGAGCTGGAAGCCCTTCTGTCCGACGGCGTGCTGAAGGTCATCGTCGCATCGCCGACGCTCTCGCAGGGCCTCAATCTCAACGCCGCCGTGCTCTTGGTGCCCGCCCTGTATCGGGCCTCCGAGAAGATCAAAGGCGAGGAGTTCGCGAATGTTGCCGGCCGCGCGGGGCGCGCCTTTGTCGATGTCGAGGGACTGATCGTCCACATCATGTTCGACAAGATCGACTGGCGGAAGAAGGAATGGAGGAAGCTCGTCGCTTCCGCCAAGGCGCGCACGCTGAAAAGCGGTCTCATCCAGATCGTCGCCGAGATTCTTGAACGCCTCTCGCGTGAGGGGGTCCTGGATCGCGATGACGCCTGGGAATATCTCGCCAATGCCCGCGAAGCCTGGCGATCGCCTGAGGAAGAAGCCGCCGTCACTGCGCGCCTGGCCGCCGGCGCGGAATACGGCGCCGATGGCGGCGACGACGATGAAGGCGGCGGCGATGATGAGGAAGAGACGATCGACGAAGAGCCGCTTTCGCAAATCGTCGAACGCCTTGATGCGACCGTGTTCGGCCTGATCGAAGCGCTCGATTCCGATCGCGCCGACCTGCCGAAACTCCTGGACGAGGCGCTCAAGGGATCCCTCTGGGCGCGCCAGATTGCCCGCGAAGACGAGGATGTCGCCCCGCTGCACAAAAAGGTGTTCGAGGCGCGCGCCGACCTCATCTGGAAAACCACGACGCCGCAGGCGCGACGCGGACATTTCGCCATGGGCGTCGGGCTGGAGGCTGGCCTCACCATCGATACCATGGCCGATGAGTTGGCCGAACTTCTCGACCGGGCAGACGCGGCGGCGCTGAGCGGCGACATCGACGAACTGGTCGATGCGCTCGGCGGTCTCGGAGAGCGCCTGCTGTTCATGCGGCCCTTCATTCCCGACAAGGCGAACGCGCTGCCGGCGAACTGGAAAGCTATCCTGCGTAGCTGGGTGTCCGGCGAGGACGTTGCCAAGATCGGACCGCAGAACATGCGGGCGGTCGAAGAGGCCTTCACCTATCGTCTGGTCTGGGCGCTGGAAGCTGTCCGAACCCGCCGCATGTCCCTCGGCTGGTCGCCGGAGACGGTGGCGGGCGGCGCCGCTGCCGCAGTCGAAACCGGCGTCCCGCAATTCATGATGGCGATGCTGATCCGCGCGGGCCTTCCATCACGGCGCGCGGCCATGGCCGCGAATGAGGATGCCGAACCCGTCTTCGTCACACCCGCCGAGATGCGGGCTTGGCTCGAATCTGACGAGATCACCGCCTACACGGACGCTGGCGACTGGCCGACGCCCGACGCGGCCGCGCTATGGGCTCGCTTCCGGACCGAAGCTCTCAGCGGCGGCATCCAGAAATGGTCGGTCGAACACTACAAGCGCCTGCTCGACATCGCCGCCGCCCCGCCTGCCGGTCTCTATCGCATTGTCACCGACGAAGGTGATGGGCGGACCTGGTTGGCGACGCCCGACTACCAGCGGGTCGCGGCGTTCAAGAAGTCGGCTGTCGATCCTAAGCCCAGCCTCTTCTCGGGCCGGTTGCCGGGTAACACTAGGCTGGTGGAAGCCTTGCGCATCGGCCGCGGAAAACTGCGCTGGCCGCAGGCCGATGCGTAAAGGGGGAAACGGTCGCCATGCTCTACGCCTGGGTCGGCCACAAGAAGCGCGCACCGGTCGCGAAGGGAAGGCGCACGACCTGCCGCGACTGTGGCGGCTTGCGCGCTGCCGCTATGTCGGTGGGGAAGGAAACTGGCCGTGGCGGGTGACCTTCATGGACTTATCGCCGGCTTTCTGCAGGCAATGACCCACGCCGAGCTGAGTGAGGCGCCGCGGCAGATTGCAGGACTGGTCGTGCCTAATGCAGAGGGTCTCTCAAAGCGGCAGCGTATCGACCTGGCGCTGGCGAATCTCACACAGGAGGAATTGGCTCGTTTGGCGCTTCAGTTCGCCGGTCATCGTGGCGACATCGCGCTCGATGAAGCAGGCCGCAAGGTACTTGAGGCCGGCGATCCGCCTTTGACCCACATCACACGGCGAGACGTTGCGCGGGTCTTCGGGGATGATCTCGCCGGCGAGCGTGGCACTGTGGAGATGGTCGAACGCTATTTCCCTCTCTCCTCGCCCCTTGAAGATTTTCTCGGAAGCGGCGGTCGAAGCCTGCGCGACCAAGTCGCTCAGCACATGGATCGCAATCCCGGCGACTGGTCGGTGGAGTATCTGTTTGGAGAAATCGGCGCATTCGACTGCTCCAGGGCCAGGTTCGGCGCATTGCTCGAAGAAGCTGTTCACCCCCTCTCTCGATTGGGAGAAGAACAATCGCAGACCGTTGGCGCCCTCAATAAGGTCCTTGCGCGCGACGGATACGAACTGGCCCAAGAAAGCGAACTCTCCGGTCACCCGATCTTCGCCTTCCGTCCGCTCGTGCGTGGTGTCAGCGGTCGGCCCAAGAATCTCATCTTCGCCTCGCGAGGACCAAAGCCGGAGATCGGTTTCGCCGACGCCATCAACAACGACATCGTCATCCTCTCCGGCGAAGAGAGCTGTCTGGTCTACGACCGGCCGATCGGCGCGAACGGCCTGCTTTGGTCCGAGCTCGTCGCTTGGTGGAGTGACGTCACGCCAGGAGCCAACGCAGCAAATCTCGGCGCACGCCTTCAAGAATCCTTGGCGTCAGACGCGGAACGCAAGCTCTTCGCCACCTACTTCAAGGCCTATCGAACCGCTCTCGGCGAGGCATTGCCCGCGCTCCTGCCTCAGGTCTATCTGCATTATGATCCCGCTATCGTTAAAACCCTGCGTCACCGCCTCCCACTTCCGCGTCAGCGCATGGATTTCCTCCTGCTCCTACCCGGACGCCAGCGCGTCGTGCTGGAGGTGGATGGAAAGCACCACTTCTCGGAAAACGACCACCCATCGTTAAAGGTCTATTCTGACATGGTGTCGGACGACCGTGAGCTGCGCCTGGCGGGATATGAGGTCTATCGGTTCGGGGCTAACGAGCTGGTCGGCCAAGGTGCCGAGTCGAGGATTGCCGATTTCTTCGAGAAGCTCTTTCGACTGCATCGCGTCCGGCAATGAAGTTGCTCGCCGATAGGCTAGGCGGCAAGCCGCTCTTCTTCGGCTTCCAGCGCCTCCTCCCCAGCGGCCTTGCGGAGGAAAAGCGCGAGCGCCGCCTTTCGGGAATCGCGATCGAGCGCGTAGGCAGTCTGTTTGAACTCGATCCCGTCGAGCAGTCCTTGGATGTAACCGGAGATGGTGTCGGCAGCCATGATGAGGGCGGTGTCGATTGTATGAATATACTTGCTCGTCACGGAACCCTTGGAGTGGCCGATCAGCGCAGCGATCGTCACCTCGGTGAACCCGAGATCGTTGGCGACGCTGGCGAAGCTGTGGCGTAGGACGTGCGGTGTGACTCCTGCGAGCGTGCTGTCTTTAAAGATTTGCTCCCAATGGTTCGGGAAGCTGCCGAACGCATTGTCCTCGCCCTGGCCAGGGAACACGTAGGTGCCCGAGGCGGTCTTGCGGCGTGCCTCCAGATACTCGACCACGGCGAGGCCGATGGGACGAATGGACTCACCCTCTTTGCTATCCGCCAGGCGCACGCAGCTCCCGTCCATGTCTGCCTCGGTCCACATCAGCGAGATCATTTCCGAGCGACGGCAGCCGGTGAGCGCGATCTGCCGGATAATGTCGACGGTCATGGCGTACTTCTCATTCGACGCGGCCTCGCGGAGCATTTCGCCGAGCGTGCGATATTCCGCGTCAGACAGCCGGCGCTTGCGGACATTGTCCTTCGGCTTCTTCAAACCGTGCGCCGGATTGCGCTCGATTATGCCCGCTTCGACGGCATAGGTGAGAATCCCGCCGAGCAAGCCAACGGTGCGCGTCGCCGTGCCGGCTCCGCCGCGCACGATAGCCTTTCCACGCAACTTCTTCGTTTTGACGGACACCCGCGTCTTGCCGGCCATGATGTCCTTTAACACTTTGTTGATGTCGGCTTTGGTCAGATCCTTCACGCGGCGCGCGCCGACCAGCGGAATGATGTGACGTTCGATGCGGCCGGTGTCGGTGACGATAGTGGTCGCCTTCTTGGGGCGGCCGCCCTTACCGAGAATGAGGCCCGTCTTGAGGTCGTTGAGATAGAGCGCACAAAGCTCCTTGACGGTCAGCGCCTTGTGATCGAGCTGCCGTTCCTCGGACGGGTTGTCACCATGGGCGACGCGACCAAGCTGAATCTTCGCTTCCTGCCGCGCCGTCTCCGGCGTCCAGACGCCATGGAGGCCGATGGTGTAGCGGCGGGTTCGACCGGCCGCGCGATACTGGATAAGGTAGCTGCGCTTGCCCGACGCGAACACGCGAAGGCCAAAGCCGGGCAACTCGTCGTCCCAGATGAAGTAGTCCTTCTCGCGGACGTCGGCAGCGTCCACCACTCGTTTCGTCAGCTTTGCCATGCGGCGATCCCCCTGTTAAGGAGGGGCCGCTTCTGCGGAAGCACCACGGAAGCACCCGGTTGAATATCGGAGCGAACTTTCGGATAGACACTTCGGCGCAAACGGCAGAATAATCTAGTGGTTTCAGTAGCTTGTCGTAGCATAGCGTGCCCTTGCGTGCATTTAGGATGGGCTGGCTAAATTGCTCCGAAGGCAGAGGCCACAGGT
>DDNW01000041.1:18315-19312 GCA_002341345.1 Erythrobacter sp. UBA2510
TTCGAATCCTGTCGGGTGCGCCAGCCTCAGCCAGTTAGCCCCAGCCTTGCTCCAGAAACCGCGTGGCGCAGCTCGCCAGAAAGGCCGCGCCCTTGGGCATGGCGCTTTCGTCGACCATCATCATGCTCGAGTGAATACCGCAGCAATGCGTCCAGTCCTCGCCTTCATGCGCGACGCCGAGGAAGAACATCGCGCCGGGCACTTTCTCCAGCACGTAAGAGAAATCCTCCGCCCCCATCAGCGAATGGGTCATCTCATGCCAGCCCGCCTCGCCGCCCATCTCCTGCGCGATCGCGCGGCCCATCGTAATGGCGCGCTCATCATTGAGCGTGACCGGGAAGCCGTCGATGAAATTGACCTCGACGGTGCAGCGATGCGCCGCGGCAATCCCGCTCGCTACCTCGACGACCGCATCGCGCAGCTCGGCGCGGCGCTCGGGCGAGAGAGTACGCATCGTGCCCCTCAGCGTCGCGAAATTGGGGATGATGTTATGCGCCGTGCCCGCTTCCATTCGGGTGATGGTGAGCACGCAGGCCTCGGCTGCGGCGAAGCGGCGGGTGATCATGGTTTGCAGGCCAGTGACTATGGCCGCTGCGGCGGGGACGGGGTCGTCGCATTGATGCGGCATCGAGGCATGGCCACCGCGCCCGGTGATCGTGATGTCGAGCTGGTCGGCGGCGGCGAGCATCGCGCCGGTCTTGCCCGCGATCACGCCATGCGGCGAATTGGGCATGATATGGAGCGCGAAAGCGGCATCGGGGAGGGGGTCCAGCAACCCGTCTTCGATCATGTAGCGCGCGCCGTGGAAACCCTCTTCGCCCGGCTGGAACATGAAATGGACTTCGCCCGCCAGCTCTTCGCGCCGGTCGGCAAGGATGCGCGCAGCCCCGGCGAGCATGGCGGTGTGGGTGTCGTGCCCGCAGGCATGCATGCGGCCCGGAATGGTCGAGGCAAAATCCAGCCCCGTCTCCTCCTGCATCGGCAGCGCGTCCATGTC
>DDNW01000041.1:19372-21155 GCA_002341345.1 Erythrobacter sp. UBA2510
TGCATCGGCAGCGCGTCCATGTCGCCGCGAAGGAGCACGGCGGGGCCGGGTGCGCCGCCCTTGAGCACGGCGACCGCACCGGTGGCCGAGGTGCCCTCGCGCCAGGTCAGCGGCAGGTCGGCCAGTTCGGCGCGCACCTTGGCAAGCGTGGCAGGGGTTTCGAGGCCGAGCTCGGGCTCGGCGTGAATGGCGCGGCGCAAGGCGGTGATGCGGCCCTCTATCGCGCGCGCATCGTCAAGCAGTCGGGAGGTCAGCATGGCGGGAGACTAGCGGCTAACCCGCGCGCCCGCCAGAGTGTCTATCCGTTGACGTATTGCATGCGGATGGTCATCGGCAGAACCTCCTTGCCGATGGTGAAGCGGGCCTTGTCGACGCCGGGTTTACCGAGGTTGAAGATGCTGATCTTCGCCTTGCCCGACATGCCGCCACCATCGACCATGATGTCGTCCCAGTCATTGCCATTGGCGTCATGGCGGATGGCAATCGCATATTCGCCCGGCGCGGGCACCGGCATGCAGACCGACATCTGGCCCTTCCTCGCGGGCACCTCGAAACGCTGCAGCCAGCGGCCCTTTTCGAGCCAGTCTTGCTTGACCGCACGGTAGAGCACGACGCGCATATTGCCCGTCGAGTTCTTGATATTGGTCATATAAATCCAGACGGCGGGGCCATCGCCCTGGCACGGTGCGACCGAATGCTGGATCTTGCGCTCGAACTGCTGGGCGCTGCCCGGAACGGCAGCGGCAAGCCCGGCAAGGGCGGCAAAACTGGCAAGAACTCGAAACTTCATCGCTTATCCCTTGGTGTCAATCAGGCACTTTGGTCGGGGCGTTCGCTCGCATGAGACTGCTGCTTGCGCAAGCGAAGCAGGCCTTACGGGCATGCGAGATGGGCCCCTGTTGCCCCGCGTCAATGGACGAAAATCGCTGAACTGGCGGTGAAGGCCGCGTTTTGTGAAGGTAAATTGGGGATATAGGGGTTGGCGCGTGTGGAAAATCAACATCGCCGCGTTGAAGCGCGATTCGCACAGGCGTAACGCTGAACGAATTCCATGCCAGCGCCGCTCATCTCGCCCTCGATCCTTTCTGCCGACTTCGCCCGTCTCGGCGAGGAGGTGCGTGACGTCGATGCGGCAGGTGCGGACTGGATCCATGTCGACGTGATGGACGGACATTATGTCCCCAATCTTACGATCGGTCCGGGTGTGGTGAAGGCTCTGCGTCCGCATACGGCCAAGCCCTTCGACGTCCACCTGATGGTTTCGCCGGTCGATCTGTGGATTGATCCGTTCGTCGATGCCGGTGCGGACATCATCACCGTTCACCCCGAGGCGGGGCCGCACGTCCATCGCACGGTGCAGGCGATCCGCAAGGCGGGAGTGAAGGCTGGCGTGTCGCTCAACCCGGCGACGCCTGCAAAGATGCTCGATTACCTGCTCGAAGAGATCGACCTCGTGCTGGTGATGAGCGTCAACCCCGGTTTCGGCGGGCAGAGTTTCATCGCCTCGCAGCTCAGGAAGATCGAGGCGATTCGCAAGCAGATCGACAAGGCCGGGCTCGACGTCCTGATCGAGGTCGATGGCGGGGTCGATGCCAATACTGCGCGGCAATGCGTTGCGGCAGGCGCGGATGTGCTGGTTGCCGGATCGGCGACCTTCAAGGGTGGTAAAGAGAAATATGCGGCCAACATTGCCGCATTGCGAGGGAGTGATTGAGACGGTGAACGATCTGTCCCCACGGCTCCACGACGAGGCTCATGGCGAACGGGCCAGTGATAAGGTCGG
>DDNW01000041.1:21278-29698 GCA_002341345.1 Erythrobacter sp. UBA2510
TGATAAGGTCGGTGAACCGCGCCTGTTCAGTGCCCTGCCGCTCGACCGGCGCGTGCGAGAGGACCTGGTTACCGATGCCGTGCCCGACGATTCGCACCTGCCGCCCTCGCAGGCGCTGGCCGTCACCGATTTCGATCCGCCCAGCATCACGGCGGGCGAGCGGCTGATGCGCCTCGCCTATCAGATGGGCATCCCCGGCACGACGATCTGTTCGCCGTTCCGCCGCCCGCTGCCGATGCGACTGCTGGCAACGGTCGACAGTCCGCTGCATGGCGACCCGGTGGCAGGGACGGCGCTGAGGGCAGGGCACTTCCTCGTCCACGGGCTCAAGACGCCGATCGCGCAGGTCGATTTCGCGCCGGTTGCCAACCTAACCCCGCCGATGGAGCGCACGGTGCACGGCTTTACATGGCTGCGCGACCTTGCGGCCTGTGCACCGCGTGCGCAGGGCGCCCCCACCGCCGAGCGCATCCTGCGCGCATGGATTGAAGAAAATGCGCAGGGCGAGCGCGGTGCGGCATGGCGGGTCGAGAATGCCGCCACCCGCCTGCTCGGCTGGCTGGTCCATGCGCCGTTGCTGCTGTCCGGCTCGGACACGGCGCTGCGTGGCCCGCTGCTCGCGGCGATCAACGAGACCGCGCGCTGGCTCGACCGCAATGTCGGCAAGGCCGATGACCGGCTTGGCGCAATGATCGGCTGGTGCGCGATCACTGCTGCCGGCCTGCTGCTGCCCGAGGGCAAACCGCGCCGCCTCTATGGCGAAAAGGGCCTGGCCCGTGCACTGGGCGAAGTAGTCAGCGACGATGGCGGGGTTCTGTCGCGTAGCCCGGTCGCGCAGATTCAGGCGATCGCCGCACTGGTCGAACTGGCCGCCTGCTATCGTGCGGTTCAGGAAGACGCGCCGCAGCTGGTGACGGGCATGCTCGAAATGCTGGTGCCGCCGCTGCTGGCGCTTCAGCATTCGGACGGCTCGCTCGGCAATTGGCAGGGTTCCGGCGCAATCGGAGCAGAGCGGATCGAGGCGCTGGTCGCGGCCAGCGGAGTCCGCGCGCGCCCGGCGAAGGAGGCGCGGCACTGGGGCTATCAGCGCGTGTTCGCGCGCCCGGCGATCCTGCAATTCGATGCGGCCCCACCGCCGCTTTCGCGCCATGCGCGCAATGGCTGTGCTTCGACCCTCGCCTTCGAGTTCAGCCATGGCGACCATCGCCTGATCACCAGCTGCGGCGGCGCGGCGATGGCGGGCGGGCTGGTGCCGGTGCGGATCGAGCAGGGGCTGCGCGCGACCGCAGCGCACTCGACCATGGTGCTGGGCGATGCCAATTCGACCGCTGTCCTCATCAACGGCAAGCTTGGCTCGGGTGTGAGCGAAGTCGAATTTGACCGCCGCTCGATTGCGCTCGAGGGGGGCAATGCCACCCGGCTGGAGGCAAGCCACAATGGCTATGCGACCCGCTTCGGCCTGATCCATCGCCGCGTGCTGATCCTGCGCGATGATGGCAGCGAGTTGCGCGGCGAAGACATGCTGGTGCCCAGCGGCCGGGGCGGCAAGCGCGGCAAGGTGCCGTTCGCTATCCGCTTCCACTGCGGGCGCAATGTGCGGCTGTCGGTCAGCGGCAATGGACGCGGAGCGACACTGGCGCTACCGGACGGCTCGTTCTGGCAGTTCATTACCGGCTCCGACGCCGGGATCGAACTGGACGAGAGCATATGGGTCGATGGCGAGGGCCGTCCGCACCCGGTACAACAGATGGTGATCCAGGGCATGGCATCGCGCGCCGGCGGCAGCTACGCGTGGCTGCTCAAGCGAATGGGGTAAGAGAAAATGGACAAGGTGGCGATCCGGCGGGCACTGATCTCGGTGTCCGACAAGACCGGTATTGTCGAGCTGGCGACCAAGCTGGCGGATATGGGCGTCGAGCTGGTCTCGACCGGCGGCACGGCCAAGGCGCTGCGCGATACGGGCCTGGCCGTGCGCGACGTATCCGATCTGACCGGCTTCCCGGAGATGATGGACGGGCGGGTCAAGACGCTGCACCCGATGGTCCATGGCGGGCTGCTCGCGGTGCGCGACAATGCCGAGCATACCGGCGCGATGGACGCGCACGGGATCGGCGCGATCGACCTGCTGGTGGTCAATCTCTACCCGTTCGAAGCGACCGTGGCGCGCGGAGCGAGCCGTGAGGAGATCGTCGAGAATATCGACATCGGCGGTCCGGCGATGGTCCGCTCTGCTTCCAAGAACCACGCCTTCGTCACCATCGTCACCTCGCCAGGCGATTACGAGGAATTGCTGGCGGAAATGGCGGCGAATGACGGCGCAAGCACGCCCGCCTTCCGGCGGCGCATGGCGGCCAAGGCCTTCGCCCAGACGGCAGCCTATGACACGGCGATTTCCAGCTGGTTCGCCTTTGCCGACCAGAGCGAGCAATTCCCGGCGCGCCTGACGGTCTCGAGCAAGCTGGGCGCGACGCTGCGCTATGGCGAGAACCCGCATCAGCAGGCGGCCATCTATCTGCCGCAGGTGGTGGGCGCGAAGGGCATCCCGCAAGCCGAGCAGCTGCAGGGCAAGGAACTCTCCTATAACAATTACAATGATGCCGATGCAGCGCTCTCGCTGGTCTCCGAATTTGCCGGGGGCGCACCCGCGATCGTGATCGTCAAGCATGCCAATCCCTGCGGCGTCGCCCAGCGCGGCACTTTGCTTGAGGCATGGGTCGACGCGCTGGCCTGTGATCCGGTGTCGGCATTTGGCGGTATCGTCGCCAGCAATGTGTCGCTCGACGGGCCGACCGCAGAGGCAATCTGCGCGATTTTCACCGAGGTGGTGATTGCGCCCGGCGCGGACGAGGCGGCCAAGGCCGCCTTCGCGAAGAAGAAGAACCTGCGCCTGCTGCTGCTTGACGGCCTGCCCGATGCAGGCCGCCCCGGCCTTTCCATGAAGACCATCACCGGCGGCCTGCTGGTGCAGTCCCGCGACAATGGCCGGATCGGCGCGGGCGACCTGAAGGTGGTGACCGAGCGCGCGCCGACCGAGGCCGAGATTACCGATGCGCTGTTCGCCTGGACGGTGGCCAAGCACGTCAAGTCGAACGCCATCGTTTTTGCCAAGGACGGCGCGACGGCCGGGATCGGGGCGGGCCAGATGAACCGACGCGATTCGGCGCGGATCGCCGCGGTGCGCGCGCGCGAGGCGGCGGAAACCGCAGGCTGGAACGAATCGCGCACGATGGGCAGCGCCATGGCTTCGGATGCTTTCCTGCCCTTTGCCGACGGGATGGAAATGGCAGTCGATGCGGGCGCGACCGTGGTGATCCAGCCGGGCGGCTCGATCCGCGACGAGGAGGTTATCGCGGCGGCCAACAAGGCGGGCATTGCAATGGTCTTCACCGGCATGCGCCACTTCAATCATTAGGAATACATCCAGTCCTTGCGGGCTGCGAAAGGCGAGTTTGCGTGCTTCGGGCGCTCACGGTCGCGAAAGTCGGTCATCCTGAGCCTGTCGAAGGATGCGCGCCGGTTCTCGCAAGCTCGCCATTCTCGCTCCATAATCATCTGGCTTTGGCGAGCGCTCTTCGCAGTCGCTCATTTCGGCATTGGCTGCGTCGAAGCGTTCCTGATCAGCGACCAACGCCTCATGACCGATCCGATATTCACCACTGCGTAAGCAGTCATTGCCTAGAACGGAGCAGAGTTTGACGCTGACCCGAAAGGCCGGACAATGACCTCGTCCAGCACCCATTTCTATCGCTATTTCTTCATCGGCTTCGCCGTTACCGCGAGCATGCTGCTGACCCAGATGGTGCCGGTTTTCGGCGCGTCCTGAGCCTGGTGAGGAAGGCCGCGCACTTCGCTCTATTCGCGCCATTGGCGCTGGCGCTCTGCGCCTGCCAGTCCTCTGCCAGTGCCGCCGAGGCCGTGTTCGATGCGCCGGTCGCGGCGCGCAAGGCCGACGAGCGAGACGGCCTCAAGACCGCAATCTTTGCCGGTGGCTGTTTCTGGGGGGTCGAGGCAGTCTTTAGCCATACCAAGGGCGTGACCAGCGCGATCTCCGGCTATCATGGCGGCACTGCGCGCCAGGCCGATTACAAGCTCGTTTCCAGCGGCGTAACCGACCATGCGGAGGCGGTGCGCGTCACCTACGACCCGCAGGTCGTGCGCTACGACCAGTTGTTGCAGATCCTGTTCTCGGTCATTGCCGACCCGACGCTGAAGAACCGGCAGGGCCCTGACGTCGGCGCGCATTACCGCGCTGCCATTGTTCCCTTGTCGGCCGAGCAGCGCGTGGTTGCGCAATCCTATCTCGCACAAATGGAACGTAGCGGCATCTGGGACCGACCGATCGTGGTCGGGCTGGAGCGCGCAAAGCGCTTCTATCCGGCGGAAACCTATCATCAGGACTTCGCCCACAAGAACCCGAACCATGGCTATATCCGCCGATGGGATGCGCCCAAGGTTGCTGCGCTCAAGGCGAAGTTTCCCTCGCTCTATCGCGCCAGTTTCAAGACCGGTTAGGCACGACTTCCAGCCGAATTGCCGTTCGGGGCCAATGCGCCTATATGCTGCCCATGGCTTCGCACGCACATCATTCGCACACCGAACATTCAGGCAATCTGCTGATTGCCGAGGCGGAGCGCGTACTCGAAGATGCGGGCGAGCAATGGACCGCGATGCGCGCCGATGTGTTCACGGCGCTGGCCGCGCACGACCGTCCGGCCTCGGCCTATGACATTGCCGACGACGTGGGCAAGGTGCGCGGCAAACGGGTTGCGGCCAACAGCATCTATCGCATTCTCGACCTGTTTGTGCGGACCAACCTCGCCAACCGGATCGAGAGCGCCAATGCCTATGTCGCCAATGCGCATCCCGGTTGCCGCCACGATTGCGTATTCCTGATCTGCGACGACTGCGGACAGGCCGAACATTTCGACGATGACACGCTGACCGCTTCGCTGCGCGAGGCGGGTGAGGCGCGCGGCTACCGGCAGGTGCGCCCGGTGGTCGAATTGCGCGGGCTGTGCAGCGAGTGCGCCAGCTAAGCGTCCCTAAAAGTCAGGGTATTTTTCATGGTCAGGTTCATCGACTCGGCAGATTGCCGCGTGTAAGGTCCCGTTGATGACGCCGAGCCAGAATTCACCCCACAAATCAGAGGGCCTGCAAACGCCCCTTCTCGACACGGTCGCATTTCCGGAAGACCTGCGGAAGCTCGAGGAAAGCCAGCTGCGCCAGGTGGCCGATGAACTGCGCGCCGAAATGATCGATGCCGTCGGATCGACCGGGGGGCATCTGGGTTCCGGGCTTGGCGTGGTTGAGCTGACCGTGGCACTGCATTATGTCTTCAATACGCCCGACGACAAGCTGATCTGGGATGTCGGCCATCAGGCCTATCCGCACAAGATCCTGACCGGGCGGCGCGACCGCATCCGCACACTGCGCCAGGGCGGAGGTCTGAGCGGCTTCACCAAGCGCAGCGAAAGCGAATACGATCCGTTCGGTGCGGCGCATTCCTCGACCTCGATCAGCGCCGGACTGGGCTTCGCCATCGCCAACAAGCTGAAGGGCCAGCCGGGCAAGGCAATCGCCGTGATCGGCGACGGCGCGATGAGCGCGGGCATGGCGTATGAGGCGATGAACAATGCCGAGGCGGCGGGAAACCGCCTCGTCGTGATCCTCAACGACAACGACATGTCGATCGCCCCGCCGGTGGGCGGGCTGTCGGCCTACCTGGCGCGGATGGTCTCCTCCAGCGAATATCTCGGCCTGCGCTCGCTCGCGTCCAAGGTCGCGGGCAAGATTTCGCGCAAGATCCATTCAGGGCTGGAGAAGGCCGAAGAATATACCCGTGGCATGGTCACCGGCGGGACGCTGTTCGAGGAGCTTGGCTTCTATTATGTCGGCCCGATAGACGGGCACAATCTCGACCATCTGATCCCGGTGCTGGAGAATGTGCGCGATGGCGAACAGGGGCCGGTGCTGGTCCATGTCGTGACGCGCAAGGGCAAGGGCTACGAACCGGCCGAAAACAGCGAGGACAAGTATCACGGCGTCGGCAAGTTCAACGTCATTACGGGCGAGCTGGCCAAAAGCTCGGCCAAGGCACCCAAGTACCAGGACGTGTTCGGCCAGACGCTGGCGACGCTCGCCGACAGCGACGAGCGGATTTGCGCCATTACTGCCGCCATGCCCTCGGGCACGGGGGTCGATATCTTTGCCAAGGCACATCCCAAGCGCAGCTTTGATGTGGGCATTGCCGAGCAGCATGGCGTGACCTTTGCAGCGGGCCTCGCGGCGCAGGGCATGCGCCCGTTCTGCGCGATCTACTCGACCTTCTTGCAGCGTGCCTATGACCAGGTCGTGCACGACGTGGCGATCCAGAACCTGCCGGTGCGCTTCGCGATCGACCGTGCCGGTCTGGTGGGGGCGGATGGCGCTACCCATGCGGGAAGCTTCGACGTGACCTATCTCGCGACCCTGCCCAATATGGTCGTGATGGCCGCCGCCGACGAGGCGGAGCTGGTTCACATGACCTATACGGCGGCCGAATTTGACGCGGGCCCCATCGCCTTTCGCTATCCGCGCGGCAATGGCACGGGCGTCGCCATGCCCGAAACGCCCGAGCTACTCGAAATCGGCAAGGGCCGCGTGGTGCGTGGGAGCGAGAGTGGCGGCAAGGTCGCCATCCTGTCTCTGGGCGCGCGGCTGGAGGAGGCGATGAAGGCCGCCGACCAGCTCGAGGCGAAGGGGCTGGCGACCAGCGTCGCGGACCTGCGCTTCGCCAAGCCGCTCGATGCCGAGCTGATTCGGCGCATGGCGCTAAGTCATGATGTGGTGGTCACGGTGGAAGAGGGCGCAATCGGCGGGCTTGGCGCCCATGTGCTGACCATGGCCAGCGACGAGGGGCTGCTCGATGGCGGCCTCAAGATCCGCACGCTGCGCCTGCCCGATATCTTCCAGGACCATGACGATCCGGCCAAGCAATATGCCGAGGCGGGGCTGGACGCCGCAGGGATCGTGGGCACTGTGCTCAGCGCGTTGCGCCACAACAGCGCCGGGGTCGAAGAGGCGCGGGCTTAGGCTAACCCACCCACATCCAAATCCCCGCAGGTGCGCCGGCGGCATGAATATGGCCATAGGTGGCGAGTAACCAGATAACGATCGCTCCCAGCCACAGGCCCCAGCCGACCGAGAACAGTCTGCTCCATCGCGGCCAATATGTGGTCTTGGCTTCCCAGCCTGTCCACGCCGCGCCCATCAGCCGCTCCTTCTTGCCGTCCTGCAGCTTCGCGCCGACCAGCGCCAGCGTCAGGATCGCCAGTGCGACGATGGTCGTGCGCAGGCTCCAGAACAGGACCAGGTGTGCAATGGCCCAGAGCGCGAAGCCCCACATCATCGGGTGGCGGGTGACGAGGAAGGCGCCGCGCGGGTCCTTCCCGGCGGCATCCTTCGCATCGGGCGCGGGCATGGCCGGGTTGCCGCGAAACGAGCCGAGGAACAGCACCAGTGCAATAACTGTCAGTACGCTCGCGACTGCCCAACCTACATCGCCGCTGCCCCCGAGATCGGGTGCAGGCGCCGCGCGAAAGGCTATGACCATCCACACGAAGGTCGCCAGCGCGACCAGCGAATAGACGCCCATGAAGCCCTTTTCTCCCACCGCGACGACAATGGGTGCGCGCAAGGGATGCGACAGGATGAAATGCGTAGCGACAAAGGCGATACTGGCGATGGCAAGCGTGACGAGCGAGGTCATGGCGGCAGGTCCTCCCGCCACCCTTCTAACACCGATCCGGCAGGGGCGGCAGACGCTTTAGTTGCGAACCTCCGGATGCATGCCCGCCGCCTGAGGCTCGCCAACTTCGCGCTCGCCCAGCAGGTCGTCGCCAACATTGTCGTCCCGCAGAGTGTCGAGATGCATCAGCTTCTTCACGAAGGGGCTGATGAGCAGCACGACGATGCCAATGCCGATCGCGTACCAGCCGACGGTCGAATAGACGCTCAGCACCAGTTCCTTGCCAGCCTCCTCGCCTTCCAGCCCCTCGCCGCCTGCGGCTGCCGAGATGAGGCCAGCGGCGAAATTGCCGGTGGCCGAGGCGAAGAACCACGTGCCCATGATCAGGCTCGCCATGTGGGCTGGCGCGAGGCGATTCATGGCGGACAGGCCAACGGGCGAGAGGCACAGCTCGCCGGTCGTGTGCAGCAGGTAGATCAGGAAGATGAAGATCACCGGCACCGCGGCATCCATGCCCACCGCCTCCGCGCCCCACACCAGCACAAGGAAGCCAAGGCCCACCTGCACGACGCCGAGGCCAAACTTGAACGGAGCGGACGGCTCGAGACCTTTCTTGCCGAGGCTTGTCCACGTCCAGGCAAACAGCGGTGCGAGCAGGAAAATATAGGCCGCGTTCAATGACTGGAAGACCGAG
>DDNW01000052.1:0-1424 GCA_002341345.1 Erythrobacter sp. UBA2510
TGGGACTTGTTCAGGGTGAACTACTTCTTCTCACCGGACCGGAAGAGTGCGCATCCGCACCGCCATTTGGCCGAGTTCAGCGGCATCCTTCAGGCGGACGCCTATACGGGCTTCAAGGCGCTCTATGAGCCCGATGCTACCGGCGCGGTGCGCATCCGGGAGGCCGCCTGCTGGGCACACCTGCGCCGGGACTTCCACGATGTCTGGACCGGCACCAAGTCGGAGATCGCCCGGGAGGCGCTGGACCGTATCGGCGCGCTTTACGACATCGAACGCGAGATCACCGGCTGCTCCGCCGAAGAGCGGCGACGCGTTAGGCAGACCCGCACGCGCCCGCTGGCGGAGGACTTCAAGGCGTGGTCGGAGGCCCAGCTCGGCCGGGTCTCCGGCAAGAGCGCACTGGCCAAAGCCTTCCGCTACGCGCTCCGCCGCTGGCCCTCCTTCACGCTCTTCCTGGAGGACGGCCGCGTGGCCATCGACAACAACCCGGCCGAGCGTGCGATCAAGCCCGTGGTGATTGGTCGGAAGAATTGGCTCTTCGCCGGGGCCGATGCCGGGGGTGAAACCCTCGCGAAAGCCATGACGATCATCGAAAGCGCGAAGCTCAGCGGCCACGACCCCGAAGCCTACCTGGCAGACATCCTTGCCCGCATCGGAGATCACAAGATCAATCGCCTCGACGAGCTCCTGCCGTGGAACTGGGTGCCACAATCCAAAGAGGCAAAGGCCGTCGCCTAAGCTGCGGTCCTTACCGGCCGGTTACGCTCAAAGAAGGTTGGTCTCCCGAACAGATCGCGGGTCGATTGCACTTTGAAGGCCAGACAGTTCGTGTGAGCTACGAGACAATTTATGCTTATGTCTACAGTCCAGACGGCCAATCCAAAGAGCTGGCCCGATACCTACCAAACCGGCGCAAGAAACGGAGACCGCACCATTCACGCAGGTCCCGTGGCCTTGTTTTCCCGCCAGATCGGTCCATCCATGAACGACCCGACTACGTTGATACTCGTGAGACTTTTGGCGAATGGGAAGGCGATTTGATGATTTTCGAGCGTGCTCAGGGTAAGATGAACGTCGCCTCGCTCGTTGAGCGGAAGACCCGCTTCGCCGTCCTGTTCCGTAACAACGACCGCAGCACAACGCATCTGATGGACAAGCTAATGACTGTGATGGAACCCCTGCTCCAAACAGCCCGTAAATCGATCACCTTTGATAGAGGTATTGAGTTTGGAAACGGCGCAAGCTGAAACCTGGAATCGGAACCGAGGCATGGTTCTGTGATCCTCAAGCCCCGTGGCAAAAGGGTTCCGTCGAAAACCTGAACAAGCGTGCTCGGCGCTACTTACCAAGAGATGCGCCTGTCGCCGCGCTCTCAAATCGAGATATGAAGTCGATTTTTGCCCGCTTGAACGGCACGCCCAGAA
>DDNW01000052.1:1578-4173 GCA_002341345.1 Erythrobacter sp. UBA2510
AAACCGTCGCAACGACCCTTGAGCCATCATTTAATGGAGCGGTTTGCCGGTCCGAAGCATGTGGCCAATCCGCGCAAGCGTTTCAGGCGTCGCGACCAGCGCCATGAACACCTCGCTCTCAAGAGCAGCCAGATCGGCCTCCGACGTCCCTGCCCCTCCTGCGGCGAAAATCTCGGCAATGCGCGACTGAAGCGCAAAAGCGTTCGGCGTAATCCGCCCTTCGTCTCGGGCAGTTTCGCGCTCCGACAACAACCCGCTCAGAACCGCCTGCCGATCCAGACGCAATGTCACCACCTCTTGCGCGCCCTGCCTCGGCTCCAGTGTGTCGAGATGCGCAAGGGCTGCGGCAAAGACATCGTCGTCATGCATGACCACCGGTTGAGACGGATCCAACAAAGCCAAATCCCCCGCCTCACGCGCCGACCCAGCGGGGGCCTCAAGCGTGGCCGCGTGAAAGGCCCTCGTGATCCGGTCCGACAAATCCGCCTCGTGCGATGCTGTGGCGCGGGCTCGGTCCAACAGTCGCCGACATCCGCCCCAGCCCGGCACCAGACCGACAAGATGTTCGGGCAGACCGATCCGCGTCTCGGCATGGGCCACTGTGCCCGTGCAATGCATCGCCAACTCGCACCCACCGCCAAGCGCCAGCCCGCGCATCGCGGCGACGCTGGGCGTGTGGGCCGTCCGCAGGGCGGCGAGAACCATTTGCCCGCGCGTGATGAAGGCCTCGATCGCCGCCCATTTTCCGCCCTCGATCCACGCCACCATCTTTGACAGATCGGCACCTGCGGAGAACACCCGCGGATTGTGATTGCCGACAACCATCCCGCGCGCAGCGCCGTTCAAGCGGCTCACCCCCTCTTCGAGAATGTCGAAGACCTCGGGGCCAAGGGCGTGCATTTTGCTCCGAATATCCAAGCAGATCACATCATCGCCCAGATCCCAAAGCGCTGCAGAGGAATTTTGGGCCAGTGCTTGGCCTGCGGCCTGTGCCCGGCTCAGCCGGTCCGCCTCGCCACTCCGCACGACCGGAGTCGCCAGCGCCTCGAACGGCACGCCTTCGGGCATCTGCGCCCGCAGACGCGCCTGCGTTTCAGGGCTCAGCTCCCGCCACAACGCTACCGGTCCCGCGCGCCAAGCATAGCCCAACTCCATCCCGAGATCCGTCTCCTTGAGCGAGGGCGCAATCTCACCCGCGTGGGTCAAAGCATAGCCCACCACCTGCGCCAGAACCGCCCGCGCATAGGCCCCAGAGGCCGTGTCATTATTCAACAAAAGATCGAGATCGCGCCCCGCCCCCGGCAGGTCTTTCTGCGCGAACCCGCTATGCGCACGATACACGCCGGAGTTCAGGTCAAGCGCCTCCAACGCACCGCTCTCGGACTTACGGAAAAACCCGGCACGGCTCTTGCGCCCGAACCGCCCGGCAGAAACAAGATCCGTAATTACCCCCTGCCCCGGCAGATCGAACGCATTGATCGCGTCCGTCCGGGGCAGCGCCGCCATCAACGAGCCCCAGATCGGTTTGACGACATCAAGCCCGACCAAATCCAGCAGGCCGAAGACGCCCGTGCGCGGCACGCCAAAGGCCATGTGCACCGCATCTGCCTCCTCGACCGTCAGCCCAAGCCGCAACGCCTCGACCACCGCCACCGAGAGCCAGGTACAGCCCAGTCGGTTGGCGATGAAACCCGGCGTGTCGCGGCATTCGATCACGGTTTTGCCAAGCGCCTTTCGCCCAATCTCGGCGGCGCGGTCGAACGCCACCCGGTCCTCAGACCCGATCAGTTCCAATAGTGCCATGCGCCGGGGCGGGTTGAAAAAATGGCTGATCAGGAAATGATCCTGAAACGCCGCACCGCGCCCTTCGATCAGCCGTCCGCGCAGAATGGTCGAGGTGTTGGAGGAGACAATCGCATCGGGTTTGCGCAAAGGCTCGATCCGTTCGTAAAGTGCACGTTTTAGGTCGAGGTCTTCAAGGATGACTTCGACGATCCAATCCGCCTCCGCCACACGTTCCAGATGGTCCTCGGTATTGCCGACCCGCACCAGGCTGACGGGCGCCTCCCCCATGAACGCCTGTCGCGCGATCTGTTGCGCAAGGCCTTGTTCAGCGGGCGCATCTCGCACCCCATCCGGCCCCGCCCGATCCAGCAGATCGACGGCAATCCCCGCATTGGCAAACTGCGCTGCGATCCCGCCGCCCATATTTCCCGCGCCGATCACCGCTACGCGCCGGCATCCCAAATCCTCGACCCCGAAGGCCGTCTTGATCGTGCTCATGATATCTCCAGACTTCACTATGTGTTGGCGTGGGCGAAGATACCCGCGCCGAAGGGCCTCAGATCGCGAGGTCGAAATCCGCCGCCGTCAGCGCAAGCGTCGCGCCATTGCCAGTCTTGGAAATCGCATGAAGTGCCGCCGCCATGGGGAAGACATTTGAGGCATAGAACCGCACCATGCTCAGCTTGGCCTTTGCATGGGTCGTGTTGCGCCCTTCTGCAAGACGCTTGGACGCCGAAATTGCGGCATCGCCCATCACCCAGGCGCCGAGGCAAATCCCAAAAGCCTCAAGGATATTGACAGCTGCCGACC
>DDNW01000052.1:4397-4534 GCA_002341345.1 Erythrobacter sp. UBA2510
GACCAATCGGCGTCCCCGCCGCTCTGCGTCTTCAGCCCCTCGGCGGTCGCATTCATCTCGGCGATCAGCTCGCGCGCGGCGGTGCCGTTGTCGCGTTTGATCTTGCGGCCCACTAGGTCGAGCGCCTGAATGCCGGT
>DDNW01000004.1:0-703 GCA_002341345.1 Erythrobacter sp. UBA2510
GCGCCTGCGCCGGGCTGGCGAGCAGCGCCATGGCCATCGCCAAAGGTGCTGCGGCGGTCTTCAGTCCGCCGAGCGGCCCGGCCAGATTCTTATCGGTATTAAGCATGTATCACCCCTTGAACCTGTCAATCTCATGCCTTGCGCTGCGCACACGGCACATCGCGATTAGGTCCCTGGAGGCGTAGTAGAGGGTGCGGCTCTCCATATGGTTAATTTCACCACGTATCTTGGGAAACTTGTTCATGCCGCCACACATCGTCGATCAGTTAACGGGCGAGGGTCGACAGGACGCGATCCAGCGTTCATTTGCAGCTTGGCAAATGAGGGAAATCGACGTGGCAGAGTGGCATATCGGGGTCATCGGCGGGTCCGGGCTGTACGAACCGGGCGCGCTCGACGAAGCACAGGAAATCGCGGTGGGCAGCGCCTTCGGCGATCCGTCAGGACCGGTCGTGACGGGGCGGCTGGACGGCGTGCGCTTCACGTTCATCGCGCGCCACGGCAAGGGGCATGTCCTGTCGCCCTCGCATGTCAATTACCGCGCCAATATCGATGTGCTCAAACGTTGCGGCGTGACCGATGTGCTGGCGATCAGCGCCGTCGGCTCGTTGCAGGAAAAGCTGGCTCCCGGACAGTTCGTGACCGTCGACCAGTTCATCGACCGGACCGTCGGGCGAGAGCGCAGCTTCTTCGGCGACGGCGT
>DDNW01000004.1:899-1120 GCA_002341345.1 Erythrobacter sp. UBA2510
TGTCCCGCTGGCCGACCCGACCTGTCCGCGCCTGACCGACCTTGCCGCAAAGGCCGCGCGCAAGGCCGGGGCCAAGCTCACCGCCAAGGCCTGCTACCTGGCGATCGAGGGGCCGCAATTCTCGACCCGCGCCGAAAGCGAACTCTATCGCAGCTGGAACGCCGATGTAATCGGGATGACTGCCATGCCCGAGGCGCGGCTCGCCCGCGAGGCCGAGTTGC
>DDNW01000004.1:1332-2755 GCA_002341345.1 Erythrobacter sp. UBA2510
GCTCGCCCGCGAGGCCGAGTTGCCCTATGCGTTGATTGGCATGGTCACCGACTACGATTGCTGGCGCGAACCCGGTGCCGATGTCGACGTGACCGAGATCATCAAGGTGATGCGCGAAAATGCCGACACCGCGCGCGCAACGCTGGCCCAACTTGCCGCCGCGCTACCCAAAACCCGCTCGGCCAGCCCGATCGATACGGTGCTTAATACAGCTATCATCACGGATAGGAATGATTGGGGTGCGCAGAACCTTGCTAGGCTTGACGCCGTTGCCGGGCGTCTGCTTAAAAAAATGCCGGGACGAGGGGTTTGACGAAATTGTGTTGCTTTTTGCGTCTTGCTCCAGCAAAGTAGTATCAAATGCAACCTAGTAGCCCTTTGTCGCAATTTCTTCCGTATCGCCTGTCCATCACCTCTAACGCGGTGAGTGGCCGCATTGCGCAGGAATATCGCACCCGCTTCGGCCTTTCGATCCCCGAATGGCGGGTTATGGCCGTGCTCGGTGACGCGGGGTCGATCACTCAGCGCGAACTCACCCGCTTCACGCTGATGGACAAGGTCGCGGTTAACCGGGCCTGCAAGATCCTCGAAGAACGCGGGCTGGCCGCGCGCAAGCCCAATGCCCTGGACGGTCGCTCGCACCTGCTCGCGCTGACCGATGACGGGCGTGCCATGCACGGCGAGATAATGCCACTGGCACAGGAAATGGAGCAGCGCATCTTCGCCGGATTGTCGGGGGATGAAAAGGCGCAGTTTACCGCGCTGCTCGGTCAGGTGATGGAGCAGATCAAGGATCTGGACGAGGAATTCCAGAACGGCGACTTCGGTATTTCCTGATGTCGCGCGTCCCGTTGCCACATCGGGCAGCGGAGGGACCGCGCAAATAATATTCACCCACTGCATTTGTCGAAAAAGGAACCCCGCCCCCCGGGGGAGGGGAGCGGGGTAGTTCCGGCTGCAGGCCGGTTTTGGTTTATCGGTCTTAGCTGGCCGCCGGGCCACCGTCCGAGAAGGCATCGGCGATCGAGCAGGCCGCCGGGCCAAGGATGACGATGAACAGCACCGGTAGAATGAACAGGATCAGCGGCACGGTCATGATGGCAGGCAGGCGCGCGGCCTTTTCCTCGGCGCGCATCATGCGCTCGTTGCGGAATTCGGCCGACAGTACGCGCAGTGCGGAGGCAAGCGGGGTACCGTAGCGTTCGGTCTGCACCATGGTGGTGACAACGCCTTTCACCGCGTCGAGGTTGACGCGATAGGCAAGGTTGTCGAAGGCCATCTTGCGTTCGGTCAGGAATGACAGCTCGATCGCGGTCAGGGCAAATTCTTCGCCCAGTTCGGGATAGGCGCGGCCCAGTTCCTTGGCGACGCGGTTGAAGGCGGCATCGACGGTGAGGCCGGCCTCGGCGCAGATCACCAGCAG
>DDNW01000004.1:2864-5504 GCA_002341345.1 Erythrobacter sp. UBA2510
GCAGGCCCTTCTGGATCGCCTTGGTACGCTTGCTCGCCTGGTTGGCAAGGAAGATTTCCGGGCCCTTGTAACCCAGCACGACCAGTGCAGCGAAGGCCATGAAGCGCTTGAAGCTGCCCCAGTCGGGGAACATGTCGGTCCAGTAAAGGACGACGATGCCGGCCAGACCCAGTACGATCGGCAGGACCATGCGCAGACCGATAATCAGAACCGCGAGTTCCTTGTTGCGATAGCCGGCCTGGGCGAGTTTCTGCTGGACGATCTTGACCTGGCTTTCCTGCAGAACCTTCATGTTCTGCAGCGCGCCCTTCATTTTTTCGGTCGTATCGGTCTTGCGCACAACGCTCTGGCGCTTGCGCGACCCTTGCGTGAGCATGCCGGTTTTCAGCTCGGCGCGACGCGCGTTCAGCGACTTGACGCGCTTCGACATCGGGTCCTTGACCGTGACGGCGGCGTAGATCGCAGCCATAGCAGCCAGCGCGGCAACTGCGGCCAGCAGCGTGCCGACGAGAATGACGTCGACGCCGAGCAGAGTGGGTCCTGAAGAGGGAGCAATCATGATCTTTCAGCCTTCCTCGTTCAGATTTCGAAACTGACCATCTTCGCCATGATGAAGGCGCCGATGCTCATCCAGACCAGGCCGCCAAGGCCGGTGATGATCAGGCGTTCATCAACGAAGAATTCGCCGATATAGCTGGGGTTGATCCAGAAGATCAGGCCGAAGACGATGAAGGGCAAGGCGCCGACGATGTAGGCCGAGGCCTTGGATTCGGAGCTCATCGCCTTGATCTTCAGTTTCATCTGGGCGCGTTTGCGCAGCACGTCGGACAGGTTGGACAGCGTCTCGGCCAGATTGCCGCCGGTCTCGCGCTGGATCGCCAGCGTGATGACGAAGAACTGGAATTCGGGCGTACCCAATTTGTCGGCCGTCTCCTGGAGCGATTCCTCCATCGTCCGGCCGATCTTGATGCGTTCCACCGCGGCGCGGAATTCGGCGCCCACGGGGCCCGGAACTTCGCTCGAGACGACGGAGAGCGTTTCGGCCACCGGCAGGCCCGAGCGCAGGCCGCGGACCAGCAGCTCGATCGCATCGGGGAACTTGGCCGTGAATTTGTTGATCCGGCGCTTGATGAAATTGTTGACCACCATGTGCGGCAGGCCGGCGCCGACCAACAGGCCGATGCCCAGCGACAGCAACAGCGCGCCGCTCTGCAGATAGACCAGCAGCGCGATCACGACGGCAATCCCGAGCGAAGTATACATGTACTGGCTGACGGTCCAGCCCATGCCAGTCCGCTGGAGCCGCACGTGCAGCGCATCCAGGCGCGAGCCGGAACCAGCGACGCGGTGCATCTTGGGCTTGCGCGCGGCAATCGCCTTCTTCAGCTGCGATTCCACCTTGGTGGTGGTATTTTCCGAATGTCGGTAGCGCAGGGCTTGGAGCCGGCGGTGACCTGCCTTTGCGGAGGAAGGGGTCATGAAATACATGTACCCGACGACCTGCAAAATCAGCAGGGCTCCGATGATCATGGCTATCTGGAGGATGCTCATATCCGGCCTTCACTTACCCTGTGTTACACTTGGCAGCTGATGACACGCTCCCGCGGGGGCGCATGCCACCGCCATTTCATTCAGCCGGCTCGACAGCGTCGGGCGTCTTGTCCTTCTTGGACATCATCGACTTGAGATCGAACTTGCCCAGCAGCGAGGTCTGCTGACCCGCCTTTCCCAAGCTGGCACCTTCTTCACCGACCGAGCCGACGATCGCATCGCCGATTGCCCGGATGGCTGAAGCCGCCTTTGACGAGCGGTTAGCCTGCGCGAAGACCTGACCGAGCTTCGCAGCATTGGCTGCAGCCTTGCCATCGAATGGAATGGTGAAGTTGATCTTGTGCTCGATCGAGGCTTCGAAATCGGCCTTGCTGATCTCGGCCAGACCCGGCTGCACCTTGCTGGCGATGACCAGCGGCTGGGCAGAGGGGGCATTCGCCTTGAGCCAGGACAGCATGCGGATCGTATCACGCGCCGAGGCGAGCGTCATTTCCGCGACTACACCGACCACATTGGTCTCGGCGAGCAGGTGCGGATAGTTGATCAGCATGTTGCGCGGCAGGTCGATCACAGTCATTTCGAAGCCCTGACGGAACTCCTCTTGCAGCTGAAGGAAGGCGGAGCCGTCGGTCATCAGCGGCGAGTTGAGTGGGGCCTCGGCAGACATGATCGCGAGATTGTCCTGCGCACGAACCATAGCGCGTTCGATGAACAGGCCATCGATACGGCCCGGGTTCTCGATCGCGTCGATCAGGCCACGACCCGGTTCGAGGTCGAGCGCCAGAGCGCCCGTGCCGAAGTGCACATCGAGGTCGAACAGCGCGGTCGAGCGCTTGTGCTCGGTCGCGAACAGCCATGCCAGCGAGGTGGCGAGGGTAGAGGAACCGACACCACCACGCGTGCCCACGATTGCCGTGGTCAGGTGCGGGCGGTCGGCATCGGCATCATTGCTGCGCGGCGTCGCGAAGACCGCCTGCGCCTGGGTCAGCGAATCGCGCAACTGGCCAGCCGAAAGCGGCTTGAGCAGATAATCGTGAATGCCGCTCGACAGCAGGTCGCGATAGAGGCGCACGTCATTGACCTGGCCGA
>DDNW01000032.1 GCA_002341345.1 Erythrobacter sp. UBA2510
CCGGGCTATGTCGGTTATGAAGAGGGCGGGGTGCTGACCGAGGCGGTGCGGCGGCGGCCCTATCAGGTGGTCTTGTTCGACGAGGTCGAGAAGGCGCATAACGATGTCTTCAACGTGCTGCTGCAGGTGCTCGACGACGGGCGGCTGACCGACGGGCAGGGCCGCGTGGTCGACTTCTCCAACACGCTCATCATCCTGACCAGCAACCTTGGCAGCCAGTATCTGTCGAACATGACCGACGACCAGAAGGTGTCGGACGTGGAGCCGCAGGTGATGGAATCGGTGCGCGCGCATTTCCGCCCCGAATTTCTCAACCGGCTGGACGAGATCATCCTGTTCCACCGGCTTGGTCAGGAGCACATGGCCCCGATTGTCGAGATCCAGGTGGCCCGCGTGCAGAAGCTGCTTGCCGATCGCAAGATTACGCTCGACCTGACCGAAGGTGCGCTGCGTTGGCTGGGAAGGGTCGGCTACGACCCGGTCTATGGCGCGCGGCCGCTCAAGCGTGCGGTCCAGCGTTACCTGCAGGACCCGCTCGCCGAGAAGCTGCTGGCAGGCGAAGTGCCCGATGGCAGCACGGTGAAGGTGGACGAGGGCGATGGAGAGCTCAGCATCACCGTCAATTGACCAGGCGCCCGTCTAATTTGACGGTGCAAAAAGAAAGGGCGGCCCCGCAGGGCCGCCCTTACTGTGTGGTCGGTCTGGTGACCGGTTAGAAGTCGAGCTTGAAGCCCATGTAGAAACGGCGGCCCCAAACGTCGTAGATCGCGCTGCCTTCGGTCAGACCCGTCGCGCTGAGCGGCGGCTTCTTGTCGAAAACGTTGTCGACACCGAAGAAGAACTCGCCAGTTTCGACAGGCACCTTGTCCTCGATCTGAACCGTCATGCGCAGGTCATGGTACATGACATCCGGGAACGTCTGCTGAGGATAGGCATCCGGGTTCTGCGGATCGAGGCCATTGAGCGAGTTGTAGAACTCGTAGTCGCCCAGATACATCTGACCGACGAAACGAGCGCCGTAACCGAAGGTATACCGGCCCACGGTCAGGTCGGCATCGAACACCGCCTCATGCTTCGGATCGCCCAGCTCGCCGCGCAGGACATCCTCAAAATCCGGGTTTGTCGGATCGGTGAAGTTGCTCGACTTGATGAGGTACGAATAATAGAGGCGCGTCCGCAGGAACACGTCGTTGGCGATCTCGCCGCGATACGACACGTCCACGTCGATGCCGCGACGCTGGCGACGGGCAAAGTTCAGCGGACCTTCGATCAGCGACTGGGACAAAATCTCGCCCGGCTGCTCGCCATCGGGGCCGATTCCCGGACCAGGGTTGCGCTCGAACTGCGCGCAGAACTGATTATTCAGATCCGGCAGGTCGTAACATTGATCGACGATGATCTGCGCGCCGACATCCGCGATAACGTCGGAAACGTCGATGTCCCAATAGTCGACGGTGATCGCCAGGCCCGGCACCCAGCGCGGCTGGAAGACCGCACCGATGGTCAGCGACTTGGAGCTTTCCTCAGTCAGGAACGGGTTGGCACCGCTGAGGGTCTCGAGCGAGTAGACGCCTGCGACCTTGCCCTGATAGCCGGCGTTGGTCAGGTTCGCGCCAAGGTCAGCCGCGCAGTTTGCCTCGCGGTTGGGGTTGGCGCCACGCCGTGCATCGGCACACGGATCCTCGAGGCTGGCGAAGTTCTGCGAGAACGGCGCATCCGTTTCCGTGTAGTTCGGAGCACGGACAGCCTTACCGTAATTGGCGCGGAACATGAGGTCGCTCACCGGCGACCAGCGGCCACCGAAGTTCCAGGCAAATACCGTTCCGGTTGAGCCGCCATAATCGGACACACGACCGGCACCGGTTACGCCCAGCTCTTCGATGAAGGGCATGTCGGCCAGCAGCGGAATGTCGATTTCGCCGAAGCCTTCATAGATCTCGACCGGATCGGGATCGAAGGTCTGCAGCGCGTTGAGGAAGGTAAGTCCCGAATTGATGACGTCATCTGCTTCGAAGAAGGCATCCTCGCGGCGATATTCGGCACCCAGGACGACCGAGACCGGCCCGCCGGGAAGTTCGAACCACTTGCTCGAATTCCCGGAGATGAAGGCCGAAACGTCGATCTGCTCAAGCCAGCCCTCGCTACCGGAGTCCGAGACAATGTAGTTCGCTGCAGCCGAGTTGTCGGGGCGACCAAAAGGATTGTACGGCACACAATTGGCAATGTCATTGGCGAGCGTAGCGGCGCCGCCCGTCGCATCGACATCGGGCGAGGCAAAGGCTGCCGTCGGATCGTATTGTGCGCGGCAGACTATGTCGCCGGTCACCGGATCGACGCCTGCATCGAGAGCCAGCATCAGGCGCTGGACATTGACGTTGCCCAGCACGTCGATCTTTTCCTCGGTGCGGTTGTAGACACCGGCAATTTCGTACGACCAATTGTCCGAGATTTCGCCCCGCAAGCCGAGCACGGCGCGCCAGGTGTCGCGCGTCGCATCCTCGTCGCGAATGCCCAGATCCTCAAAGCTCTTGGCGATCGCGAAGCGGTAGGAACCACTTGCAATATCGGCCAGGTCGCCTGCGGTCAGATCACCGAAGACGGGGACGAGGTCGTTGTTGATGCCCGAAGCCAGCAGTTGGTCGGTGATGACGCCGCGGGCCTGGTCGGACAGGAACGGGTTGTCCAGCCGCAGCCGGGCACGGCTGTCGAGGAACGTGATGAACTGACCTTGGTTGAAGGCCGGTCCAGCATTCGAACCAACCGCGTGCGAACGGGCGAACTTGCCTTCGAAGAACAACTCGGCCGCCGGGCTGAATTCGTAGCTGCCCAGAATATTGGCGATATAGCGCTGGCTTTCCGGATAGACCGAGACCTGGCGCCCTTCGTTACCAGTCTCGGAATTGCCCCCGATATAGGTACCGAAGAAGCCGGTGCCGACGCGTTCGTCGAACGTCACAGGGACCAGTGTGCCGTCGCTCTGGAAGATAAAGTCGCAGTTGAACGGCAGGCCTGAGAGTGACGTTCCCCCGCACGCCGGGTTGGGCGCTGGCTGCAGGAAGGCGACCAGGCCGTTGCGCGCTATCGTGGTATTGCGGCGATCGCGCTCGAACCGGCGATCGGGAATGCCGTCGCCCGGGCCGGCATCAGTATCGACCGTTACCCAGCCATAATCAGTGCGGCGCCATGGCACATCGGAAGCGAACACGCGCTCCTGATTGGTGACTTCGAGTGCAAGCGCGATATTGCCGCGATCTTCGGCGAAGTTGGTGCCGACAACACCGGAAATATACTGGTTGAAGCCAGCGCCATAGCCGGGCGCGCCTGCGCCGCCACGGATGGAAATACCTTCGAAGTCTTCTTTCATGACGAAGTTGACGACGCCGGCGATGGCATCAGAGCCATATAGCGCGGAGTTACCGCCGGTCACGATGTCGACGCGTTCCACCAGTGCATTGGGGATCGTGTTGATGTCGACAGCAGACGCGGTGGCCTGAATATCGGTCGGAACGTGACGACGGCCATTGACGAGCACCAGTGTGCGCTGGATGCCGAGGCCGCGAAGGTCGAGCAGGTTCAGACCGGCGATGCCGATGCCCAGATCGGAATTGGACTGCGAATAGGTGCTACGTAGCGAAGGCAGCTTGTTTAGCGCTTCGCCAAGGTTGGGCGTCGACTACTTGTAGATATCGTCGCCACCGAAATTGGTGACGGGAACTGTCGAATCGAGTTCGGGCCGCGCGATGCGCGAACCGGTAACGATGATACGATCGCCGGTGTCGGTAACTGTCGCTTCGTCCTCAGTGAGTGCGGCATCCTGCGCGGCGACAGGGGCGGCAGCGAGTCCGGTGACGGTAACACCCGCGCCGACCATCGCCAGGACATTCAGCGCGCTCGACGCACCAAGAATGTCTTTGCGAATGTTGAAAGTTTTCATGAATTCCAGTCCCTCTGGAGTGAGATTGAGTTCAACCCTGAACTTAACAACCCGCCCCGAAGCGCGCCCGGGACAAGGATTGATTGGCGCTCAGTGAGCCTCACCAGAGATGGTTTCAATGCAAACTGTTACGTTCGATACCTGTTTTTCGGGGCGCTGTTGCGAAATCGCAACATAAGTGAGACATTGCTGTTACTTTGGCCGGGGACTTTGAAACGTTCGGCCTTCCGCAGAGCATAAAAAAAGGGGCAGGAAATCGCTTCCCGCCCCTTTCCCCATGATATCGGGGACACTTGCTGAAACAAATCAGAACGGCAGAGCGTCTGTCCTGAGGCGCAGACCTGCGTAGAAATAGCGGCCGCGCCAGCCTGTCGGCGTGTTGACGTCGCCGATCGTGGGCTGCTCGTTGGTGAAATTGTTGATGCCCGCGAAATAGGACCATTCCTGGCTGGTGGTCGTATATTGCACCCGCATGTCGTGCATGAAGCGGCTGTCGATCACCAGATATTCGGGCGCGACGATGTCCGGATCGGCAGCGATGGCGGCATTGCCGTAACGCAGCTGGTCGCCGACATATTGCACGCCGTAATTGACCAGCCAGTTGTCGAGGCTCCACGTCAGGTCGGCATAGCCACTCCACTTGGGCGCGCCGACTTCGCCGCGATCATCGTCGACCACGCCGCCATTGGCGGGCAGGAAGTTCAGCTTGTCGAGATAGCCAGCCGTTGCGGTCAGGCCGATCGTGCCCATGCTGCCTAAGTCATGGGTATAGGCGAGGGTGATGTCGGCGCCTGCCGTCTCGAAGAAGGCGACGTTTTCCGGGCGCAGGATGTAATCGTTGACGTATCCGGTCGTGCCCGAGCGGGTGACGTTCTGGCAGAACACATTGTCGAGCGTGGGCGCATCGACGCAGAAATTGGCGGTCTCCTGCAGGCTTGCCGTGTTGATCGCGTCCTTGATGGTGATGTCGTACCAGTCGAAGCTGAGCGTCAGGCCCGGCGCAATGCGCGGCGCGATGACGAGCCCGGCGGTCCAGGTCTCGGCCTCTTCCTGATCGAGCGTGTCGTTGCCCGCGACGAAACCACCGAGGCTCGCGCTCGCCTCGATCGAGGATTCGAAATCGAACGTGTCGTAATCGACGCCCAGCCCCTCGATCAGCGCGCGGCAATTGGCCTCGCGATATTGCGTGCCGCCGTCGGCATTTGACGGGCTGCACGGATCGGAGAGGAAGGAATAGGCGCCGCTCGACGGTGCGAACAGTTCGGTGATGTTCGGTGCGCGGACCGATTTCGCATAGGAAGCGCGCAGGCGGACATCGCGGATCGGAGCATACTGGCCCGACACCGACCAGCTGGTCGATGAGCCGGTAGACGTATAATCCGACAGACGGATCGCCGCGTTGAGCTCGAGCAGATAGGCACCCGGTATGTCGGACAGCAGCGGTGCGCTGAGTTCGGCGAACGCTTCCTTGACCTCGTAGCTGCCGTCTTCGTCGGCGAGCAGTGCCAGGTCGAGCAGGACGCTGTCGTCCGGGAAGAATTCGATCGCCTGAGTGGACAGCGGATCCGGGCGGAAGGTGCTGCTCTCGCGGCGATATTCGCCACCCACGGCGAAGCCGACCGGGCCACCGGGGAGTTCGAAATATTCGCCGAAATCGCCGGAGACGTATCCGCCAAGTACGTGCTGATCGATCGCATAGGTGTTCACGAGGTCGGTCGTGACCCAGTCGATCGCCGCCTGGCTGGCGACGCCTTCCCCGAACAGGTTAAGCGGCTGACAGCTGCCGTCGCCCGGCGTGAAGGTCTGCGCGAAGGGCAGCGGCGCGGTGAAGTCGAACCAGTCGAGGATGTTGACCGATTCGATGAAGCCACCGTTGAGGTCCGCCCGGCACACGATGTTGCCGTTGGGCGTACCGGTGAGATATTCGCCCTCGTCGACCGCATCGATCGCGGCGTAATAGCGGTCCCAAATGCGCGCATGGCTGGAGGTGTAGGTCGTCTCGTTGCGACCATAGACATAGCTGACCGAGAACTTCGCGTTGTCGCTGACATCGCCTTCGAACCCGGCCACGCCGCGGAACAGCGAGCGGTCGAGCGTTTCGCCGCGCACGCCTAGGTCGAAATTGTCGCGGCTGAAAGCGACACCGTCGGGCAGGCCGAAATAGGCGAAATTGCCCGGGAAGGTCGCGTCGAGGATCGCCTGCGGGATGAACGGATTGTCGGTCTGGACAAAAGTGTAGAAATCGAAGCTCGGCTGGCTCTGCGTGTAGTTCTTGGTGTCCACATACTTGCCCTCGGCGAAGAAGCGGATCTCGGGCGTCAGCTCGTAACTCAGATTGAGGTTGAAAGTGTGGTGGCGCATCTGCGGCTGCAGGTCGCCGTAATAGCTGGGCACCGGCGTATTGTCGCCGCCCACGGCCAGGAAGCCGGAATCGGGCAGGAAAACGCCCGGATC
>DDNW01000115.1:0-6868 GCA_002341345.1 Erythrobacter sp. UBA2510
GCGGCCCGGCGGGTCGCCCTTTTGCGTTGGCGTGCGGTGAAATGGGACTCACGGGGCAAGGACAAGCGGACGGATAATGGCGCGTAACCGAACCAAGCTCAGGCCGGAACAGAAGGCCGGCGAAAAGGAAAATCTCGACCGCCACTGGCGCGGCCTGTTTCTCGATACGTTGGCCGACACCTCCAATGTAAGCGCCGCGGCCCGCATTTCCGGCGCCAACCCGTCGCGCGCCTACAAGGTCCGCCGCGAGGAGCCGGAATTCGCCCGCCAATGGGCCGAAGCGCTGCTCGAAGGATACGAACATCTCGAAATGGAGACATTGCACCGGCTACGCTTCGGCACCGGCCCGGACGATCCCAAGTTCGACATAGCCAATGCGCTGCGCCTGCTGGCCGCACACAAGGAAACGGTGGCCCGCGAAAAGGCGCGCCAGAGCGAGGCCAGCGAGGAGGATGTGCTCGCCTCGCTCGATGCCAAGATCCAGGCGCTGCGCGATCATGAACTGGGGCGCGCTGCGGCGATGAACGGCTCGGAAGGCTCCGATGAAAGCGCCTGACTGGCGGTCCTACCTCACCAGTCTGGACAATAACGAGCGCTACGACTTCCTCAGCGGGCTGACCGATNNCTATGCCCGGCGCAAGCGCAGCGCGGCATTCCGCCAGCGCTGGGACCAGACGCTGGCCGATTACCGCGCCCGCCGGCCGGCCAAGCTGCGCAACCGCGCGGACAAGCCCGCCCCGCGCCAGTGGCAGCGCTCCTTTCTCGAAGCGCTGTCCGAGACATCGAATGTGTCGGCTTCGGCCAAGCGGGCGCATGTTCCGCCGCGCGAGGCCTATCGCCTGCGCCGCTGCGACAGCGATTTCGCTGACGCATGGCGCGCCGCGCTGTTCGAAGGCTACGCCAATCTGGAGATGGAAGTGCTCGGCTATCTGCGCGACCCGGCCCCGAAGCACCGGATGGATGTGGCCTCCGCGTTGCGGCTGCTTGCCGCGCACAAGGACACGATCGCCGGCGAGCGCGCCACGCGCGCCAATGTCAGCGCGGCCGAGGTGCGCGCCTCGATCGAACGCAAGGGAGAGATTTTCCGCCGCCAGATCGCCAACCGCCGCGAGCCTGACGCTAATGAACACTGAACCCCCCCGCCCGGGCTTGTTCGCGCGGGCGCGCAGCGCAGCACGCGACGCCTTCGTGGCCGGGCTCGACCAGGCCGAACGCAATGAATGGCCCTATGACTTCCGCAACACGGCGCATGACGGGCAATTGCCGCCCGAGTGCGACTGGCGGATCTGGCTGATGATGGCCGGTCGCGGCTTCGGCAAGACGCGTGCGGGTGCGGAATGGGTGTGCGATATCGCGCGGCACGAACCGCAGGCGCGGATTGCGCTGGTGGGTTCGTCACTGGGAGAGGCGCGTGCGGTCATGGTCGAGGGGGAAAGCGGCATTCTCGCCTGTTCGCCGCCCGACCGCCGCCCGCTGTTCGAACCTTCCTTGAAACGCCTGACATGGCCCAATGGTGCGAGCGCGCATCTGTTCTCCGCCGCCGAGCCGGAAAGCCTGCGCGGTGCTCAGCACAGCCACGGTTGGTGTGACGAGATTGCCAAGTGGGACAATTCCGCAGGCCGCGCGATGGCGGCCTGGGACAATTTGCAAATGGGCCTGCGGCTGGGCGACCGCCCGCGCCTGCTCGCGACAACCACGCCTCGCGTCGTGCCGCTGGTGCGCCGCCTGATGGGCGAGGAAGCGGCTGATGTCGTGGTCACACGCGGCAGTACGTTCGACAATGGCGCGCATCTGCCGCCGCGCTTCTTGCAGGCCATGCGCCGCACCTATGGGCGTACCGCGCTCGGGCGGCAGGAGCTTAATGGCGAGTTGCTCGAGGAGACCGACGGCGCTCTGTGGAGCCGCGCGCTGCTCGAACAATGCCGCGAGGTCTTGAGCGTCGATCCGATGGCGCGTGTCGTGGTCGGGGTCGATCCGCCCGCCAGCGCGCATGGCGATGAATGCGGGATCGTGGTCGCCGGGATTACCGAGGCGGGCGAGGCCAAGGTGCTTGCCGATGCCTCGCTGGCGCGGCCCAGCCCTGAGCGCTGGGCGCGCGCGGTGGCGGCGACGGCACTCGCGTGGAAGGCCGACCGCGTGGTGGCCGAGGCTAATCTGGGCGGCGCCATGGTCGAAAGCGTGCTGCGCGCTGCCGATTGCCAGATGCCGATAAGGCTCGTCCATGCGAGCCGGGGCAAGGTGGCGCGGGCCGAGCCGGTCGCGGCGCTCTATGAGGCCGGGCGGGTGCGCCATGTCGGCCAGTTCGCGCGGCTAGAGGATCAGCTGTGCGGGCTGATGGCGGGCGGTGACTATTGCGGGCCGGGTCGCTCGCCCGACCGCGCCGACGCGATGGTCTGGGCGCTGACCGAGCTGATGCTGGGGCGGCGGGGCAAAGTGAGTGTCCGATCTTTTTGATTTGACTCAGGAATCAAAGGTTGATTCAAGGAGTGGGTGGCGACTGCCGCCGTAAGGTTGATGGTCAGATCTTACTTACAAGGCTTGGGCTTAGACCGCCGGTGCGGGCGCACCGGAACGGTCTTAGGCCCAGGCTTCTTTCCGGGGCGCACGTGGCGCGTCACCTTCTTACAAGCCATGGATACCTCCATTTTTGCAGTGAAGGGATGAGCCCTTCGCTCTGAAACGCCTCACGCGCTCCTGCCTACAAGCTGTTCGGCAGATCAGAGCTGCAAAAAAGACGGCAGCCGCCAATCACTTGTTACCTCCGGTGTGCGGCTCCTGACAACACCGACGCGACTTATCCACAGTCGCTGTGTTCCTATTCCAAAGCCGAGGAACCCTCATGTCCTTCATCGAAACCTTGCGTTCCGCCTTCAAGGGCGGGGCGGACGGTCGCGTGCCTCTGGCGCGCAGCTTCGCCTCGCCCTGGGCCTTTGCCTTCGACAGTGGAGGCGGTGGCCGCGCGCCGTTCGACTACAATCGCGCGGTGCGCCACGCCTTTCTCGAAAATCCGGTGGCGCAGCGCGCCGTCAGGATCGTCGCGGAGAATGTCGGCACCGTGCCGATGCTCCCCGCCGACGACAAGGCGCTGGCACTGGTCCGCGCCACCAGCGCGGGGCAGTCGCTGCTCGAAACGCTGGCCATGCACCTGCTGCTCCACGGCAATGCCTATGTGCAGATCCTGCGCGATGCGGGTGGCAAACCGGTCGAACTGTTTGCGCTTCGGCCCGAGCGCGTTTCGGTCACGCCCGGCCCCGATGGCTGGCCCGCCGGATACCGCTACAAGGTGGGCGAGCAGGCCATGAATATCCCGCTGGAGGACGAGGACGGCTGGCCCTGCCTCGTCCACCTGAAGAGCCTCCATCCGGCGGACGACCATTACGGGGCCGGGTGCCTCGCTGCCGCCGAACAGGCGGTGGCGGTGCACAATGCCGCCTCGGCCTGGAACCGCGCGCTGCTGGAGAATGCGGCGCGCCCCTCGGGCGCGCTGGTTTGTGAGGGCGGCCCCGACCATCACGGCCTGACCACCGAGCAGTTCGAGCGGCTGAAGGCCGAGCTTGCCAGCGCCTATCAGGGTGGCGGCAATGCCGGACGGCCGATGCTGCTGGAAGGCGGCCTGAAGTGGCAGAGCCTGTCGCTCTCGCCCGCCGACATGGACTTTGCCGAGCTGAAGCGCGCGGCGGCGCGCGACATCGCGCTGGCCTTTGGCGTGCCGCCCATGCTGCTCGGCCTGCCTGGCGACAACACCTATGCCAATTACCGTGAGGCCAACCGCGCGCTGTGGCGGCTGACACTGCTGCCGCTGGCGGGCAAGATTCTGGCGGGCCTCGAAGAAGGGCTGCGGCCCTCCTTCCCCAAGCTGGAACTCGCGATCGATCTCGACCGGGTTCCGGCGCTGGCCGAGGACCGCGAGAAGCTGTGGTCGCAAGTATCCGGGGCCGATTTCCTCGATGATGACGAGAAGCGCGTGCTGCTCGGCCTGCCCGCTAAAGGAGAGACGAAATGATCCGCGAGGACATGCTCGCCCGGCTGATGGCGCAGGCCGTCAGCGACGGGACCGACCTCGTCACCATGCGCGCCATGGTCGAGGAAGCGAGCGAGCTGGGCGCCGAGCGTGCGCTCGACCGGCTCGGCCTCGACGATGAGAGCGCGCAGCACGACATCGACGAATTGCGCGAACTGCTCGCCGCATGGCGCGCGGCCAAGGCCAGCGCCTGGAAAGCGGCCATCGACTGGGTGGTGCGCGGCGTTCTGGCGCTGCTGCTGATCGGGATCGCGGTACGACTGGGCGTCGGGGAGATGCTGAGATGACTTCGGCTATGCGACGCATCGCCGGATACGCGGCGCTGTTCGACATCCCCGATGCCGCCAATGACACGATCCGGCGCGGCGCTTTTAATCGCACGCTCGCGGAGCGCAGCCAGCCCCTGCCCCTGCTCTGGCAGCACCGGGCCGAGCAGCGCATCGGCACGGTCGAATTTGCGCAGGAGGATGCGCGTGGCCTGCGGGTAATCGCGCGGATCGACGCCAGCGCCAGTCGCGCGGCGGCGGAACTGGATGCAGGCGCCGTGAGCGGACTTAGTTTCGGCTACCGCGCGCGGGCGTTTCGGCGCGGGGAAGGCGGACGCGTGCTTGAAGAGATAGAACTGCTCGAAGTCAGCCTTGTAACCCACCCGCTGCAGCATCACGCGCGAGTTCACCTCGTGCGTTAGGCTCAGGCACGACCGCGCGTCCAACACTCACAAATAACCGAATTTCTGCGGCCGGCCCCGAACCTGGGGGGCGGCCTTTTTTTCGTGCCCCCCCAAACCCTCCAACCAAAAGGTGACGACCACATGGAAACCCAAACCACCAATACTGAACTGGAAGCCAGCTTCGATATCGTCGCGCGGCAGGACCAGGCCGAACAGGCGATCGATGTGCTGCGCTCTGACGTCGACGAGGTGAAGGCCCGCCTCGACCGGGTCAGCCGCGCTGCCTCGCGCCCGGCCATCGAAGGAGCTGCCGCGACCTCGCCCGAAGTGAAGAGTTTCGTGAACCACTATCTGCGTCGCGGTTCGGAAGCCGAGTTCAAGTCGATCTCCGGTGCGACGCCCGTCGATGGCGGCTATGCCGTCCCGCGCGAGATTGATGCGATGATCGCCAGCGAGCTGGTCGAGATCAGCCCGATCCGCCAGCTGGCGCAGGTCGTGCAGGTCGGCACCTCGGGCTATCGCAAGCTGGTCAGCACCGGCGGCACCGTCTCGGGCTGGGTCGGCGAAGTGGCGGGTCGCCCCGAAACCGACACGCCGAACTTCGCCGAAATCGCCCCACCCTCGGGCGAGCTCTACGCCAATCCGGCGGCAAGTCAGGCGATGCTCGACGATGCCGCCTTCGACCTCGAAGCCTGGCTGGCGAGCGAGATCGCAATGGAGTTCGCCCGCGCCGAAGGCTCAGCCTTCGTCAACGGCAACGGTGCCGACCAGCCGCTCGGCTTCCTGTCTTCGCCGACTTCGCTGGCGGGCGACGCGGTGCGCCCCTTCGGATCGCTGCAATATATCGGCTCGGGCGACGCCACCGGTTTCGACGCCAATCCGGAAAGCCGCCTGATCGACCTCGTCCACACGATGAAGGCCGGTCACCGGCAGGGTGCCAGTTGGGTAATGAACTCGGCCACCTTGTCCGAAGTACGCAAGCTCAAGACCAGCGACGGCGCCTTCCTGTGGCAGCCGGGCCTCGTCGAGGGCCAGCCAGACCGTCTGCTCGGCTATCCGGTGATCGAGGCGGAAGACATGCCTGACGTGGTGGGCGGCGCGTTCCCGATTGCCTTCGGCAACTTTCGCGCCGGCTATCTGATTGCCGAGCGCAGCGCCACGCAGATCCTGCGCGATCCCTACACCAACAAGCCCTTCGTCCACTTCTACGCCACCAAACGTGTCGGCGGGCAGGTGCTCGACAGTGCAGCGATCAAGCTGCTGAAAATCGAAGCGTAATATTGTCGGGCGTCAGGCGCCGGAGGACCGGGCAAGCCCCGATCACCTCCTGACCTGACAGCTCGACAAACTGCGCACCTGCGTCGCCCCGTCCCCTCCCCCGGGCGCGGCGCGGGTGCGCCCCTTATCCTCTTAACGGGAGACCGCCATGAAGCGGGCTATTCTCGCGCCCGCCGACCTGGCGGGTGCCCCACTGATCGAGCTGAAGGACTGGCTCGCCATCAGCACCGCGCGCGACGACGAGGCTCTGCTCGCGCAACTCTCAGCGGCACTCGACATGTGCGAGGCCTTCACCCGGCAGATGCCGCTGGAGGCAGAATGCGAGGAAGTGCTGACCGCCAGCAGCGGCTGGCAGGATCTGGTCACGCGGCCTGTCCAGTCGGTCACGCAGGTCGAAAGCATAGCTGCAGACGGCACGCGCAGCGCGCTTTCCGTCAACGCCTACGAGGTCGAACTCGATGAAGGCGGTGGCGCTCAGCTGCGACTGCTCGGCACATTTGCGGCGGTCCGGATCGCGGTGCGCTTCACCGCCGGGATCGCGCCTGACTGGGCCACGCTTCCCGCTGGCATCAAGCAGGGCATCCTTCGGCTTGCAGCGCACAATTTCGCGGCGCGGCAGGATCAGCGTCTGGAGGCCTCTCCGCCAGCTGCCATCATTGCTTTGTGGCAGCCCTGGCGGCGGATGCGGCTCGCATGATCAAGGCCCCATCGGTGGCCAACAAGCCACTCGCGATTTCGCTCGAACGCAAGGCCAAGGCACTCGCAGAGGCCGCCGGTGAAACCACCGCCCTTGAGCACCGCCAAAGCGCGCTTCGCTGGCGTCGCGCCGATCTTGTCTGGCCCCTTTTCACGCGCGGAGGATAGACCATGGAAAGCCTGTTACGCAGCGCCCTGATCGG
>DDNW01000115.1:7030-10424 GCA_002341345.1 Erythrobacter sp. UBA2510
GCTTAATTCAATCGCCGAAGAGGCTCCGCGCCGTACCTCGCCCCCGTGGCTGGGACTGGTCGCGAGCGCGAGCGGCGACTGGAGTACCAAGACCCGCAAGGGCCGGGAGATTCGCCTCGCACTCGAACTGCACCTGCGCGGTGACGATCCTGCCACGCCCGCAAGTCTCGTCACCCAGATCGAGACCCGCATCGAAGGCTTCCCCGCGGCGCAGGCAGGCTTCGATGTGGCCAATATCAGCTTCCTGCGCGCCCGCGCCGAGCAACGCCCCGGCAATGTCCGCGCGGTGCTGCTCGAATACCGTTTCCGCCTGCTCGTAGCCTGATCCCATCCCTTTCGGAGAATATCGATGACCGCACAGAAAGGCTCCGCCTTCCTCCTCAAGATCGGCGATGGCGCACAGCCGCCCGCTTACACCACCGTCGCGGGTCTCAGAACCACGCAGATGACCATCAATGGCGACACCGTCGTCATTACGCACAAGCAGTCGGGAGGCTGGCGAGAACTGCTATCAGGCGCCGGAACCCGCTCGGTGTCGGTCAGCGCAGCAGGCATTTTCCTGGGCAGCACGGCCGAGGATTCAATCCGTGCCCATGCGCTGGCCGGGACGATCGACGACTATGAACTCTCTTTCGAAGATGGCAGCAAATTGCAGGGCCGTTTTCTGGTTCAGCGGCTCGACTATTCGGGCGATTTCAATGGCGAGCGCACTTACACGATGCAGCTCGAAAGCTCCGGGGCGGTCGTCCCGGCATGAGCGAAGCTGCACCTGCGTTTGCCAATTCCGTTCGCGGCGAGGCGAGCATCGTCATCGGCGGACAGTCTCGTGTGTTGCGCCCGACCTTTTCGGCGCTGGTGGCAGCCGAGGAAGAACTCGGTTCGCTGTTCGCACTGGTTGAGCGGGCCGCCGAAGGCAAATTACGCCTCGCCGAGATCGCGACCCTGTTCTGGCATTGCCTTGCTCAGCGCGACAACCTGACGCGCGAACAAGTGGGTGAAGCCGTATTATCCATGGGCCTCGCCAAGACCGCCAAACCCTTGCGGGTGCTGCTCGGCCAGATCCTGCAGGGACGCTGATGGATGAGCGCTTTTCTGCCAATGCGGCGCGGCTGGCCGGACTGACCGCTCGTCACCTTGGCTGGCTGCCGCAGCATTTCTGGCAGGCCACGCCCACAGAACTGGCCGCAATCTTTTCCGCCGACCCTGATGCACCGCCTGCCCCGCTCGAGCGCAGCGAACTCGACGCCCTGCTGGAGAACGACAAAAATGGATGATGAGATCGAAACTCTGATGATCGAGGTGCGCGCAGAGACGTCGGGCTTCAGTGCCGATATCGAGACCATGCGCGGCACACTCGACAGCAATTTGCTCGACGGGTTTGCCAAGGCGGGCAATGTGCTCGAACGCGGCCTGCTTTCTGCCATCAGACGCGGCAGCCTGGGCTTCGACGACCTCAAGAATGCCGCGTTCAGCGCCATGAACGAGATCGCGGCTCAGGCAGTCAGCAGTGGTATCGCCAATCTGTTTTCCAGTGGTTCCGGTGGTGGCATCGGATCGCTTCTGTCCAGCGCAGTCGGTGCTTTGTTCGGTCTGCCGGGCCGGGCAACGGGCGGACCGGTCACCGGGGGCAACGCCTATCTCGTCGGTGAGCAAGGGCCGGAGCTGTTCGTGCCCGGCTCGACCGGCCGCATCGAGGCCACCACAGCGCTTGGCGGACGGGCCCGCGATGTGCGCGTCGCGATCAATCTGGCCGCACCGCGCGGCACCGACGCTCCGGTCGCGCTGCAGCGCTCGTCTCGCCAGGTCGCGAGCACGATCCGCCGTGCGCTGGTCAATTCCTGAGAGGACGAACAATGGCATTCTGGCTCGCGAAGAAACGCGACGGGCAGCATTCAGACTATATCCAGCGTTTCGATCCGCGCTTCTGGACGGTGGACTTCGCGCGTCCGAACATGGGCAGCGTGGTTGCGACCGCAGCCGATGCACTGCGCGTCGAGGTCGCGTTCCACAACAAGGATGCGCTGGCTGGTCTGATCTGGGCGAGCGAGGATACGCTCGACCACCCGCTGCTCGCATACGATACTAACCGTGATTATTCGCATACCGAGCTGCGCTTTCGCTGGCGTTCGGACTCGGTCATCGCACTCGACGCGGTGCATGGTCCGACCCTGACGATCGAGGGCGAGGATGCTTCAGGCACTCCACGTGCCTGGTATGTCCGACTGTGGAACTATGCGAGCGGCTCGCCCACTGATGCCGACATAGCGATCAACTTCTCTTCGCTAGCAGGGGGCTGGGATATCGTCAGCGCCCCCGACCCGGTCGAGCCAAAACGGATCGACCGCATGTTCATCTCGATCGTACCGCCGGGATACGACCCTACCGATTCAGGCCTTCTGTCGGATCCTGTCGATGGCTGGGTCGAACTGACCGGGATGAACTGCCACGGCGACCATGCCATGCTCGCCATCGGCGACGTCCTGCTGCCGCCACACGATATCGGCATGGCAACCGCCTATGACGACAGCTATAACCAGACGCCAGCACGGCTGCTACGCAATATTCGCGGGCTCGGCTATCGCGGCGAGATCATCCACTATGTCGGAATGAGCCACTATCCGCGGCTGGTGCCGCAGAGCGATGGCAGCCTCACAGTACAGGGTTCGAACGGCGAGTTATGCGTGCCTGCCGCCAGCTGGCACCGGGCCTATTTCGAGGCGTGCGCCGCGCAGGGCTTTGAGCCGATTGCGTCGATCTCTGCCGAGCTGCTGGATGATTATTGTCCTGACGACTGGAAACAGCGCGCGCACGACGGCTCCCCGGCCCTTACAGGCTGGGTGCCACCCTCGACCTTGCTGGCATTTCGCCAGAGTGGGGCGCGCCTCTTCATGCGGCGAATTTTCCGCGCCTTCGCCAACCTGATGGTGGAAACCGGCGTGTCAGTGAAAATGCAATTCGGTGAGCCCTGGTGGTGGGTCACAACTGACTATGCGCCATGCATCTATGACGATGCGGCACGTAGCGAATTTTCGGGCGTAGCGCCCGATATCACCGATCTGCGCAATCCACTGACGCAAGCGCAGGAAGACGTTCTGATCGAAGCCGGCAAACGGATGAAATGGGCGCTCGACAATTGCCGCAATGACGTTCTTGGCATCGAGCCAACGGCCGAATTCTACCTGCTCCTGTTCACGCCGACGCTGCTCGACCCGCAGGTTCCGCATCTACAGACACTGAACGTGCCGACGCAGTTCGCTTCGCCCGCCTACGAGCGCCTCCAGCTCGAGGATTACGACTGGCTGACTGCCGGGGCAGAGGCACTGCGCAAGGCAGGCTATACGACGATGGATACGACGCTGGCCTATCCGCTCGATGCGCAGGATTACATGGCCGA
>DDNW01000115.1:10468-11643 GCA_002341345.1 Erythrobacter sp. UBA2510
ACATGGCCGGTTTCGTCCTTGATCCTGCCGATGCCGAAACTTCATGGCCCCTGATCGACGCGGGTCTGGACGAGGCTGCAGAGCGCGGCGTGCCGCGCCGCTTTGTCTGGGCGCTGCCGCAGGTCTGCCGCGACGGATACACCCGCCTTGCCGAACCCGCAAAGGATGACGACATGCAAGCCTACGACGATGTGCTCTACCCGCTGCCACTGGGCCGCGATGCGGGCGTGAGTACCGAATTCTCGACGGCAGTGGCCGTGACCGCATCAGGTCACGAGCATCGCCGCAGCCAATGGCAGGACGCGCGAATGAGCTTCGATGTCGGGCCAGGCATCCGCTCCGAAACCGAACTTGGCATCCTCATCGAATTCTTCCGTGCCCGGCGCGGCGCGGCGCGCGGATTTCGCGTGAGCGACCCGTTTGATTTCAGTTCCAACGCCATGACCGGAACGCCGACAATGCTCGATCAGATCATCGGAAGCGGAGACGGGCTGACCGCAACCTATCAGCTGCGTAAAAGCTATGGCCCGGTGGAGGATCCGCAATTGCGCGCAATCACCAGGCCGCAAGTCGCCACGATCCTCGTCAGTATCGATGGCGTGATCACTAGCGACTGGAACTATGGTGATAGTGGCAAGATCGTCTTCACCGATGCGCCGCCCGCAGGTTCGATTATCCGTGCCGGATTTCTCTTCGATGTACCGGTGCGCTTTGCCGAGGACAGGCTCGATGTCAGCGGCGTTTCCTTTGCCGCCGGCGAAGCGCCGTCGGTGCCGTTGATCGAAGTCCGCGAGGCGGTATGAGCAAGGTATTTCTGCGCAATGCGCTGGAAGGCGTCGCCACATTCTGGCGCATCATGCGGCGGGACGGAGTGACGGTCGGGCTCACCAGCCATGACCGAACGCTCACCTTTAGTGGCGTTACGCATCGCGCAAATCCCGGCATGGTTCCTTCTGCTATTCGCCGATCCTCGCGGCTCGATGCCGACAATGCAGAGGTCAGCGGGGCGATCACCGACGCAACGATTGCCGCAGCTGATCTGGAGGCTGGACGGTACGATGGCGCACGAATTGAAATTGGCGTGGTCGATTGGGAAACGCTCGAAAGCGCGGTACTTTACCGCGGCGAGATCGGTTCGATCGTTCAGGAGAGCGAACGCTTCGAGGTTGAGCTGC
>DDNW01000115.1:11761-13963 GCA_002341345.1 Erythrobacter sp. UBA2510
CGTTGAGCTGCTGTCTGCCAAGTCGGCGCTCGAAGCCGACTATGTCGCCCGTACCAGTCCCACGTGCAGGGCAGTATTTTGCGGCCCCGGCTGTACGCTCAATCCGTCGAAATACACGCATGAGGCGATCTGCAACGCGATCGATCTCGACACCAATGCAGTGATCTTCACCGGTGGCCCGTTGTCGGCGGATATGTCGCAGGGCAGTCTGCGCTGGCTTGAGGGCCCGCAGATCGGTCTGGAGATGCGTATCGCCCGTGTTGACGGAGACAAGCTGGCTCTCGATCGCGCTATCGACGAAGGGCAAGGCGCCGGCATGCGCGCGTTGCTGCGCGAAGGCTGCGACCACACATGGCAGACATGTGCGGCGCGGTTCAATAATGCCGTAAACTTTCGCGGCGAGCCCTTTCTGCCCGGGAACGACCTGCTCGCACGCTATCCGAATTCTTCTTCCTCATGATCAGCGATGCCGAACTACTAGCCGCCGCCGCCCGAACGCTGGAGGGCTCGGCTTTCCGGCTGCATGGGCGTGATCCGGCGACCGGGCTTGATTGCGTCGGTCTGATTGCAGCTAGTTTGGGTCTGATCGGGCGCGATATCTGCGTGCCGAACGGATACTCGCTGAGGCGCTGCGATCCCGCTCCATTCCTCTCGCATGCACAGCTGGCCGGGTTTCGTGAATGGGAAGGTTCGCCAAGTGCAGGTGACGTTGTGCTCGTGCGGCCATCAGCCGGCCAGTTCCATTTGCTGCTGGCCGTATCGGCAAACAAATTTGCTCATGCGCATGCCGGGGTCGGGCGCGTGGTTATCACAGACCGACCGCAAAACTGGCCGACCGTCCGCCAATGGCGGCTGTCCGACGATTAAGGGATTATCATGGCAACTCTAGTGTTTACCGCGCTTGGCACTGCCGTTGCCGGGCCGCTTGGCGGTGCCCTTGGCGCACTGGTGGGAAACCAGATCGATCGCGCAATCTTCGGCACACCTTCGCGCGATGGCCCTCGTCTGAAGGAACTTGGCGTCACCACGTCGAGCTATGGTATGGCGATCCCGCGTCAGTTCGGCACGATCCGGTCCCCCGGTTCGATCATCTGGGCAACCGATCTTGTCGAGAGCAGCGAGACGACGGGTGGCGGCAAAAACAAGCCCTCGACGACGACCTATTCCTACTCAACCTCCTTTGCCGTGGCGCTATCGAGCCGACCAATCCGCAATGTCGGGAGGATTTGGGCCGACGGCAATTTGTTGCGCGGTAGCGCTGGCGACCTCAAGACCGGCGGAGAATTCCGGCTCTACGCCGGCCATGGTGATCAGCAGCCCGATGCCGCAATTTTGGCGGACAAAGGTGCCGACGCACCTGCCTTTCGCGGCCTGGCCTATTGCGTATTCGAGTCTTTGCAGCTCGCCGATTTCGGCAATCGCATTCCCGCGCTCAGCTTCGAGATCGAAGCCGATGACGGGACAGTGGAACTGGTCGATTTCATGGCCCCGATTGACATTAGCACGAGCCTCAACTTGCCGCTCGACGAGCTGCACGGCTACAGCGATGAGGGCGGAAGTCTGGCAAGCAATCTGGCGGTGATTGCACAGGTCTACCCCCTCGCCTGCGATGCGGTAGGCGAGAGTCTGTCGCTGATTTCCGCACTGATCGCGCCGCAAAGCCCGGCGGCGCTTCCCGAGGCCGTTGTCGATCATTCCGAGGGCGCTTTCGGACGCGAGGCAGGCGCGCGAACCAGAATAGAAGCCGCCGCACGCGATGTGCCCAGCGCCCTGCGCTATTACGATGTTGGCCGCGATTTCCAGTCTGGATTGCAGCGCGCCGACGGCCGTGCGCGGTCCGGGCGGCTGCAAGTCATTGAATTTCCCGGCGCCTTGAGCGCAGATACGGCACGGAAGCTAGCTGGTGAGGCGTCGGAACGCGCGAGCTGGGCGCGCGAGCAGGTCCACTGGCGGATCGCCGAACTCGATCCCGCGCTGGCACCGGGGCAGATTGTTCGGCTGCCGGGCCGCGCCGGAAACTGGCGTGTTGATGAGTGGGAATGGCGCGAAACGGGCATCGAATTGCAGCTCGAACGTCTTCCTTTTGGGCCAGCAAGGATCACGCCCGCAGATGCCGGGACCGCACTGGCACCGATCGACCTCGAGGCGACCCCGACCCAATTGCTGGCCGTCGAAGTCCCATGGAACGGCGCGGGATCGGCG
>DDNW01000115.1:14137-21072 GCA_002341345.1 Erythrobacter sp. UBA2510
CGGCGGACGAACGGATTGCCTACGCTGCCGCCTCTTCGATATCGGCTGGCTGGACAGGCGCTGCCTTGTACGCAGAATCTAATGGAGAGCTGAAACCGATAGGCGCAAGCGGTAGCCGACGATCAATCATCGGTACGCTTGCCACCGCCTTGCAGCCAGGCTCCTTTCACCGATTCGATGCACAGGCATCGTTCGAGGTTAGTCTCGTCCCCACCGATCTGCCGCTTGGCGATGCCAGCCTCGAGCAGCTTGCCAGTGGCGCCAATCGCGCCGTAGTTGGCATGGAGATCATTCAGTTCGCCTCGACCACATCCCTGGGCGGCGGTCTTTGGCGCTTGCAGGGGCTGCTTCGTGGCCGTGGCGGAACTGAGAGCGAGGCGCTCACCGGACAGCCACAAGGCACACCCTTCATCTTGCTCGACACAAGGCCAGTTCAGCTTGATGCAGAGGCACTTGGCACTGCCGAAAGCATAGGTGCCATTGGTCTGGCCGACACTGATCCGGTTGTCAGCCCAATCTTAGGTGCCGGGCGCGGTCCGAGGCCGCTTTCACCCGTTCATGCGTCAGCGCAGGCAAGAAGTGACGGCAGCTTACATCTGGAATGGACCAGACGCGCACGTGGCGGCTGGTTGTGGCGAGACGGCGTCGATACCCCGCTCAATGAAGAGCAAGAGACCTACCTTATTGGATTGGGTGACGTAGATGCGCCGCAGCTGGTTTGGCAGGTCGCCAGCGCTACGCTGACGCTCGATCCGGTGCTCCATGACCAGCTTAAAACCGACCATGGTGGCAAGATCATCTGGGTCCGCCAAATTGGCGCCGGCGGTTCCTCACCAGCCACTTTCCTCGCCCAAATCGCCTGATAAGGCCAACAAGGGAACCCATCCATGACTGACCCCGTCAGCTTCTCCTCCACGACTTCGCGCTATGCGCTCCCGCTGCTTTTCGCGGCGCAATCACAGAAAGAGTTTTACGTAAATGAAGCTCATGCGATCCTCGATTGTCTGCTCCATCCTGCAATCGAGGGTGAAGCTGATAGTGCACCGGCCACTCCGGTAGAGGGGGAGGTATGGCTTGTTGGTGCGACGCCCACGGGTGACTGGTCAGGCCATGCGGGAAAACTGGCATGTTACGAGGCAGGCGCCTGGCTATTCATCGCTCCGCGCAATGGCCTCTGCGTTCTTGACACAGGTGCTGGGCAAAAGCGCTTCTACCGCGATGGGTGGCAGATGGCCGTATCGGTGGTTTCACCCTCAGGTGGAAGCGTGATAGACATCGAGGCACGTAGTGCGGTCGAGGGACTGATCGCTGCCCTCGTCGCAAACGGTACATTGCCGCAAAGCTGACGGGAGCAGATCCGGGCCTCGCACGTTCACAAATCGAACCAGACGAGGAGACCAGACATGCGAGCGATCGCCGTTACTACCATAGCCCTTTCCACGGTCGCTCTGGCATCTTGCCAGACGATCGAGGAAGCCACTCCTGATGTGATTGCCACAGCAGCAATCAACGCCGATGGACGGGACGTGGGCGTCGGTACGGTGATTTACGGCCCGAGCGGCGCATCGATCTCGATTGCCTTGTCCGGCCTTTCCGAGGGCACGCATGCCGTACACCTGCATCAGACCGGATTTTGCGCAGCCAGCGACTATACCTCTGCCGGCGGACATCTCAATCCGCTGGGGCGCGAGCATGGCAACCTGAATCCCGCGGGCGCTCATCTTGGCGACCTGCCCAATGTCGAGATCGGCCCGGATCGTGTCGGGACGGTCAGCGCAACGCTGCCTGGCACAGAGGAAGACATCCGCGCATGGCTGTTCGACGAAGATGGCACGGCCATCATCGTTCATGCAGGTGCCGACGATTATCGCACCAATCCCAGCGGTGATGCAGGGTCGCGCATTGCCTGCGGTGTCTTGATGGAGCGCTGATCCGATAGCACTTGCGGTCTATTTCATGGCGCAGCAGCGTAATCGGTAGGGTCTACGAGACCTGCCTCGGCAAAGCCCTTACGCCGCAGGCGACAAGAATCGCACAGGCCACAGGCGCGCCCATCCGTGGTCGGGTCGTAGCAGGACCAGCTCATCCCAGCATCGAGCCCTAGCCGAGAAGCTTCTGCGGCAATCTGCGATTTCTCCCAGAACTGCAGAGGTGTATGGATCGAAAAGCCATCGCCTGACACGCCATCTCGCGTGGCCAGCTGTGCTGTCTGCACAAAGCTCGCGATGAATTCGGGGCGGCAATCCGGATAGCCAGAATAATCGAGCGCATTGACCCCTATGAAAAGGTCCCGCGAACCAATCGCTTCCGCCCATGCGAGAGCCAATGACAGGAAGACGAGGTTGCGCCCCGGGACATAGGTAACCGGGATGCCATCTTCGACGCCGCCTTTCGGCACGGCGATATCGGCGGTCAGCGCAGACCCCCCGAACTGACTAAGGTCCAGCGGCAGCACCACGTGCCTTACAGCGCCTAACCTTTCGGCTATCGTCTTTGCCGCCTTGATCTCGCACCGATGGCGCTGATTATAGTCGATGGTGAGGGCGGCGATCGAGAAACCTTGCTCCACTGCGATGCCCGCAGCGACCATCGAATCCAGACCGCCCGAGAGCAGGACCACGGCTTCAGGATTTTTGGCGTCCATGCACTTTCGCTAGGCGGCAGTCAGCCTGCGGGCAAGTCCCATGCGAACGGCTTAGCAGCTACCAGAGTGCCGCGCTTCCGCGTCGATCGAGAATGGCGCACCGCTTTTAATACCCTGGCTCTTGATCTGAACAAGACGGTCGCTCTCACGCCTGACGGTGGTTCGCCCGTAGCCATCGCCGCGACAGGTATACTGCACTGTTACCAGATTGGCGCCGTCTTCGACCACGAAGCGATCACACCCCGGTTGCTTGTGACGCAGTTGAAGCAGTTCCCGGCCCGAGCGAAGGCAGATGCGCTGGACCGAATTATCCGCACGAAAACGCAGTTCCCACATGCCCTTTGCCAAGCCGTCAAGCATAGCAAGTTCCGGCGCCTGTGCGGCTGCCGGATAACCCAGGGCCGCCAAGCCAAGGACGGGCACGACGAGCCGCACGAACAGCCTAGCCATTCGGCGAGAAAGAGTGCGCGTTTGCCGCTGTGTTTGTAACAGGCTTAGGTTCATATTCGTATCATAACACCTGGCACATGAACGACAGATTGCACCGCAGGTGCGACGAAACGTTCCTTTAGCCGGTTAGTCCTGTATTGGAAATTCCTTCGAGCAAAACGCACAGTCGACCCGGATGATCCCGTGTTCATCTGCCATCTCGCGCCGGTCTTCCTTGGGGAACTTGGCGAGAACATTGGCAAAGTGGAGCTCGCTGCAGCGGCACCCGCGCGATAGATCGGTCAGCGGCGCAGTTCGCACCTCTTCTTCCTCATGGAACAGTCGCCAGACCAGCGCCTCAAGCGGCAATGCCTCATCGACGAGCTCCTCGCCGGTCATGGTCGCGGCTAGTGTTGCGACATGTTCCCAATCCGGATGATCGAGCCGAACATGAAGCCGCTCGCGCCCATCCTCCCCGTCGGCTAGGTGCTGAACCAATATCCCTGCCGCTATTTCTCCGTCCGGCCCCAGTGCGGTACCGGTTCGAATGATCGTTGGGACCTGCTCGCTCTGCACGAAATAGTGTTCCAGGGCGCGAGCCAGCGAATCGCCCTCTAACGGGACGATCCCCTGATAGCGCTGCCCAGTCGCAGCGATATCGAAGGTAATCGCCAGATGTCCCTTCCCGAACAACGCCTCCAGTGACGGCTCGGCACCCAGCCCGTCGAAACGATTTTCATCGAACTGGACGTAGCCGCGGATTTCCCCGTCGCGATAATCGCAGACCAGCAGCGAGACGACGCCGTCTTCGGTCTGCGCCTGAATGGTCAACTGGTCGCCCGCATTCTTGAGCAGGCCGCCCATCAGGCTGGTGATCGTCAGCGCCTCGGCCAGCAGGATCTTCAACACCACCGGATAGTCGTGGGCCGACAGGACCATGCCCAGCACCGGCCCCAACCGCACCATGCGGCCACGGCAACTCCGCCCGGGGATGGTGAAGCCGAGCACTTGATCGAAGCCAGTCGCTTCGGCGGATGGATTTTCGTTTGCCATGCCCGCGATATAGGGCCTCACCGGGTGGATTGAAGACGCCCGGTCAGAGCAGCCCGAAGCACCACAACAGCACACTCTTCTGGGCGTGCAGGCGGTTCTCCGCCTCGTCGAACACCATCGACTGGGGGCCTTCGAATACTTCCTCGCTGACTTCGTCGCCGACATGTGCGGGCAGACAATGCAGGAAACGCGCATCCCCAGCCGCACGTGCCATCAAGGCCGCGTTCGCCTGGAACGGTGCCATCGCCGCTAGCTTCTCCTCAGCATGTGGCTGCCCCATCGACACCCAGGTATCGGTGACGACAATGTCCGCGCCCGCCACGGCAGCCACCGGATCGTTCGTCAGAGTTACATGCGCCCCGCCGGCGCGGGCCATCTCTACAAACTCTGCTTCCGGCTCGTACCCTTGCGGCGTGCCGACACGCACGTTGAACTTCATCAACCCGGCGGCCTCGAGGATCGAGTGCAGCACGTTGTTGCCGTCGCCCAGCCACGCAACCTCGAGCCCCGGCAAAGGCTTGCCGCTTTCGATCACGGTCAGCAGGTCGGCGACGATCTGGCAGGGGTGCGAGCGATCGGTGAGTCCGTTGATCACCGGCACGCCGGCATATTTCGCCATTTGCTCGATCTTTTCATGATCGTCAGTGCGAACCATGATCGCATCGACCATCCGACCGAGTACGCGCGCGGTGTCGGCGACGCTTTCGCCGCGACCGAGTTGCGTCGTGCCGGAATCGAGGATCAGCGCAGAGCCACCCAGTTGACGCATCGCCATTTCGAAGCTGACGCGGGTGCGGGTCGAGTTCTTCTCGAACACCATACCCAGAACCCGGCCTGCCAGAGGCGCGTCGCGATCGGGGGCACCCTTTGGCTGGCCAATCCGCGCCGCCTTGCGATCGAGCGCGTCAGCCAGCATGGCCGCGAGCGCATCGCCGCCAGCATCCGACAGATCGAGGAAATTCCGCACAGCCATCACGACTCCTCCGGCTGGTAATCCGCTGCGCCTGCCGAAAGCTTCTCGAAGAATTCCTCGGTCTCGGCATCGCCGATCACCAGCGGCGGAAGCAGGCGCAAGGTGCTGTCGCCCGCCCCGACGGTGAGGAGGCCGTGCTTGTCGCGCAGGTGCAGCACGAAGCCGCGCGGTTCGACCCGCATCTTAAGCCCGATCATCAGGCCCAGTCCACGCACTTCCTCGAAGAGTTCCGGGTAATTGCCGATGAATTGTTCGAGCCGGGCCATCAACCGCTCGCCCTTGGCCCTGACCTCAGCGATGAATTCGTCGTTTCCGATTACATCGAGCACGGCGGAACCTGCCGCCATGGCGAGCGGATTGCCACCATAGGTCGATCCGTGGGTGCCGAAGGTCATGCCGCGTGCAGCCTTTTCGGTCGCCAGACAGGCGCCCAAGGGGAAGCCGCCGCCGATTCCCTTGGCAATCGCCGCAATGTCAGGTGTCACGCCGAAATGCTCGTGGGCGAGGAAAGTGCCGGTCCGTCCGATGCCCGACTGGACCTCATCGACCACCAGCAGCAGCCCGTGCTTGTCCGCGAGTGCACGCAGGCCATGCATGAACTCAGGTGTGGCCACTCGGATGCCGCCTTCGCCCTGAACTGGCTCCAGCAGGAACCCGGCTGTGTTCGGGCCGATCGCGGCCTCGGCTCCGGCAAGGTCGTTGAACCCTACGTAGCGAAACCCCGTCAGCAGCGGCTCGAACCCCTTGTGCATCTTGACCTGATCAGACGCGCTGATCGTCGCCATCGTTCGACCGTGGAACGCGTTGTTGAAAGTGATCAGCTCGAAACGTTCGTGGTTTCCTGCCGACTGGTGATAGATGCGCGCGGTCTTGATCGCCGCCTCGACCGCCTCGGCGCCCGAATTGGTGAAGAAGACCGTATCGGCGAAGGTCAGGTCGACCAGTCGCTGCGCCAGCGCCTCGCCCTGCGGGCTGCCATAAAGGTTGGAGACGTGCATAAGCATCTCGGCCTGGCGCTGGATCGCGCCGATCAGGCCCGGGTGCGAATGACCCAGTGCATTCACGGCGATACCTGCGGCAAAGTCGAGATAGCGCGAGCCGTCCTCGGAGATGAGGTGACAGTGTTCGCCGCGCACCGGGCGAATATCGCACCGAGGGTAGACCGGCATCAGCGGGGAAATCGACATCCGACAATTCCTTTGACTGGAAAGCATAACGACAAAAAGCGGCCAGTGGCCGCCGCTTGTCCCTTGATCTATTGGGGGGTGCGGCGACCGATTGAACTCGGCCGCCAATAAACCCTCGAAGGCGCCGGTCAGCCCTGGACCGGCACGAGGTTGACGGCCGAATATTTGCCTCGTCGGTCGACCTCAAGGTCGAATTCGAGGCGGTCGCCTTCCTGAATGCCCTGCAGACCAGCCCGCTCAACCGCGCTGATATGCACGAAGGCATCTTCCTTGCCATCGTCACGCGTGATGAAGCCAAAGCCCTTCATCGAGTTGAAGAACTTCACGGTGCCCACGGCCTTTTCGCCGGTCAGCTCACGCTGCGGCGCACGCGGCGCGCTGGCCACGGGAATGACATCGCCAACGACCTGCAAATCGGCAGCGGAAATCTTGCCGCCGCGATCAACGAGATTGAACTGCAGCTCCTGCCCTTCGGCAAGACCCTGCAGACCGGCACGTTCGACCTGGCTGATATGGACAAAAACGTCCTCGCCACCCTCATCACGCTGGATGAAGCCGAAGCCCTTCTGGCCATTGAAAAACTTGACCTTGCCCTGACCGGTACCAACAACCTGGGCCGGCATGCCGCCGCCGCCGCCTCCACCGCCAC
>DDNW01000115.1:21176-21579 GCA_002341345.1 Erythrobacter sp. UBA2510
CGCGGACCGCCACCGAAGCCGCCACCACGCGAGCCGCCACGATCGTCGTCGAAGCTGCGGCCACCGCCGCCACCGAAGCGATCACCGCCGCCACCGCCAAAACGGTCGCCGCCACCGAAGCGATCACCACCGCCGAAGCGGTCGCCGCCCATGGGCGGAGGTCCGCCATCACCGAACGGATCGTAATTGTCTTCGCCGATGCCGTCGCGCTTGTCGCGTCCCCGACCGCGACGTCCTCTATCGTAACCCATGTAACGTAAAAACCTTCGTATTCTTCGCCCTTGCACCACTCCCGCACGAACGGACGATAGCCGCCAGGAGGAAGCGATGGACCTGCCCCGTCACTTCAGGTGCTGCTCTATATCGTATAAAGGGACGGGATGCGAACGATTTAAGGCGATGG
>DDNW01000115.1:21728-22802 GCA_002341345.1 Erythrobacter sp. UBA2510
TGCGAACGATTTAAGGCGATGGCAGGGCAGCGCCCTTCGTAAGGTCCGGAGTGCAGAACTGGCGCGCTTGAAATGGCGGCATGGTTGGGCAACAACACAGCGATGGATTTGATCGCCCTGCTCTCCGACCCCGCCGCCTGGCTGGCACTCTTCACACTCGTCGTACTGGAGGTTGTGCTTGGGATCGACAACCTCGTCTTTATCGCGATCCTGTCGAACAAGCTGCCTGCTGAACAGCAGCAAAAAGCCCGCAGAATCGGCCTGATACTGGCGCTGGTCATGCGAATCGGCCTGCTGATGCTGATCGGCTGGCTCGTCACCCTTCAAACCCCGCTGTTCGATCTGGGCATTACCGGCACGCCAGGCGAACATGGCGAGCCAACTTTCGAAACTGCCTTTTCCGGCCGCGACCTGATCCTGCTTGGTGGTGGCCTCTTCTTGCTGTGGAAGGCGACCAAGGAAATCCATCACAACATGGACCCGGCTGATCATTCGAAGGACATCCTGAACAAGAATCAGGGGGAGGCGGTGGCCATGTCTTTCGGCTCGGTGATCGTGCAGATCATCCTTCTAGACATGGTGTTCTCCATCGATTCGATTCTTACCGCCGTTGGCATGACCGACGAGATTCCGATTATGGTGACCGCTGTCATCATTACTGTCGGGGTAATGCTGGTTGCCGCGGACCCGCTCGCGAAGTTTATCGAGCGCAACCCGACGCTAGTGATGCTGGCGCTCTCCTTCCTTGTCATGATTGGGCTGGTGCTGGTGGCGGACGGCTTCGGCTTCCATGTGCCCAAAGGATACATCTACGCGGCAATGGGCTTCTCGGTCGGCGTGGAACTGCTCAACATGATGAAGCGCAACCGTTCGATGCAGAAATCTGCCATAGCCGAGGGTGGTCAGTGAGCGATTTCAGACGCCTTGCCGAAGATTTCTGGGCCAGCCCGCAAATCAGCCCGGATGATGTCACCGAAGCGGCGGAGCGCGGCTTTGCCATGGTCATCAACAACCGCCCGGACGGCGAGGTGCACGACCAGCCAGCTGGCAGTACGATCGAAGAGGCTGCGGCTG
>DDNW01000115.1:22975-23296 GCA_002341345.1 Erythrobacter sp. UBA2510
GAGGCTGCGGCTGGCCTCGCCTATCACGCAATTCCGGTGGCAGCAGGCGGCTTCAACGAAGCGCAGATCGAGGCGATGACGCTGGCACTCGATCAGGCAGAGGGGCCGGTACTGGCTTTCTGCCGCTCAGGCACGCGCTCGACCCTGTTGTGGGCATTGACCATGGCCAGTCATGGCGCGGCGCCCGATGCGCTGACGAAAGCTGCGGCCATGGCAGGATACGACCTTGCCCCGATCCGGCCCGCGATGGAGATACTGGCGGCCCGCAGCTCTGATACGAGTGCCGACTGAGCGGACCGTCGATTATCTGGGCACTTATCC
>DDNW01000116.1:0-430 GCA_002341345.1 Erythrobacter sp. UBA2510
CTTCCCGACCTAGGACGTTGTCGATGCGCGCTGCTTTGATCTCCGCCTCTTGCCAAGCCATGTCGCGGGTCATCGCAGGGAAGCGGCCCAGCTTAATCGAGCGGGTCTTGCCAGTGCGCGGATCGCGCTTCGACAAATACCAAGTCTTCGCAGTCTTCGTGACGGCGACGCGCAGGCCGGGATACCTGTCGCCCTTGTGCGAGTACCATTTCAGCGGGCCGAATTTCAGGCGCTCCACTTCGGTATCGTTGAGCGAAATCTGCATAATGATGTCCTCTGCGAAACAATGGATTTACAACATAGGTGTGCAATCACATTGGTCAGCGTTGGACGCGACGCAACCGAAGATGTTGATTTTACAGGGACTTTGTAATCACTTTGGATCGTCTTGGACGGGCAAACTATTCTTCGTAATGATGGGGCCACAGGT
>DDNW01000116.1:459-1864 GCA_002341345.1 Erythrobacter sp. UBA2510
TTCGAGTCCTGTAAGCGGCACCACCCCTTTCCAAGATCGCCAGATTTTCGAGGCAGGCCTTCACTGGAGCCTGCGTAGCCTGCATTTCCGCAGGCTTTGGCGGGAGCATCAATTCAGGTGATGTCGTGAGACTTTCTATCCGAGGCTCTCAGGCGGGATTACCGGCCCCAGCCTCAGCAGGCCGTTTTGCAGACCTCACTTGCCTTGAGGATCAGAAGCCGAGGGCAGCCCGCCGATCGGAATAGTCCATCGGCAGGTCGGCCTTGAGGAGAGCTTTGGCAGTCAGAGTCTGAGGCTGGCGACCGACAACAATTTCTTCAACAATCTTCGGCGCTACCCAGAAGAGAAGGAACAGTCGCGCCATCCGCATCCGACAACGACAGCTGGACGCCGCGATCTCGGCAAGGTCAAGGTGCCTGTCAGGCGCGGACAGTACCTCATCGCTGCCCGCGCGCCATCCGCGGAGCCACCCGGTCGCCCTCGTCAATTCCTCAAGCGACGCGCCTGCTTGCGCTTCAGCAGCGTCACGACCTTGTCGGTCCTAGTCGCCCGTTTTAGCAGTGGCCTTGATGGTCATTGGTGGTTCTCCTTGACGGAAGCGACCAAAGAGCCGTCACGTGCCTGGCACTGCGGCTGGCACTGAGGTTGGACTCACTGAACGCGATCCAGTGCAAACACCGATGGTCGCTTGCCCCAGGAAGTCGAATCGTATCTGAGAGGGCGACGATAAATTGTGTCAGGGCGGCTTATACCAGCATTCCCAGCATGCGCTGCCTGACGATGGCTTCCGCGTCGGCTGCGATCCGCGACACAAGTTCATCACAGGTGGGAATGTCGTGGATCAGGCCCTGGATTTGCCCGGCCCAGATCAACCCGGCGTCGAGGTCGCCCGTTTCCAGCGCGACACGGCCTTTCACCCCCGCCACTAGCGGCTGGATGTCCTTGAACTCGGCATCGGGCGCAGCGGAGATGTCGACGACCTTGTCCGAGACGGAGTTTTTCGCGACACGACCGGTATTGTGGAACTTGCGAAAGATGAGGTTGGTGGAGCGCTCATCGTTGGCAACGAGGAAGCGCTTAACGTTCTCGTGGATCGGCGCCTCCACAGTCGCGCAGAAACGCGTGCCCATGTTGATCCCCTCTGCCCCCAGCGCCAGCGCCGCGGCGAGGCCGCGCCCGTCGCCGATCCCACCGCTTGCCAGCATCGGCACCTTGACCTGATCGGCTGCCGCTGGGATCAAAACCAGGCCGGGAACGTCATCCTCGCCCGGATGACCGGCGCATTCGAAGCCGTCGATCGAGATCACGTCCGCGCCCATCCGCTCGGCGGAGACGGCATGGCGCACCGCCGTGCATTTATGCAGCACGATGATGCCGTGGCTCTTGAAGTCCTCGACATGTTCTT
>DDNW01000116.1:1999-12239 GCA_002341345.1 Erythrobacter sp. UBA2510
CGACGATCCTGATCCCGCTTTCGATGATCGCCTTGCGATATTCGGGATATGGCGGCGGGTTGACCGAGGGCAGGATTGTCAGGTTTACGCCGAAGGGTTTGTCGGTCATCGACCGGCAGCGGTCGATCTCGCGGCGCAGGTCATCGGGCGTGGGCTGGGTCAACGCGGTTAGGATACCAAGCCCCCCTGCATTGGAGACCGCGCTCGCCAGTTCGGCGCGTCCGACCCACATCATCCCGCCCTGAACGATCGGGTGTTCGATACCGAGCAGCTCGGTGATCTTCGTCTTCAACGCCATCTCACAGAGCCTCCACGATTGTAACATTGGCCATACTACGACCCTCGCACATCGTCTGCAGGTCGTACTGGCCGCCGGTGCGCCGGAGTCCAGGAGCATCGTTCTCATCAGCTCGGTGCCGCTCGCCCGCCTGTATCACGCAGCCCATGATCACGTCGTCGATCGTGACCGGATCGATCCCCGACTGTTCGACCAGCGCATCAAGGACGGCAGCACCATGGTCGGCGAGTTGGACGCCCTCCAGCGCACCCTTGCGGCGACCGCCTGCGGTTCTCAAAGACTGGACGATACAGGCTTGGCTCATGACTTCATGCATCCTTTGAAATCAGGTGTGCGTTTGGCGATGAAAGCGCTCACGCCCTCGCGCCCTTCAGGCCGCCCGCCAGCCGCACAAATGCTGTCGAGCTCATGGTCGAGCTGGTCTTCGTATGTCTCGCGAAAGGTATCTAGCAGCAGCCGCTTGACGCCACCGACAGCTGCAACCGGACCAGCGGCCAGCTTGGCCGCGACCGCCATGCCGGTTGTGTGCAATTCACCCTCCTCGGCCAGCTGCGAGATCATGCCCAGTTCGAGCGCTTCGGGTGCCTTGATCAGGCGATTGTTGATCAGCAAGTCCTGCGCCATCCGCAGCCCGACGAGGCGCGGGAGCAGCCAGGTCATTCCGCCATCGGGCGTCAGGCCGAGCGAACCATAGGCTGCCACGAAGCGCGCCGACGGTGCAGCGATCACCACATCGCCTGCCAGCGCGAGGCTCATTCCGGCCCCGGCAGCAGGGCCGTTGACCAGTGTCACCAGTGGTTTGTCCATCCGCATGAAACGCGCCACGCCCCGGTGCAAGGTTCCGGCAAGCTCGTACAGATAGCCGGAAACGTCGTCGCCAGCCTGCGCGAACTCGACGACGTCGCCGCCACCGCAGAACAGCTTGCCCGCCCCGGTAATCACGACACAGCGGATCGCATCGTCGCTCTCGCAGCGGATAGCCGCTTGTTCGAGGGCCCGCGCCAATGGCAGGTCGATCGCATTCCCTGCAGTCGGGCGATCAAGCGTCAGGACGGCAATGTCGCCATCCATCTCAAAGCGTACGGGGGACGGGTTCATCGGTATTGCTCCATGGCTTGCGCGGCTAGTCGGGCAAGGCACGGGAAGGCGTTTGCCCGCTCGCGTGCCTTGGCATTGGCGGCAGTGCCGCGGATAACGCGACCCTTGATTCCGTGAAAGATCGCCGCCAGACGGAAGAACTGGAAGGCGATATAGAAGTCCCATTTGGGAATGCTGTCCCGACCTATGCGGGCGCAATAGGCCGCGACATAGTCCTGCTCGCAGGGGATGTTGAGCACCGCGAGATCCGCGCCTTCAAGCCCTGCCACGATGTCTGGTGGCATCCGATACATCATCGCATGATGGCGAAGTCGGCCAGCGGATGGCCGAGTGTCGACAGTTCCCAGTCGAGCACCTCCAGCACGCGCGGCTGCATCGGGTGGAAGATCATGTTGTCGCAGCGGAAATCGCCATGGTCCATGCTGGTCTCTTCGCCCGGCGGAATGTTGTCGGGCAGCCACGCGACGAGGAGATCCATGTCTTCGTTGCGGCCCGCTTCCTCGTTGGCGAGATACTGCTTGGTCCAGCGGCCGATCTGGCGCTCGAAATAAATGCCCGGTCTGCCATAATCGCCCAGTCCAACCGCCACGTAATCGACCTGGTGCAACTGCGCGAGCGTGGCATTCATGGCATCAAAGTAAAGCGGCCGATCTTCGCGGCTGACCTCAGGGAAAGTGGTATCCCAGAAGATCCGCCCCTCGACCATGTCCATGACGAAGAGCCAGGTGCCGATCACCGCGTCATCGGTGCACACGCCGTGCACGTGCGGAACCGGGAACCCGGCCTTGCCCAGCCCTTGCATCGCCGCCGCCTCACGCTCCACCGCATGTGCGCCCTTGAGCAGCTGGCCCGGAGGTTTACGCCGCAGGACATAGTTCTTCCCCGGCGTCGTCAACTTGTAGGTCGGGTTCGACTGGCCGCCCTTGAACTGCTCTATGCCGAGCGGCCGCGCAAAGCCTTCGACATTCTCGCCCATCCATTGAGAAAGTCGGGCGATATCCAGCTCAAATCCCGGCCGTACTGCGGTGGTACCGCTGTTCTGTGCAGCGAGATCGTCAGACATTGCCATCCTCCGCCATGCTATCCCGCCATTCTCGCTTGATTTTCTTGGCAAGCGACCATTTGTGCACCTCTGTCGGGCCGTCATAAATACGAAAGGCGCGCCGGGCTGAGCCGGAACTGCGCGTATTTGAAACCCTCACCGCATCGCCCAGCATCCGTAGGGCGCCGCCGTGTTGCATGCAAGCGGGCCCAGGGGGGACAGGCCGGTACGGATCAGGACATAGGCAGTTTCGACCTGCGTGAGGTGCGAACCGTCCGGCAAGACGTGCGGCGTCATCACCCCTGCCACACGCGCCTTCTCACGCATCTCGTGCACTAGTTCGTCGGTCGGGCAATTGTGATGGTCGCGGCGCGAGTCCTGCTCATAGGGCGCAACGACCTCGCGCACGGAAGCCTCGACCCGCGATCCGATCTACCGTACCCGGTCGCTGATCGGTGGCATGCTCATCGCGGCGCCATCCGGATGGCACCGTCAAGGCGGATGACCTCGCCGTTGAGCATCGGATTACGGATGATCGATTCCACTAGCTGCGCATATTCGGCGGGCTTGCCCAGACGGCTGGGATGCGGAACCTGCGCGCCCAAGGCATCCTGCACATTTTGCGGAAAGGCCTCGAGCATGGGGGTAAGGAAGATACCCGGCGCGATGGTCATCACCCGGATCTTGAACTGTGCCAGATCGCGCGCGACCGGCAAGGTCATGCCGACCACCCCGCCCTTCGACGATGAATAGGCCGCCTGTCCGATCTGCCCGTCATAGGCCGCGACCGAGGCGGTGTTGACGATCACGCCCCGCTCCCCGTCCAGTTCCTCGGCGGCGGCAGCGCGGGCCGCGAATTTAGAGATAACATTGAAGGTCCCGATCAGGTTTACCTCGATCGTTTTGCGATAGATATCGAGCGGGTGCGGCGCATTCTCCTTGCCGACGGTCTTAACGGCCGGTGCGATCCCGGCGCAATTGACGAGGATGCGCGCCACGCCATGCGCATGTTCCGCGGCGTCGAGCCCGGCAGTCACACTGGCGTCATCCGCGACATTGACGCTGACGAACTGGCCGCCGATCTCCTGCGCGGCCGCCTGGCCGGCCTCTTCGTTGAGGTCGAAGAGTGTCACTTTGGCACCATTGACGGCCAGCATCTTCGCCGTAGCCTTGCCAAGACCCGAGGCACCGCCGGTCACGATTGCTACAATTCCGTCGATGTTCATATTTTCGCCCCCCTCAGTTGAAACCTCTTTTGACGCTTATGACGCATACAGTGCCCGCGCAGTCCCATGCGCTGGATGCGGAAATGCTTTCGCCCTGGCCACTTAATCGACCACGTTGGGCGCGCGTACAACCGCCTACCCGTCAATGTCGCCATCCTGCAGGAAGCCCAGCAGGAAGAGGTCGGCTGCCTGTTGCGCGATCTGCGCGCCGGACAACCGCCCCGAGCGGTACCAGGACGGCGCCGAATCCAGCATCGCGACCAGGAATTTTCGGGCGACCGTGCTGTTGATATTCGAATTTTCGGGTGCTGCGGCAAGGATCAGGTCGCGCCAGTAATTGTCGAACGTGGCATAGGCGGCGAGAACGCGATCTTTCATGTCGTCGGGTAACTCGTCGAACACCCGGGCAACCGCAGCCGAGGAATCGTCATCCGACAGCAGGAACTCGACATGCGCGACGATGGCAGCGCGCAGCCGCTCGACCGCCGAGAGCTTCGCCCCGCGTCCCTCGACCTTGGCCATGATATGGCGCGTATTGTTGTAAATGCCGTCGAGCATTACTTGTTCGACAAGCACATCCTTCGACTTGAAATGATGATAGATGCTCGGCGCCAGCATCCCGGCTCCCTCTGCGATCTCGCTGAGCTTGGTCGCGTTGAGGCCTTTCGTGCGCAGGACACGCGCAGCCGAATCGAGAATGCGGCGCTTGCCGGACGCTTCCTTTTCCATGCCGCTCCCTTATCGCCTTATGAACCGATTGGAAGCCTGCACTAAGGTGCTGGCCTATCCCGCGTAAGGGACAGTTGGCATGCCTGCTACGGCAATATCGAGGATTTCGAACAAGCCGCCCGCCAGTGGCTCCAGCGCGAACCGTGCCTCGTCGTAACCTTGCGATCCGGTGATGAGGAACAGTCGAGAGAAGTCGCTGCCTCCGAATGCGGGCCTGAGGCCGCGACGGACCGGCAGGTCCCGCTCTTCCGCCAGGCTGCCGTCAGGCGCGAACCGGCGCAGCTTCCAGCTTTCGTAGAAGGCCATCCAGATATGTCCGTCAACATCGACCGCCATGCCGTCCGGATAGCCGTCTTCGGGCTGGAATTTCAGGAAGTCGCGTCGGTTGCAAAGATTGCCAGCGGCATCGACATCATAAACCCAGGTCACGAGCGGCATGGAATCGTTGACGTAGGCCGTCTTGCCATCGGGGCTGAAGGCTGGCCCGTTCTCGGTCACGATGTTGCGTTCCTGCGTAGAATATGTCCCGTCGGCATCGATCCGGTAAAGCTCGCCCGTATTGCGCACGTCGAGCTGGCCGAGCGTCGATTCCTTGTCCTCGGCGGTCGTGCTTTCGTCCCATTGGGCACTATCGCACGATCCGGTCCAGAAGCGCCCCTTCGCGTCGGTCATACCATCGTTGAGCCGCGCCTTGGCCGGGTCGGGGATCGGGTGGAACTGCGGTTCGTAAGTGCCGCGATGGGGATCGACATGGGCGATGCCGTCGGCGCATGAGGCGATGAAGCCGCCCGAGCTCTTGGGCGCAATTGCACTGATCCACGCGGGTGATTTCCAGACGCCGGTCTCGCCGCTGGCCAGTGTGTACCAGCGAATGCCCGGATCCTCGATATCGACCCAGTAGATACGGCCATCGCGGGCGTCCCAGACGGTGCTCTCGCCGAGAATCGCGCGGGCCTCCCACAGGCAACGCCAGCCCTGTCCTTCACTCATATCGTGTCTCTCCCAGACTGCCCGGCCCGGCTCGTGCCGAAGCCGGTAAATTCGTTGCTCAGGCCGCGCCCTGCAGCGTCACGGCAGGTTCGGAACCCGGCGTATCGGCGTCGAGGTCCTTGAGCGCCGGCAGGACCTTGCGCGCGATCAGCTCGTAATTCTCGCGGCCCACGTCGAACGGCATGTCGCCGAACTGGGTGTAGATGATGAACTGGCCAACGTCGAACCGCTCCTTCATCGCGGTCAGCTTCTCGATCACTTCCTCGGGCCGGCCATAGACCTGCAGATCAGCAAGAAATTCGTTGAACGGCTCGATCCCGTGCTTTTCCACGCTCCGCGCAAGCGCGCCGTAATATTCGTAGCCTTCGATCTTCTCGAATTCCTTGTTGCCGAACTTGTAGAAAGACGACGTCGAGCGGGCATATTCGACCAGGTATTTGTCGCGCATTTCCTGCGCCTTGGCCTTGTCTTCGTTGCACGCCACGAAAGCGACGACGACCGGCTTCGGAGCCTTGGCACCATTGGCCGCCTCAAACCGTTCACGGTAATCGCGCAGGTCTTCCTCGACCCGGTCCCACGGCTTCTGCGCGATGATCATCAGGCCGACATCGAGCGAGGCCATCAGGCGGACCGATTCCGGTGACACGGCGGAGGCGAAGACCCGGCCGCGATAACTCTTGTAAGGCGCGGGCCGCAATTCGACGCGCGGCTGCTTCAGAAATTCACCGTCATATTCCATGACTCCGCTTTCGAGCCCCTGCAGCAGTGCTTCGGCATATTCACGAAACCGGCGGCGTGCCTCGCCCATGGGCACGTTGAAGCCGTCAAACTCCTCCTTGCCCAGTCCGCGGCCCATGCCGAGGATGGCGCGGCCTTCGGAAAACTGGTCGAGCAGGATGAAGCTTTCGGCGATGCGGACGGGGTTGTGCCAGGGCAGAACCGTTACCGTAGTGCCCAGCTTGATGCGCTTCGTCTTGCCCGCCACCCATGACAGGAATTGCGGTACGTTCGGCGTCATCATGTAGCCGGTGAAGTGATGTTCCGGCGTCCAGATCGAGTCGAAGCCCTGATCTTCCGCCCGCGCCGCGAGCGAAAGTTCGTTCCGGTAGACCTCGGCGTCCGAGTTGTGCCCATGAAGGTTCTGAAAAGTCAGCCCGAGACCAACGTCCATAGCCTGTTACTCCTGCATAATTCGATTGAATGTAACCTAATCCTTATTAGCCTCTTAATGCAAGAGCGGAAGTTCGCATGCCGCTTATGCCGCGCTTGGGCGACTTTAATCCGCCGCCTTTCCTCCCGCGAGGTTTTCACCCATATCATTATAACTACAAACTTTTATCTGATATTCTGCGAATTGTCAGCCAACCAGAGCCAACGTCGGGCAGCAACAGAGCTTGACCACGGGGCTTGCGCGATACTAAAATAATCTTGATTAGGGCGAGGGATAAAGATGCTGGAGAGACGGTTAATCGAGGAGCGGCGCGCCGGTATGGACCGGCGGCACGGCCACTGGGTGTCGCGCCTGCTCCCGGAATATCTCGACTGGGCGTGCCAGGATTTCGCTGCGCGACCGCTCGTCATCACCGACCAGCAGACGCTGAGCTACGACGATGTTGCGCGACAATCGCAGCGCATCGCCGCCGGGCTGCAGGCGCATGGCATCACAGCGGGAGATCGCGTCGGCCTGGTCATGGCGAACGATGCACTCACCGTCCCGCTGCTCTTCGCAATCTGGCGCTGCGGCGCGATCGCGGTTCCGATCAACACGCTTTACCGGGCCGAGGAACTGGCCTTTGCTGTAAAGGCGGCAGGCTGCGCCCTGCTTGTCACCATGCGCCAATTCGGTTCGAAGGATTTCGTCGCCATGATCGACGAAGCCCTGCCGGGCTGGCGCAGCGGATCATGCGCAGACGCGCCGAATCTGCGCGGCGGCGTTATCTTCGACCGCGAACGGCCGGAGCAATTCATGGCCGATCTGGGCGGGGAGACATCGCAGCTCGTCACGACGCCGGAAATTGGCAGCGATGCTGTGGCAGTCATCATGTTCACCTCCGGCACGACGGGCAATCCCAAGGGGGTTGCCATCACCCACGACAATTTGCTGCGCGCCGCCTATGCCGGCGCCTATCATCAGGCCTTCGAAGACGGGCGCCGCGCGGTATTCTCGCTGCCACTCTATCACGGCTTCGGGCTGGTGGTTGGCCTGCTGTCGGGCCTGACGGTCGGCGGCGCGATCATCCCGCTGCTCAAATTCGATCCCGACGCCATCCTGACCGCAATCGGTCGCCATCGCGCCAATTATTTGATGGGCGTGCCGACCATGACCATCGCCCTGATGGAACAGGCGCAGAAGAAGACCTACGACTTCTCCTCGCTGACCGCGATCCACAGCGCGGCGGCCCCGACCCCCGCCTGGGTGTGGCGCAAGATCCAGCAGACCTTCGGCTGCGACACCATCGTCACCAGCTACGGCCAGACCGAAGTGACGGCCACCGTCGTGTGCACCCAGCCAGACGACCCACTGGAAATCGTTGCGGAAACGCAGGGCTGCATCGTGATGGCCGGAATTGCCGGCATGGCGGATCAGGATGGACGGATCGCCGAGTTCAAGACGATCGACCCCGAAACCGGCAAGGATCTGCCGTGGGGCTCACCCGGCGAGCTATGCTGTCGCAGCCCGCTCAACAGTGCCGGCTACTTCAACAATCCGGAGGCCACGAACGAGCTGTTTTTACCGGGTGGGTGGATCAAGATGGGCGATCTCGGCCAGTTCAGGCCTGACGGCAATCTGTTCCTGACCGGCCGCTCCAAGGAACTCTACAAGAGCAAGGGCGAACTGGTTTCGCCCAAGGAACTGGAGCAATTGCTGACCAGCCTCGAAGATGTATCACAGGCCTTTTTCATCGGAATGCCCGACGATCAATATGGCGAATGCGGCTGTGCCTGGGTGGTTCGCGGCGGTGCGGGCACCATTACCGAGGATGAGATTCGCGCCTTCCTGGCGGCCAGGGTGCCGCCCTACAAGATGCCGCGCGACATCTGGTTCACGACGGACGAAGACCTGCCGAAGACGGGTACGGGCAAGGTGCAAAAGGCGAAGCTGCGCGAAATCGCGTTGGCCATGATCGACGCACAGCCCCAGCCCGTCGCGCCGCTTTCCTGAGGAGCCAGCCATGGCCAAGACCATTTCCCCCATTGCCGACATCATCCAGGATGCGATCGACGGCAAACCCTACATCCTCGTCGATGCGGACGACCGCGAGAACGAAGGCGATGTCATCATCCCGGCGCAGTTTGCAACGCCGGCCCAGATCAACTTCATGGCCATGCATGCGCGCGGCCTGATCTGCCTCGCCATCACCAAGGAACGGGCCGAACAATTGCGGTTGGCGCCGATGGCACGGCGCAACCAGTCCGGGTTCGAGACGGCTTTCACCGTTTCCATCGAAGCGCGCGAGGGGGTGACCACCGGCATTTCTGCCAAGGACCGCGCGCATACGATCGCCGTCGCGGTCGACCCGACCAAGGGCTCCGCCGACATCGTCTCGCCCGGCCATGTCTTCCCGTTGACCGCGCGGCAGGGCGGCGTCCTGGTCCGTGCCGGCCATACCGAGGCCGCTGTGGACATTTCGCGCCTCGCCGGCCTGGCCCCGGCAGGTGTGATCTGCGAAATCATGAACGATGACGGCACGATGGCGCGGCTGCCGCAATTGCTGGAATTTGCGGAAAAGCACGACCTAAAGGTCGGGACGATCGCGGATCTGATCGCCTATCGCCGCAAGTCGGAAAAGCTGGTCGAACGGATCGCCAGCGCCCCCTTCCAGAGCCATTACTGCAAGGCCGAAATGACCATTCACGTTTACCGCAATCTCATTGACGACGGCGAGCATATCGCGCTGGTGAAAGGCGATATCCAGCGCGACGAGGACACGCTTGTGCGGGTCCACCAGGTCGATCTGACCGCGGACCTGTTCGGCTGGAACGCCGCCCACCCCGATTACGTGCCGCGCGCCTTGCGGGCTATGTCGGACTATCACGGACCCGCCGTTGCCGTATTCGTGCGCGACCCCGACCCCAAATCGCTTTCGCAGCGCATCGCCGGCGGGCGGAAGGTCTACCACGATGTTCACGCCACTCGCGACTACGGCATAGGGGCGCAGATCCTGCTTGACCTGGGCGTGGGCAACATGACCCTGCTCACATCGAGCAAGGCCAAGCTGGCCGCGCTTGAAGGGTTCGGGCTGAAGGTCACCGGTCGCCTCGCCTTCCGCGAAGTGAAGCCTGTCAGCCCGATCCGGGTCGCCAACCTGGACAACTGAACCGCCGCCGCACCAGCATGAGTCCAGCTCATGTCTGATGCGCGCTCGCTCAGGCGGGCGTCCACTCCAGCGGAACGCCTTCGACAGCGGCGATGATGCCGGCCTGATAAGTAGGCTTGGCATCGGGCGCGAGGCGGAATTCAGGGATGGCGCGCAGCCATTCCTGCAGCGTCACGATCACTTCCATGCGGGCCAAATGCATGCCGGCACACCGGTGCGGCCCCTGCCCGAAGGTGGAATGCGCCATTTTCTTGCGCCCGAAATCAAGGTCCCAGGGGCAGGTGTTCGCCTTATCGTCCAGACCGTGCAAAGCGGTTGGCAGCAGTATCAACTCACCCTGTTTCATTTCGACGCCGTGAAATTCCATGTCGCGGGTGACCATGCGAGCGTCGGAGACGACCGGGAAGCGCCTGAACATCTCTTCGGCAGAACGCTGCAGCTTGACCGGATCGTCGCGCAGTTCGGCAACCTTTTGCGGGTGGCGCGCGAGATAGAGCATCATGAAGCTCAACAGGTTCACGACCGTATCGAGACCGCC
>DDNW01000116.1:12383-21247 GCA_002341345.1 Erythrobacter sp. UBA2510
ACCGTATCGAGACCGCCGAGCAGCAGCAGCGAGATCAGTCCCAGGGTCTTTTCCCGGTCCATCGGCTGTCCGTCGATGTCGCTGTTGACCATGATGGTGATCAGGTCCGTGCGGTCGCTGCCTCGGCGAGCCTCGACGATAGGCTCGACATAGGCGAAAAAGCCCTTGTTTGCCTTGTCCAGGACCGCGCCCTGTTCTTCGGGTGTGCGGCCCTCAGGCCGCGTCATGTCGCGGGCGAGCTTGCTCAGGTAAGGGACATCGTCGAGGGGCAAATCGCACAGCGCCATGAACACACGGACCGGGAAGACCGTCGCATAGTCGCGAGCGAAATCACAATGCCCCTGCGCGGCAAAGCCTTCGATAAGTTCGCGCGCTGCCCGACGAACATCGTCCTCGACCTTGCGGATCGCGGCATGGTTCAGCCCCTTGTCGAGCACTTTACGATAAGGCGTGTGCTCGGGCGGATCCATCCGGGTCGGCACCATCGCATAGGCTTCCCCTGCTTCGCGCGGCAGAAAGATGATGTGGCTGGAGAACCGGTCTGGATGACGATAGACCTCGTCGATCACCTCGCCACGCGTCGCGATCCAGTGGCCACCGGTCAACGGCGTGTAGATGAGATCGGGAACATCGGGCCGTTGAAGCGCCTTCCACGCTTCATGGAATCCCTCTTCGATGCCGTCCAGCGCATACATGTCGACGTCGTAGACACGATCGTCGGGCACATGTGACGGGACGGTGCTGCGCGGTTTTTCGAGCTGGTCGGTAGATGTCATGGTTTACCTCACAAGGCGGGATCGATGATGGCCTTAGTCGCGGCGCCTGAATGGGTGACCTCGAGCGCCTTGGTCGCATCGGCAATCGAGAAGCGGTGGCTGATCAGGTCGGCCAGCAGCACCTTGTTTTGCAGTCTCGCGGCGAGATGCATGGCGTGATAATAATTGCGCGGTGCGGGGAACGCCGCCCCGCCGATGGTCAGGTTCTTGACCGTCAGGTCGCGCGGCGAGACCGGCTGCGTGCCGATCGCGCCCCATAAGCCCAGCACGATATAGCGACCGTGCGGACCGGTGAGGTCGATCCCTTCGGGAAAGGCCTGCAATACGCCCGCACATTCGATGACGACGTCCGCGCCGGAGGGGCCGGTTTCGTCAGCGATGGCCCGGGCCCGCTCCTCCATCGACAGGTCGAGCGACACGATGTTCGTTGCACCCAGGCGCCGTGCCGCCTCGAGCCGCGCCGGTGCCTTGTCGATTACGGTGATCGAACGCGCCCCCATCTGCGATGCGACGAGCACGGCGGATAGCCCCACCGGACCAGCGCCCTGCACCACCACGGCATCGTTCAGCTGGATCGGACCGCAACGGTCGAACCCGCGCAAAACCGTGGGCAGCGCACAACCGAGGGCGGCCACGGCGAGCGGATCTGCCCCCTCGGGCAGGCGATAGAACGACATGCCCCGCGGGAGCCAGGCATAGTCCGAGTAGCTGCCCCAATTGGGCTTTTCGGCATGTTCGAAATATTGGGTGTTTTCGCAGGGCGTCTGTTGCAGAACGGTGCAGGAATAGCAGCGCCCGCATAGCGGAATCGGCGACCACACCACGAGATCGCCAACCTTTACGCTCACCCCGGCATAGTCGGCGTCGACGCCGGGACCGAGTTTTTCTATCCGGCCCACGCCTTCATGGCCCAGGATGATCGGAAAGGGCATTTCGCCAGCATCGCCATTGGCGATGTGAACGTCGCTGCCACAGACCCCGCCGACCACGGTTCGCACGACGATGCCACCCGGCTCGGGGTCGGCAATGGGCACTTCCCAAGTCTCGATCCGGTCCGGCTTTACGAGAACTGCGGCCTTGCCCTTCATCCTATGCAACTCCCTTGAATGTTCACGACCCCATGCCGCGCAACCTGTCAGTAAACGGGGGCGGCATCACGGGACGTGCCCAAGATGCCGCCCTGGGGGTCAAAAGCGGATCGACAATTCACCGCCGAACGTGCGCGGTTCGCCGGGATACCAGGTATTGACGCCGTTCGAGGCACCAAGTGCGTAGCCCGAAATGTGATAGACATTGTCGGTCAGGTTACGAACGTAGAACGCTGCCGAAACGTCGCTCTGCATAATCTCCTTCCAGGTGAGGCGCATGGCGAGCGTCTCGTAGCCGTCGAGGTCGGTTCCGGGCGTCGCGGTGCCGTTGGTGCTGGAGAAGAACGTGCTCGACTGGGCATAGAAATCGGCCCGCAACTGCACCGTGCCGATCTCGGCGGGGACCGGGAAGGTCAGGACAGCGTTTGCCGAACCCGACCACTTGGGGCTGTCCGGATAGGAATCGACCAGCAGCGAACCGACGAACGGGATTGGCACCTCGTTCTTGGTATATTCGGAATCGGTGTAGGCTAGGTTGAAACCCAGATCGAGCCATTCGGTCACGCCGAAGTTACCGTCGAGCTCGATGCCCTGCGTCACCGCTTCGGGCACGTTGACGGTGAAGCCGGCGGGCGCACCGCCAACCACGGCATAGAGCGCACGCTGGGCGTCCTTCACGATGACCTTGTAGGCCGCGGCGTTGAACTGGACCGGTGCATTGCCGATGTAACCGTTGAACTTGTAGCCGATTTCGAAGTCGTGAACCCTCTCGTTCTTGAACAGATTTGCAGGCCTACCGGTTAGCGGGTCGATGAACGGGGCGACCGTGCCATTCAGATTGCCCGAACGGAAGCTGCCGCGCTGCGCGAAGTAGACCATGTGGTTCGGATCGATCTGGTACTGCAGGCTTGCGGTCCATGCCGGGGCCGACAGCTTCTTCTTCTGAAGCGCCGCGCCCGAGTCCGGATCAACGCCAAACACGTTGCCCGGCGCCTGCCGGATCTGCACGTCTTCCCAGGTATAGCGTCCGCCAAGCGTCAGCGTCAGGGCGTCGGTGACGTCATAGCTGAACTGCGCGAAGACCGCCTTGGAGGTCTGCTTGTTGTTATAGGCATATGAGATATCGGCGATGCCGCCCGGAACGACATCGGCGCCGATATTGATCGGGATGATCTCGAACCGCTTCAGTTCGGAGTAGAAGGCACCAGCGGTGTAATCGAGCCGACCGTCCATCGCCTCGCCCTGGATCTGCAGCTCGTTGCTGAAGGTCTCGGACTCGAAGGTCTGGCCGCCGGGTGTCCCGGTGGCATTGATACCTGCCAGCTTGAACAGCCACAGGCTGCCGAAGGGGCCGCCGCCCAGATTGCCCGGCGTGGTCGCCTTGCCGTCCATGTACGAGAAGATGTTCTTGATGAGCATGTCGTCGGACAGTTCGACTTCGGTCGTGTTCGAGATGAACAGGTTCTTCGCGTCGTGCGGCAGGTCGTACTGGACCCAGGTCTTGTAGGGGTTTTCATGCGACCAGGCGGTGTAGCCCTCGACGCCCCCGGGGAAGAAGCCGGGCGCCGCAGGGCCATCATTCGCGCCGTAGATCGCCGCAAGCGTGGCATCCCAGAAGCTGCCGGTATTATTGACGAACTGGTTGGTCCCGTCGCTGTTGAATTGCGTCGTCGGGTCGGTCGGGTCGGTCGGGACCGAATTGTAATTCTTGATGTTGCCCGCGCCCTCGGTCCCCTTCACGCGGTCGTACTGGATGATCGTCGTGTTGCGGAACATGTCGCCCGGTGTCAGCCTGATCGTGGCGCGGCCAGACCGGCTATGCTTGTCGCCGAATGTGTTGCCAGTCGCGACGTTGGTAACGTAACCATCGCCCTGGGTGGCATCAAAGGCGAGGCGAATAGCCAGCGTATCTTCGATCAGCGGCAGGTCAATCGCGCCCTGCACCTGGACGTAATCGCGCGAAGCACCCCGAACAATTGCGTAGCCGGCGAATTCATCGCCCGGCATCGGCGTGCTGTAGAGCACCGCGCCACCGGTGGCGTTGCGCCCGAACAGCGTACCTTGCGGCCCCTTCAGCACCTGGATCGATTCCAGGTCGAAGAACGCGGTCGAGGTATTGTTCGGATTATAGGGCGCTTCGTTCAGATAGGTGAGCACGGCCGGGCTGGTTCCGGAGAACGGGTCGAGCGTCTGGCCGCGCATGCTGAAGCTGAGCTGGTTCGAGTTCTGGCCGTTCTTGACCTGCAGTCCGGGAACGAGGCTGCCGATATCCTGCTCGCTGGTGATGTTGCGCTCGACCAGCGACTCGGAATTGAAGGCCTGGACTGAAACCGGAACCTTCGAAAGCGATTCCTCGCGCCTTTGTGCAGTAACGACGATTTCGCTCAGTACGGCGGGCGCATCCTGGCCTGCCGCAGCACCGTCATCTACCGCACCCTGCGCAAAAGCGGGCGCCGCAACCAATGCTGTCGCGATCGCCACGACGGACGCACCAATGGTCTTGCTCATAACTACCTCTCCCATTTTCAGCCCTGCCTCAGGCTTCTTGCTGACGAATCTAATTTATATTAGTTGAATGTCAAGCAGTGTGTAGCCGAGCTTGCGGCAAAAATTAAGCCATTTGGCATAATTTTTTTATGTTTATATTCAGCTATATACGGGTTTACCGGTAAAATAGATACTCGAATTAGCCACCAAAACCGCTCTCTTTATGTGCTTGACAACCAGCCTCTGCCAAACGAACAATAGGTCAATAGTGAAAACCTGGAGATGGAGATTCTGATGGGACGCCTGGAAGGAAAAGTCGCGATCATCACCGGCGCTGCGCGAGGCATGGGCGAATCGCATGCCCGGATATTCGCAGCCGAAGGCGCCCGTGTCGTCCTGACCGATTTGTCCGAAGAAGCTGGCAACAAGCTGGCGGCAGAAATCGGCGAAAATGCGATCTTCCTGAAACACGACGTCACCCAGCTGTCCGAATGGCCGGCCGTCATCGATGCGGCAACACAGGCCTTTGGCGGCATCGACATTCTTGTGAACAATGCCGGCATTCTGGGCGCGATGGCCGATACCGAGACACTTACCGAAGAGGACTATCTCAAGGTCTGCGCGGTCAACCAACATTCGGTCTTCTTCGGGATGAAGAGCGTGCTGCCCGCAATGATGGCTCGCGGCGGCGGATCGATCGTCAACATCTCATCGATCGCGGGAATGGCCGCCAATTACGGCTTCCCCAGCCTCGCCTATGTGGCCAGCAAGTTCGCGGTGCGCGGCATGACCAAGGCCACGGCGATGGAGTATGGCAAGCACAACATCCGCGTGAACTCCGTCCATCCTGGCTTCATCCAGACGCCGATGATGGTCGAAGCGACCGACGAAGTGGGCGGCGATGCATTGGCCGAGATCCCGCTGGGCCGCATCGCGGACCCCAAGGAAGTGTCGGCCCTGGTCCTGTTCCTGGCGAGCGACGAATCCTCCTACATCACGGCATCGGAACATCTCGTCGATGCCGGGATGCTGGCGCACTGATGGGCAGGGATTGAACGCTGTGGCCTGCCCAACCTGCCATAGTTTTGGCACGGCAGGAACGCCGGACGGGGCAGCGCCGGTCGGCCACTGGCGATCAGCCCGCTGGCGGAAGGTAGAGTGCGGCCACTATTTGCCGCATCGTGTCTTCGATGGCCTCGTCGAAATCCTCGCTCGAACGCCCGCTCTCGAGATCGCGCGTGTAAACGGCGAGCATGTTGAGGAACATGAAGCAGGCCGTGATCAGCCGGCGTTGCGCTGCGCCGTCGGTCAGGAAATGCAGCTTCGCCCGCAGAAGGTCGAGCGCTTGCGACAGCCCTTCGGGCAGATTGCCGCCGAACCGCCCAAATTCGGCGTCGGAATTGCGCAGCAGGTACTGACCGAGGAAATTGGCGTAGCTGTGATCACCCAGCTGGCCGACGACCGACAGCTGCGGCAGGAAAATCACGTCGGCAATGGTGCGCGGGTCGTCGATCGTGCCGTCCCGCCGCGCCTGCTCGATCATCTCCAGCCGATGGCGATCCATCTGGCCCATCCGGTAATCGAAGATGGCCTGGACGAGGCCCTCGCGCGTTCCGAAGTGGTACTGAACGGCGTGATGGTTGCCCTGCCCCGCCTTGGCCGCGACCTGCCGAAGCGAAACACCATCGATCCCGCCCTTCGCAAACAGCGCCTCGCCAACGAGGATCATCTTCGTGCGGCTGTCGAGTTCGGCACCATTGGTTTCAAGACTATCCAGCACGAAGCTTCCCATCCTTTCGATCGATGCGCCGCTCTTTTCACCATTCGGACGCGCGGGTCCAGAGGCAGCCTAATTTCGATTAGATTTTGATTGACTCCGCAGGGTCATATGATAAGTAAGCCACATGGCTTAAAAAAGCAGGAGAGTTTGTCATGGCAATGGACACAGGCATCATCTTTCACCCCTATATGCGCCCGGGCAGAACCGCGCGTCAGACGTTCGAATGGGGTGTTCAAAGCGCCAAACAGGCAGACGAGGTCGGCATCACGACGATGATGATCTCCGAACATGCCTCGCAGATCTGGGAAAACATTCCCAATCCCGAATTGATTATCGCAGCGGCCGCGCTCGACACGAAGAACATCAGTTTTGCGCCTATGGCGCATATCCTGCCGCACCATAATCCGACCAAGCTGGCGATGACGGTGGGTTGGCTCTCGCAAATCCTTGAAGGTCGTTACTTCATGGGTATCGGTGCGGGCGCTTACCCCCTCGCCACCTACATGCACGGCATCAAGACCGGCGACGAAACGCGTTCCGACGAGCTCAATGACATGGTCCGCGAATCGCTCGAAATCATGGAACGGATCTGGAAGCGCGAGCCCTTCTGGTTTGAAGGCAAGTACTGGAACGCTGGCTTCCCGCAAGAGGAAGAGCCTCAGACCGAAGAAGACGAACAGCATATGCTGGCCGACTATTCCCCCTACGGCGGCGGCTTCCCCGAATTCGCGGTCACTGGTTTCAGCGCCAACTCGCCCTCGATGAAGCTCGCTGGCGAACGGAATTTCAAACCGGTTTCGATCTACTCCGGCCTTGATGCGCTCAAGAGGCACTGGGACATCTATGCCGAAGCGAATGTCAAAGCCGGTTTTACCCCCGATCGTTCGCGCCACGCGGTCTCGCAGACAGTGTTCGTTGGCGACACCGATGCCGAGGCCAAGAAGGAAGTGATGGAAGGCCCGATCGGCTATTGCTTCGATCGCTACCTCATCCCCATCTGGCGTCGCTTCGGCATGATGGACGGTTTCGCCAAGGATGCCGGGATCGACCCCCTTAAGGCCGATCTCGAATTCCTGGTCGACAACGTCTTCATCGTCGGTTCGCCCGATACCGTGGTCGACAAGATCAACACGCTGTTCGAGAAGTGCGGCGGCTGGGGCACGCTCCAGATCGAGTGCCACGATTATTACGACGATCCCGCGCCCTGGTTCAATTCTCTGGAACTGGCCGCCAAGGAAGTCGCTCCGCGGATCAAGCTGCCCGAACCGGCCACCGCATGATCTCAGCTGTCCCGGGGCAACCTGCTCCGGGACAACTACCCGCCGACAAGCGCGCATTTCCATCGGCCAGAACGGCGGATGGCACAGATTCGATGATAGAGAGCCCGGATCCCGGATGTGGCCCGCTACGGCGCCTCGTACCGGCAGCACCGGCCACTGGAGAGACCGATGAGTGGTGCCGATATGATACCCGACCATGATGCCATCGTGATCGGCGCCGGTGTGACGGGCATTTACCAGACATATCTGCTCGACAAGGAAAGTTTCGATGTCCTAGGCGTGGAAACCGCACCCGATGTGGGCGGGACATGGTACTGGAACCGTTATCCTGGCTGCAGGCTTGACACCGAAAGCTACGCTTACGGCTACTTTGCCCTCAACGGTATCCTCCCCGACTGGAAGTGGAGCGAGAACTTCGCGGGCCAGCCGGAAATGCTGCGCTACGTGAATGCCGCAGCCGACGCGATGGACGTCCGCAAGCATTTCCGCTTCGAGACGCGCGTCCTTTCGGCGCATTATCAGGATGACAGCAATCTCTGGCGTGTCACGCTGGAAGACGCCGACGGCATCGAGACCTTGCACTGCCGCTTTCTGATCTCCGCTACCGGCCCGCTTTCGGCAACGCTCATGCCGGACATCAACGGGATCGACACCTTTGCAGGCACCTCGTTCCATTCCTCGCGCTGGCCCACGGATGCCGACGGTCGGCCCGTCAAGACGGACTTTTCCGGCAAGCGCGTGGGCGTGATCGGAACCGGCGCTACCGGTGTGCAGATCATCCCGATCGCGGCGGAAACTGCCGACGAGCTATATGTCTTCCAGCGCACCCCGAACTGGTGCACCCCGCTCGGCAATTCGCCGCTCAGCGAGGAAGAGATGGAGATGATCCGGACGCGCTTCCCCGCGATCCTTGACTATGTGAAGACAACCGACACCGCATTTCCGTATCACCGCGACAAGCGCAAGGCGTCGGAAGTCAGTCCCGAAGAGCGCGAGGCGTTCTTCGAGAAGCTCTATGACGAACCGGGCTACGGCATCTGGCTGGGGGCATTTCGCGATCTCCTGCTCAGCAAGGAATCGAACGGCTACCTCGCCGACTTCGTTGCGAACAAGATCCGCAGCCGCGTAAATGATCCGGAGGTCGCAGAAAAGCTGATCCCGACCGATCATCCGTTCGGCGCGAAACGTGTGCCGATGGAAACCGGCTATTACGAAACCTTCAACCAGCCAAACGTCCACCTTGTCGACGTCAAGGCGGACCCGATTAAGGCCGTGACGCCGACCGGGATCACAACAGAAGAGGCAAGCATCGATCTCGATGTGATTGTCTATGCCACCGGGTTCGACGGCGTTACGGGTTCGCTCGACCGGATGGATATTCGCGGGCGCGGCGGACAGCTGCTCAAGGAAACCTGGGCGGAAGGGCCCTCCACCTTTCTCGGTTTGCAGGCGC
>DDNW01000116.1:21313-26155 GCA_002341345.1 Erythrobacter sp. UBA2510
CCGAACTTTTATACGCTCGTCGGCCCGCATAACGGATCGGCCTTCTGCAATGTCGGTGTCTGCGGTGCATTGCAGGCGGAATGGGTGACGAACATGATCACCTATATGCGGCAAGGCGGCTACACTGTTTCCGAGCCGTCCCGGGCGGCAGAGGACGAATGGACCGAGTCCATCTATGCCGACTTTGCCCGGACCCTCATGGCCGAAACCAATGCCTGGTGGGTCAGGACAAGCGTACGCCCGGACGGGACAATCGTGCGCCGCACGCTCGTTTATGTTGGCGGTGGTCCGGAATATCGCAAGCGCTGCGCTCAGGTGGCCTATGCCGGCTATGAAGGTTTCGAATTATCCTGACCGCAGGCGGCAAAAAACGTCCGCATCAGCCTTTCAGGCCTTAAGTTCGATCCCGTTCCCTTCCGGATCTCGGATATAGATCGACGTTCCGAACCCGGTTGCGCCGTAGCGATTGCCGGCCGGGCTCGCCTCGACGCCATGTCGTGTGAGGTGCTCCCTGATCTTCGCCTCGTCAAATTCCTTCAGCGTCAGGCAGAAATGGTCGAGGTTGCGTGCGTTAGGGTCCGGTGCCTCGCCGCCGCCGGCGCCCAGCTTGCCCGTCACCGGCACCAGATCGATAAGCGAACTTCCCACCCGGAACTGGAAGAGTCCTATTTCCTTGACCTCGCGTTCAGGCGTACATCCCAGTACGTCGACATAGAAGAGGGTCATGGCCTCGATATCCACCACCCTCAGAACGATATGGTCTATCACTGCAGGTCTAATTGGGTTGGCCATGGCGCACAATTAACGTGATTTGGGTCCACTGTCTTCTAGCGGTGGAAGTCCGTCGGAATGGTCGCGGACATAGTTTACCATGGCCAACGCATCGGGAAATGCCGGTCTGGAATAACTGTGGCACACACCTTCCCTGGACGGTTCTTCGCCGACTCGCCGCTGAACGGTTCCATCGACTATCCACTTGCGGCCCGTCGCCACGAACACCGAAATCTGCGCCATGCGCCAGAGATCGGCCTCCATTCCTTCGAACGATGCGGCAACCCACTTTCCGAACCCTCCGAAGAGGCGCCGCCCATTAAACACTATCGGTTCTACGATGACGTTGTCATGCAATCTGATTTTGAAAACCTGCTGTCCGTCCAACTCGATGGTCACAGTCTGACGGTCTTCCTCGTCGAGGTCGTAAACGACAATCTCCGCAGTGAAGGAGGTGGAACCGCGGGCCAACGACGTGAGGCCCAGCGCGGCAAGCTGGAGCAAATGGGTGCATTGTTCGCCGGCATTAAGGGCGAGATGGCTCGTCCCTTTGGCGGATACTTCAGCGCCGACCAGGGCGGAAAGACTGGCAACGGCCCCTGGGCATGTCGTCTTGGGATATCGGCGCATAGATGCGTCGATCGCAGATACGACGTTGTCGGAAACCGTCATGCAGACATGCATGTCGTGAAAGTCGTCGTAGACTGTCAAATCGGCGATCATCCCGTCATATGAAAAGGTGATCCGCCTGCGAAACGCACCACTGCCATAAGATGGGTTTTTGGGATAAATGGGTTCAGGCCTCTTCGCCAATTCAGTCAAGCTCGACGAACCGGCCATAGCGTCCCTTGAAAAACAGCAGTGGCTGTTCCCCTCGTTCGACCTGTAGATGATGCACCTTGCCCAGTACGATGGTATGATCCCCGGCGTCGATTTCGTCATGCATCACGCATTCAATATAGGCGACGACGCCGTCGAGTACGGGCATCCCGCGTGGCGACAGACGGTGAGCGACGCCAGTGAACTTGTCGCCACCCTTGCTTGCGAACTGCTTGCACAGGTCGAGCTGGTCGTCACCGATCACGTTGACGCAGAAATGCCCGCAGGCGCGTACCTGCGGCCAGCTGCTGGAAGACTTGTCCGGGAAGAAGGCCACCAGTGGCGGATCGAGGGAAACGGAGGTGAAGCTACCGACCACCAGACCCGCCGACTGGCCGTCGACATTGCATCCGGTGACCACGCAGACGCCGGTCGGGTAATGGCCGAGAACCGTGCGAAAGTGCCCCGGATCAATCTCGACAATGGTGTCGTCCTGCTTGCTCATGTTATCGTCCCGTCCAAACCGGCCTGCGCCCTTCGACCGCAGCGAGGTCGCGTTCCTTCACGTCCTCGCTCTCGGCATATTGCTCGATCTCTTCAAAGCGGGTCATCAGCGCAACTTCAAGCGGATAATCGAGCCGAGCCAGCGCTGAAGCCTTGGCGGCCTGGTTCGCGCGAGGAGCACATTTGTTGACCTTGGCCGCCCAGGCCTGCGCGGTCTCCATCAACTTGTCCATCGAGACGACTTCGTTGACCAGTCCGTGTTGCTGCGCGGTCGGGGCGTCGATCCGCTCGCCGGTCAGGATCATCGCCATCGCAATGCGGTGAGGCAACTGGCGCACGGCGCGATGAACAACACCACATTCGCCGATAATGCCATGTCGCGTCTCCGGCAGGCCGAACTGCGCCGTTTCCGAAGCGACGATGATGTCCGCGCACATTGCCAACTCGAACCCACCGCCGACGCAAAATCCCTGCACCGCTGCGATCAGCGGCTTGCGCAGCTTCACCAGAGGTCCGCCGATACCGGTCAGTCCACCGGCGAGCGCCATGCGCGTCTTGCGCTCCGGCCCTTCCGATATGTCGGCACCGATGCAGAAGGCCTTGTCACCCTCGGCGGACAGGATTGCGCACCAGATTTCGGGATTGTCGTTGATTTCGGTCCAGGCCTTCAGGAGCAAATCGTCCATCTCGCCCGTGATGGCATTCATGCCTTGCGGGCGGTTGAGCCGGACATGGGCGACATTGCCTTCCACGCTGAATTCGACATCAGCCATCTGTATCATTCCCCTTGAATCGATTGAATATCTCTGTCGAGCTTTCCCCGCGATATTCGGCGAGGACGGGCTTCAGCCCCTCTTTGACGATACGCTGCCGCATGGCGATGACGACCGGTTCGAGGTGCAGGATCGCGTCGCTCTCCGACAGCGCATTGATCGCCGTCAGGAATCCGGCGGCTTCCATCGCCCGGTTTACAGAGCGTTTCTTGCCCGTCAGGATCGGTAGAGGGATGGTGGCGATACGTGCTGCCAGCGCTTCCGCGCAGGGGATAACGGCATCTTCGGGAACGGCGGCATTGGCCCATCCCCATGCCTCTGCCGTCGTGCCATCGACATGGTTGCCCGGCAGGTAAGCGAGTTCCTTGGCCCTCTTCGCCCCGACCTGCGGCACCCAGGTGGGCGCGATGTATCCGCCGCCCAGCGGTATGCCCGGTTCCCCGATCCGCGCATTTTCCGCAACGATGGTGATATCGGCAAAGCTGGGCAATTGCGCCGCAATGCCAAGGCAGAAGCCATGAATGGCCACGATTACGGGCTTGGGGTGGCGCCAGATCTCCAGCCAGATATCGAGATTCCGCCGCAGACGGGCGACGTCCTGCGATGGGCTAGCTGCAGCATTATATTCGCTGAGATCCACACCGGCGCAAAACCCCTTACCCGCGCCGCGAATGCCGACAACGGGCGCGCCTGTTTCCGTAAGTTCCGCGAGGGCACTGGAAAGCGCTTCCAGCAGGGCACGACTGAAGGCATTGGCCACCTCAGGACGGTCGAGCACGATCCAGTCGATCGCGTCGCCACGCTCGATCCTGAGGGGGGCCTTCATGGTCATGGTCAGTCCTTTCGTCCGATCGGGTTGGCGGCCTTCACATGGTAGTCGGTCGTCATGGTGGTGCGCAATTCACGGCTCTTGAACTTCCACGCCCCGTCCACCTTGACCAGCGTATCGTGGTACTGGCCATAAAGGATGCCGTCCGGGCGGTCCTTCATGTAGCGGTGGATAGCAAGCACGATCGTGCGCGTCCTGACCTCTTCGGGCGACACCCAGTCGAACACCGTACCACTGTTGTGGTGGCTGGTGGCTTTGAAGAATGTGCCGATGCCATCCAGCGTCTTCTTGTATTCCTCGATGCCCTTCGCACCGAAATTGGGCGCGTAACTGACGTCGCAATCGTCGATGAACATCTCGACCATTTTCTCGGGCATGTTCATGTCGAGATAATAGGCATAATCGGAGAGCACCCGCTCGATGGAGCGCTCGTCGCTAAGTCTTTGTACCGGATCCATATGTCGCCTTCTCCTGTCGGCTTTCCAAAGTGAAATGGAGGGGGCGGATCGCTCCGCCCCCTCCGGTTCCCTGGGAGGAAACTAGAATTCCATGTTGAGCTCGACGCCGTACATGCGCGGCAGGCCGGGCAGCACGGCGTTGATCGCGTTGACGGCACCGAGCGCGAAGCCACCGACATTGTATTCCTTGTCGGTCAGGTTCTTCACATAGGCCGACACGCTTAGGCTGGAATCCATGACATTTGCCCACTCCGCCCGCAGATCGATGAGCGTGTACCCATCGATCTCGGTGCCCGGCAGTATCGTCGCAGCCGCGTTGGAGTAATAGAAGCTCGACTGGCTATACAAATCGCCGCGCAAAGACAGCGAGCCGGCATCGTTCATGTCATAGGTCACCTTGGCAAAGGCCGAACCGGTCCATTCAGGCACGTCGCCATAGGGGCCGAACAGCACCTCTGTATTGCCGACGGTCGCAGTATTCTCGGTATAGCGCGCATCGGTGTAGGCCAGCGTCGCGCCCAGTTGCAGCCATTCAACCGGCTCCAGCGACATGTCCGACTCGAAACCCGACACCCGCGCCTTGCCAACATTGCCGGATACGGCGGCGACACCAAGGTAGATCGCGCGGATCACATTCTTGATATGCTGGTCATACAGGGCAATGTTGAATGTCGTGGGCATTGACCCA
>DDNW01000046.1:0-2352 GCA_002341345.1 Erythrobacter sp. UBA2510
ATAGGCAGCTTTCCAATGTGCTATGGTCCCGAGTTCATCGCCGGGGCCGTACAGAAATGGCTGGCGAAGATCGGCGTGAAGACGCTGTACATCACGCCCGGCAGTCCATGGGAGAATGGCTACTGCGAGTCCTTCAACGGCAGCCTGCGTGATGAGCTACTCAACGGGGAGATCTTCTACACCTTGGCCGAAGCGAAGATCCTGATCGAAGGATGGCGCAGGCACTACAACACCGTGAGGCCGCACAGCTCGCTGGGCTATCGCCCGCCAGCACCGAAAACAGTGATGCCGCCATGGTCGCCCTCCGGTTCCGCTTCGCTACACCTGCGGTCAGCCATAGCGCCGGAGACAACTATGCACTAACAATCAAAGTGGGCCACTCAATGGGGGCTGCTCACTGTGAAGCGTGCAGTCCCTCTCTTTGCCGGAGCTGTCTTCGTGGTCGGCGCACTCACGGCTTCACCGGCAGCTGCGCGCGATTACGGCCAGCAGGGGAATGTCTGGTCGATTGCCGAGCCCGACCTGCTTGCGCAGATCCATGCGCGGCTCGCGGCCATGGAAGCGTCCGGCGAAACCAAACGGCTCAACGAAGCTCTGAAGCGCGAGACCATCGCCAGGGTCAACCGGCCCGAACCAGTCACCGGAATCGTGCGCGCGGCGCAAAAACGCCAATGGCATTTCGACCCCACAATCACCGTCAATGAGGCCATCGCCGACGACAAGGGCCGGACCGTCATTGCCGCGGGCACACGCGTCAATCCGCTCGACCGCGTCGCCCTGCGCCATCCGCTGGTCTTTCTCGACGGCGACGATGCTTCTCAACTTGCCTGGGCGAGCCAGCGCTTCGGCAAGACCGGCGCCAAGTTCATCCTCGTCAAAGGGGCGCCGCTTGACTTGATGAAAGCGCGGCAACGCCGGTTCTATTTCGACCAGGGCGGCAGGCTCGTCGCGCATTTCGGTATCCGCGCGGTGCCCGCAACGGTCACGCAGGACGGACGCCGCCTGCTGGTGACCGAAGAAGCACTGCCCAAATCCAGGGAGCCACGCTCATGAGACGTGCTCGTTCTCCCCATGTGCGCTTCTGGTTCGGGCTCTTCGCCGCCTTCTTCCTCATCGGTGCGGTGGCAAGTCCGGCGCGTGCCGATGCCGGACCCGGCCGTTGCACGGGAAGCTTCGTCAATCCGATCACCGATGTGTGCTGGTCGTGCCTGTTTCCGATCTCGATCGGGAGCTTGAAGATCTGGCCCTCGAGCCGGCCCGATACCAACAATCCCAATTCGCCGCTGTGCCTGTGCGGTATTCGCCCAGGCATCGCGATGGGGTTCTGGGAACCGGTGCGGCTTGCCGATGTCTCGATGAAACCCTGGTGTTTCGTCAACCTGGGCGGTCTCAAGCTCGATCCCGGCTTCGATATCGGCTTCAAGACCATGGCCGGACCTTCAGCGGTGGGCGGCGCGAGCCAGTACAATTCGCAGTGGCACGTCCACTGGTATGCCTATCCGCTGATCTACTGGATGGAGATCGTCACCGATTTCCTGTGCCTCGATTCTGGTTCGATCGATCTTCTCTATATCACCGAGATCGATCCGCTCTGGCAGGATTCAGAACTTACCGCGATCATCAATCCCGAAGCCGTGCTCTTCGCCAATCCGCTGGCCCTGGCCGCCTGTGCCGCCGATTGCGTTGCGGCCACCGCTAAGCTTCCTTCCGACAGCCTGTTCTGGTGCGCCGGATGCCAGGGGACGATGTACCCCCTCAATGGCAACGTCTCGGCGACAATCGGACACGTCCAGGCCTCGCGGCTCGCGCTCGCACGCTTTGCCTACAAGCTCCACCGGCAGCTGGTCGCCTGGGGAACGATGGGTTCGAAGGGCCTGTGCGGCAAATATCTGATGCCTGTGATGAGGAAGCAGCAATACCGCTTCCAGGCCACCAATCCCAATCCCCAGACGAGCGGGCGCTATGCCTGCGCGCCGATCGGGGCCTCGACCACCTTCATGTCCGCCGGACAGGTCTATCCCGCTGTCGGCGAAGACATGGGCTACCTCGTCTGGCGCAAACGGAACTGCTGCGCGCTATGAGATACCCGCTCCCAACCCTCGCCCTCGTCTCTTTGGTCAGCGCCACGCTCTTCGCCGCCGCTTCGGCTCAGGAGACCGATCCCGGCCTCGATCTCGAGGCCATCCGCGCGCGCAGCGCGGAGGCCACCGCCGAAGCCCAGGCGCTTGCCGCACAGGCGCTGAAGCGCGCCGAAGCGCTGGCCGAGGATGCACAGGCAGCCGCAACCGGTGGCAGGGAGAACGGGCGGCGCTATGCCGAAGAGGCGGCGCGCAATCTGCCTGCAAAGAGCGA
>DDNW01000046.1:2461-3925 GCA_002341345.1 Erythrobacter sp. UBA2510
GCGATCCGGACGAAGCGTTCGACTTCGACCGGCTCATTGCCGATACCAGCGACATGGCCGGCGAGGCCTTCGGTGAGCGCCCGCGGCTGATCGCCTTTGCCAGCACCTCCATGCCCAAGGGCGCGCTCCACGGACTGATAGGTGACGTTTCGCGCGCAGGCGGCGTGGTCGTGTTCCGAGGATTTCCGGGCGGTAGCGCTGCCGGGTTCACGCAGGTGCTCGGTGAGATGGCCAGGGACGGCGATGCGCTTGCCAATGTCGGGATCGATCCGCGGCTGTTTCGCGCATTCGACGTGCAGGCGGTGCCAACCTTCGTGGTTGCCACAAGTGATTTCGAGCTCTGCGATGGCTTCGATTGCACGACCCAGGTCCCGCCGCACGACCGCATGGCAGGCAATGTCAGTGCTGCCCATGTGCTCGAGACTTTCGCCGGCGGCAACGGTCCGGGTGCACTGATCGCAGCACAGCATCTGAAGCGCCTTGTAGGAGACAAGCCATGACACGCCTCCTCGCTCCCTTGCTTGCATTCGCCCTCGCGCTGCCTGCATTGGCGCAATCGAGCACCGATGCCGCCAGGGCCGATGGCAAGGCCTTCGCGCGCGAAGCGGCGAGAGCCGCGCAAGCCGCGGCAACCACCGATCCCAATGCGAGCCGCATTCCCAATTTTTCTGGAACGCCGTCGCAATCGGGCTATTTCGACGATCCCGACCGCATGAGCCGCGAAGCCGCTTCGGCAGCGACCAGCAACGAGGCTTACCGGACGATGCGCGATTCCATGGACCGGCGCGCGCGGTTCGATCCCGTAGATCTCGATGCCGTGGTCGCCCGCTCGCAAACGATCAGCCAGGATCCGCTTGCCTATACCAGCGGCATGAGCGTCACCAGCACCGAGGGTCGCTGCGTGCCGTTGCCGCCGGGAACGTCCTCGCCGGGGACCTACCGCACCACTTGCAACACCGGCTACGAACTCGAACCCGACCCGAAAAGCTGCACCATCCCGCTCCGGGTCAATGTCGAGACGACCTACGACTATCTCTACTACTGCTCGCCGGTCGATCCGGGCGAGTACCCGGCATGTACCGGCCTCCCCGCCGGGACCTGCACCTGGACAGGATCGCATGCGGGCACGTGCCTCCAATGGACCACCAACCCCGACGGCTCGCAGACCTGCACCGAGCCGGGCGATCCCGTTCATGAATATACCTGTTCGGCCGCAGTCGCGGGTTGGACAGCGCAAGCCACGATTCCCGAGCACAGCGTCACCACCACGCGCGACGAGAGCGCCTGCGCCGCGCACGATGCCAACCGGATGTGCATCGGATCTACCGAGACCTGCACCGAGTCTTCGCCTGTCACCCGGATCGTCAACGGCGTTGCAGTGACCCAGCCCTGCTGGGCCTGGCGGCGCGACTATACCTGTTATCGCTACAAGCCGGCGAACGATTGCGGACCGCTGGCCTCCCG
>DDNW01000046.1:3974-15183 GCA_002341345.1 Erythrobacter sp. UBA2510
ATTGCGGACCGCTGGCCTCCCGGCCCGAATGCCATGTCGTTGCCGAACATTGCATCACCGACGAAGTGCCGTGCCGCACCATCGAGCGAATCTACGAATGCCCGCTGCCTGAAGAAGCCGAAGCAGTCGACCAGTTCATCTGCGACGGCGATGTCTATTGCATCGACGGCAGCTGCGAGACGATTCAAAGGCAAGCCAATACCGAGTTCAAGGATGCCGTCGTCGCGCTGCATTCACTGGCGCAGGCCAATCGCGAGTTCGATCCCGATACACTGACCCTGTTCAAGGGTGAGCGCGAGACCTGCCACTCGAAAGTCTTCGGGGTGATCAACTGCTGCAAGGGCAAGGGCTTCGCGCTCATCCCGGGGATCAGCCTGCTCGTGGCATTGGGCTGCGACCGGGAGGAAATCCTGCTTCATGAGCGCGATGCGCAGGGCCTGTGCGCCTATGTCGGCACCTATTGCTCGGACAAGGTGCTCGGCGTCTGCGTCACCAAGAAGAAAGTCTATTGCTGCTTTGAATCGAAATTGACCCGCATCATCCAGGAACAGGGCCGGGCCCAGCTGAACAAGCCCTGGGACAAGCCCAAGCGCGAGCAGTGCCTGGGGTTCAGTGTCGATGAATTCTCGCGGCTCGACCTCAGCCGAATGGATTTTTCCGAAGTCTACGCCGAGTTCACCGAGGCCGCGCGGCTGCCCGACGAACTCGAAACCGCCATCCAGATCCAGCAGAAAATCGAGGACTTCTATGCCCGCTCTGGCCGATGACTCCTGGCGCCGGCTGGCGCTCGGACTGACCCTGCTTGCCGTGATCCTGACCGCATTGCCGCAGGTCGCGCGCGCCAGCGACAGACCTTTCGTCGAGACCGGCGATGCGCAGGATGCCTTCTACTGCGAAGAGCGGCGCCTGGGCTACTGGTTCTACTGCAGCAAGCCCGAACCCGGGGACGACGACAAGCAGCAAGCTCAGGCGCCCGCACCCTCCGCGGTCGAGCAACTGGACGCGGTGACGGCCGAGCTGCGCGAATTGAAAGCGCGCGCGATCATCGATCCGACGCCTGCCAACGTTACCGCCTATATCCGCTTCCAGCGCCGCCAGCTCGACCAGGCCGCGCTGTTCTCCGATGTCTGGCAGCGCGCGATCTGGCAGGATCCCGAACTCGACTACACCTTGCAGCGCCCGGTCTCGACGCTCGGCAAGCGCCAGTGGCAGGACAATCGCAAGGCCGAGCGCGAAGCCGTGATGCGAAGTCTCTCGCAGCGCTATGGCCTCTTTTATTTCTTCGCGCAGAGCTGTGCGGCCTGCGAGGTCATGAGCCCGATCGTGCGGTCGGTGACGACAACCTGGGGCATCACCGTGCGCGCGATCTCGACCGATGGCGGACCCTCGCGCCATTTCCCCAACTACACCGTCGAGACCAACCAGCGCAGCCGCATGGGGCTCGAACCCAAGGTCACCCCCGCGGTCGTGCTGTGGGACGCGGCCAAGGGCCAGGCGATCCCGATCGGTTACGGCGTGATGAGCGCCGATGAACTCCAGGACCGCATCTACCTCCTCACCACCAAGGAAGCCGGACATGACTACTAGGCGCAAACAGATCACCGGCCTCCTCGCCACCTTCGCCCTGCTGGGGAGCCTCCTCCCGACACCTGCTTCGGCCGATGTCGGCTCGTCGATGGATGCATTCCTCAACGATGTCGGCGGCGCCGCCAATGTCACCGGCCCGACCGCCTACCAGGGCCAGTCGGCAGGCTATTACAGCCTCGGCAATGTCTGGACGCGCTTTCCGCAGAAGACGACCAACATCGCCAATCTGCAATTGCCGCGCGCGCGGGCCGGGTGCGGCGGGATCGACATCTTCGCAGGTTCCTTCTCGTTCATCAATGCCAGCGAGATCGTCGCGCTTATGAAAGCCGTCGCCAACAACGCGGTCGGGTTCGCCTTCAGCCTAGCGATCGACACCGTCTGCCCGGAATGTTCCAAGATCATGCAGGAGTTTTCGCAAAAAGCGCAGCTCATGAACAATCTTTCGATCAATTCCTGCGAAATGGCGCAGGGACTGGTCGGCGGCATCTGGCCCAAGGGCGATCTGGCCGACAAGGCGATCTGCGAAGCGATCGGCAATTCCGAAGGAATTTTTACCGACTATGCCGCCGCCAAGCATGGCTGCGGCACCAAGGGCGAGCGTTCGAGCACCACCGCGCAAGGCGCGGGCAAATTCGACGACGTTAATCCCGGAGTGGCGCGCAATTACACCTGGACGATCCTCAAGAAATCCGCCTTCTTCAATCAGGGCGGCACGTTCGATGAAGAACTTGCCGAATACACCATGACCCTGATCGGCACGATCATCTACATCCCTCCCAAGGACGACGATCCCGGCAAGTTCATTCCGATCGCCGGCGAAGCCTCCTCGACGCTGGTCACTTCGCTGCTCGATGGCACGGTCAGTGACAATGTCCTCATTTACGATTGCGACGAGCCCGACCAGTGCCTCGATCCGGGTTTCCAGCCGCTGAGCCTGTCGGCCTCAAAGGCGCTGCGGCCGCGCGTCGCCGCGCTGATCGACGGCATGGTCCAGGCGATCCACGACGATACGCCGATCACCAACGAGCTAAAGGAACTGCTCCAGGTCTCGTCGATCCCGCTTTACAAGATCCTCACCGTCCAGGCTGCTTACGGGCGCGGCATGCCAACCGACGATCGCGAAACGCTCGCCGAGATCGCCTCGGTCGACCTGCTCTTCGCGCTGCTCGACCGCATCGTTGGCGAAGCCACGCGCTCGATGTCGAGCTTCATCGGCGCCGATGAAGCCAAGATCGGCATGTGGCAGGGCCAGGTCGCGACCGTGCGCCGCGCGCTCGCCGACCGCCAGTCGAACACGCATCTCAAGGTCGGCGCGATCATGCAGATCATCGAGAAAACCGCATTCATCGAAAACGTGCTCGCCGCCTCGATGTCGCCTTCGATGGCCGCCTCGCTCGACTGGTCGCGCGGCGTTCGCACGCGCGCCCTCACCCACTGACAAGGACAATCGAGCGATGGTCGAGATCTTCACGATTGGCGGCGGCGACTACCTCGTTAGCACCTTCCAGGCGGTCGCGGCATGGACCGGAAATGGCGGTTACAAGAGCCTGATCCAGGTCGTGCTCGTCATGGGGCTCGGGCTTTCTGCAGTGACCCTGGCGTTCAACCAGGACTGGCGCGCGTGGATCAACTGGTTCCTGGGCGCAACGCTGATCTATTCATGCCTGATGGTGCCCCGCCTCGACGTGCAGGTCACCGACCGCCTCAATCCGAGCCTCGCGCCAGCCACGGTCGCCAATGTTCCGCTGGGTCTTGCGCTGATGGCGAGCTTTACCAGCCAGGTCGGCGACTATCTGACCGGTTCGGCCGAAGTCGTGTTCGGCCTGCCCGGCGATCTCAATTACTCGACCAACGGCATGATCTACGGCGCGCGGCTCTACGATGCGACGCGTTCGTTGCGGATTTCCGATCCGGAATTTGCCGCCAATCTCGACGAGCATTTCAAGCAATGCGTGTTCTACGACGTTCTGCTCGGGCGCTATTCGATGAAGCAGCTGGCCGAGACCAGCGACATCTGGGCGACCATCGCACCGGGCAGCCCGGCGCGCGCACAGCGCTTCCTCACCCGCGATACCACTAGCGGCGCGGTAACCTCGGACATCGTCACCTGCCGCGAGGCCTATACAGCGCTCTCCGCGCAGTGGACCGGGCTGATCGATGCCATGGGCACGGTGTTTGGCCGCCAACTCTATCCCAACCAGACCGCAGCGCTGGCCAAGGCCAAGCTCTTCGCCGACCTTCCGATTGCATACCAGTATCTTGCCGGGGTTTCTTCGAACGCGACCGACATCTTCCAGCAGACGCTGACAATCAATGCGATGGAAGCGGCGATGCATTCGATGTCGGGCGCATCGGGTGTGGGCAGTGTCGATGTCTATGCCCAGACCCGCGCCGATATCCAGACCGAGCGCACCTATTCCTCGATCGCCAGCAACGCCATGAAATGGGTGCCGCTGTTAAACGTTGTGCTAACGGTGCTGTTCTACGCGCTCTTCCCGGTGATTTTCCCACTCTTCCTCATGCCGAAGTCGGGGCCAGTTGCCTTGAAGGGCTACATCACCGGATTCTTCTACTTGGCCGCATGGGGGCCGCTTTTCGTGATCCTCCACATGATGCTGATGAGCAAGGGTTCAGCCGACATGAGCGCGGTCGCAGGCTCCAATGGGCTCACGCTGGCCAGTTTTACGGGGATGGCCGATGTGAACTCCGATATCGGCATCCTGGCCGGCTATCTCATCGCCTCGGTGCCGTTCCTGGCCGGCGGCGTAGCGCGCGGTGCGCTCGCGATCTCGCATCATGCGACCAGCTACCTCAATCCCAGTCAGAACGCGGCCGAGGAAGCCGCACGCGAGGCCAGCACCGGCAATGTCGCGCTCGGCAACACCAGCTTCGAGAACTCCAACGTGCTCACCCGGCAGTTTGCGCAAGGGACGGTTGCACCTTCGTTTGCCTACGGGGCAGCACAGACCCGTACGGTAAGTGGCACTGGCGCGGTCACCACCAGCTATCCCGAAGCCGGATACGATCAGCTGCCCAATTCCAGCTATCCGTTCACGCCCACGGTCGGCCAGGAAGTCTCGACACGGCTTGCAACCCTGGCAAGCGAGGCGCGCTCCAACAGCGAGAGCTTTGCCAACATCGCCGCCCAATCGACCAGCAATGCGCTGACCCGGTTCCGTGAGATCAGGAACCAGTACAGCGAAGGCAGCGCGTTCGAGAGCACAACCGGCATATCCAGTTCCGACAGCATCCAGACCGCGCTCAACGAGGTCGATCAGGCTTCGATCGGCCTGCAACGCCAGTTCGGTCTCTCGCGCCGCGCCGCAGACGATATCACCACGGCCTGGTTTATCGGCGGCGAAGCCGGCGCCGATGCCGGCGTCAAAACCGGCGTTGCCAGCGCCAAGGTCGGGATCAAGGGCGGCGGTTCGAAGACCTGGACCGACAGCGATATCGGGATTGCGTCAGAAGACCGCTCGCGCATCATCGGCAGCCTGAGGCACACCTCGGACAACCGCAACTGGGCCTCGGCGCGCGAAGGGTTTATTCGTTCGGTCAGCACTTCTTCGAACACGCAGATTGCCTCCTCGGCAAGCGGCATGAGCGGTTCGCTTACCGAAGCGCAGAGTTACACGCTCGAAGCAAGGCGGGCCGAGGAAATCGCGAACCGGCTCGAACAGCAGGCCTCGATCTTCGACAGCAACAGTGCTTCGGGAACGCTCAACCTCTCGCAAGCCTATCGCGAGTGGGGCATGCGCGAGATCGATCGCAACCGGGATTACTACGGCATCTCCCGGTTCGACTACATCGAGTTTCAGCTCAGCCCCGAAGGCCGCGCGCTGCAGGCAAGGTTCATCGATTCATACGCTGATGAGCTCCGCGACGACATCGAAGGCAGGCTGGTCCTGGCACCCGGACGAGCAGTGTCCCGGCTGTCGGTCGGCAGTCAAAGATCGGTTCGCGCGGGAGCGCAGATCGGTGGCGGCGGTGGTGGGGCAATTCCTGACGCGCCCGATATCCAGCCGATCCAGGACGAGGTATCGCGCGCGCAGCTTCGCGGAAGCCAGGCAGTCGACAAGGCGCGAGGCAGGCTCGATCGCACGACGCGCGGCGCCCGGGGCGCAAGCGAGGAAAGAGCCGATGATGTGAAGGAGTGGTGATCCGACCGCTCAGAAGAAGCCCAGCGATGTTCCGGCGAGGAATGCAAAACCGGCAGCGATTACGACCAGGACGCCGATGTTGAGCCTGCGGCTCCACGGATCCGCCCAGGACTTGCGCAGCCGATACTCCACAAGGCGGTTCTCGCGGATCGCCCGGTCGATTTCCGAAAAGCCTTGCCAGCGTTGTGGCGGGATCTCAGTCGCGTTCTTGGTGTCGAAGTCGTTCATCAGGGCGTTCATCGTCGCTTCTCCAGCAGAACATAGTAGAAACACAATGGCGTTGCTAGGTATTTTCAAATCGCGCAGACATGGGGTTAACTTAAGGCGCAAACCTCCACTCTTGAATCCCTAGAATTCTTCGCAAGATACTAAATTGCCAACGTTTTTCTATGAGCTTCGATGGCGTCTGCAACTTTGCCCGTGAATGGGAAATCCTGTCTTGCCCCAGCCCAGAGATCGTCAAAACGCTCAATGGTTTCCTTTGCCGTCTCGACGACTAGCTTCGTTGGCACACGCGCACTGTCAGCGAGCGCAGCAAGCTCGTCACAGGTGAAACTTTGCCATTCCCGCGAGCTCAGGAATTTGAGTGCTGATTGATCCTCGGGGATATACGGCACGGTTGAGAGCAAATCATAAGCTGGCGAGAGGATTGGCTGACGCCGATCAGGATAGATCAACGACCAGTTCTTGAGGTGCATATCGCCATTGCCAATGAGCACGCTGTAAGTGAGGCGGCGTATAAATTCGACGATGCTGTCATCATCGGTTTCGATCGCGAGCACATTGAGGATGCTGCGATAGCTTGCATTATCGTATTTATCATCGGGATAGACACGATAGACCTGGGCGAAGTCCTCGATATGGACAGCGCCAGCTTCGGTCCGGTCGAAACGTCGAATGGCAAAGGCCGTGTCACCGTATTGATCGAGCCCCTCGGGCAGACCTTCAATCGTATCGATCCCGATCAGTTCGACATCGGGTACGTCAATACCCAGACGGGCGGCCAAACTCATCGACGCAAATTCATTTTCTGGAACATGTTCATGTCGCGCTGACGGGAGCTTTATAATCCAATCGCCCCCTGTTCCGCTTGCGGGAATGGTCAGCCCTGCGTTCTTGCCCTGATTCTTGAGCGCCGAGAATTTCAGCTAGACGCCTGCCAGCGAGAAACGGAGCACGCGCTTGGCCGCATCCGCCAGCGTCTGGTCTTCGGCTTGTTCATCTGCGAGCGGCGTTCCAGTGACGGGAACGGCACGGAGTGCACCCGGAAGATCATCGCCAAGCTGCGCCAATAGTTGAAATTCGCGGATGGATTTCACACCGGCGCGCCGCGCGAGATAATCGCGCAAGACACCTTCCGGTAGCAAATTAGAGAAAAATGGCTCCAGTCTGGTCTGGTATGCGCGGGGTTCGTTGATGATCGCCCCATACTCGTCCTTGTAGGCGAGCGAGAGCGTCGGACGATGGTCATCATGAAGATAATCATCATCGAAGGTGAAGATGCTCCTATCACCATCAAGGCGGGCAATGCGCCCGATTCGATGATCATGAAGAAGTATGTCCAGGGCAACGATCTCGCTCATTCATTGTCCTCCAGGCGGTAGGCAGGACGCTGCGCAGGCTGCTGGAGCCTTGGCCTGTGAACCTGAGTATTGCGCCATTTCTGGAGGGCATCGGTTGCGGTGCTGAGCTGCTTTTTCAGCTTTGCGACATCATCGTGTGTCTCAAGAATCTTGGCGAGCTTGCGCGATGGTCTAAGCGCTTCATCGAGCGCCTTCAAAGACTGAGATTCGATCGGAAGCGCCTGAATATTCTTTAGAGCGAGGCGGTAATCTTCGATGCCCTGTAGGGCCGGGAAATCAGTCTGAATTCTGTCAGCGAGAGTCACTTGCCGCTGAAGCTTTGAAATCGCACGACTTACATCTGCCGTGGTTCGGTTGGCGTTGGCCGCCTTCACGCTTCCTTCGATCGCGGGAAGCGCCTCGCGCGGCACGAGCTTCACTTCAAGGTCGAGCGCGCGCGCAAGCTCTATCAGGCTCGAAATCTGAATGTCGACTGTGCCGTTTTCGATCTTTGAGATATGACTTTGAGGCAGACCGACACGGCTGCCCAGCTCTCCCTGGGTCAGTCCTTTGTCCTGTCTTGCCCGCCTTATGCTGGCGGCAGCTTCCTCAAGTCCGGTAATCAATGATATGCTCCTACATATATCGTAACTAGATTATATGTCTTAGCATATCACGATTTTCCTCCATTTTGCAAATGGAAATATGTTAACGCATATATATCTGCTAGAATATATGTTATTACATATCTTTAGACTAGATCGGAGAACTCGCGACACCATTTGACGCGACCTCGATTGAACCAAAAATGCGACCTACAATCCTTCTTGCGCCACACCGAGGGATGCAGGCTTGCAGAACCGTCATCATGGCGGCTGACGCGCCAGCAAGGTCGCTCATCGGTAAGCAGGTTCATATGAAGTGTACGGCCACAACCGCACGGACACAGCATGGCCGCCTGCTCTTCAAACCCATCCTCCGAAACGATGTAAAGAGTGCGCGGCTTCAGCTTCGCAGGGAGCAACTCTTCGACTTCGGCGGTTTTGTACCGTGGCAGCAGCGCCTCAAGAAAGCGCCGCCACAGATAGATTATGTAGCCAAGCATCCCCCTCATTTTTTGCGCCTCTGCGCGAGTTCTACCAAGCGCAACAAGGGCGTAACATCACCAGCACCGACATGCGGGCTCAGAAGCTGACAGACACCTTCTTCGGGATCATAAAAGAGCTCCATGCTGGCCAGACTGAAGACCACTTCGGCGTACTCGGCGTTTCCATCTTCACGGAACGGATGCAGCCTTGCCAACAACTCGTTTACGACGAGCGAAGACCCGAACATATTGACACTGATCACCGCCGGACGATTCCCCTGTCCGCCACGGATATAGCCGTCTTTAACCTGCCGCTCGTGTGCAGCGGGATCATTGCGGGCAAGGCCAGCCGCAGCGACATCCTTCATCGTGAAGAGCCCCCTGCTCATCAAACTGGAGCGACCGGGCCGGATATAGTTCACCGTACCGCAAACTTCGCGGATGCGGCCTTTGGTCTCGCCATCTGCATCGGCCACCAAGCGGATGCCGACATCGAAGTATGGAATGTTGTAATAGGTCGCGATGGCGTTGAGCAGATAGCGCCCATCAACGCTGTCCACACACCCGAAGAGAACATCGCACTGCGCGACTGCGCGGACAACATCGGGGTCCCAAAGGTTCTTCTTGAGGGGAATGATCTTGGTGCCAAGTCCGGTGCGTTCCACCGCATCTGCCAGCACATCGACCTTGGGCCGCTCCTTCTTCGCATCATCCATCGTGGAATTGATGATGCGGTTGACGTTCCGCTCTTCCATGTGATCGTCGTCAACCGATACGATCTCGCCGAAGCCAAGCCGCATGAGCTGCTCAACCGTAGGACTGCCTGTCCCGGAAGCACCGATCACGGCTGCGGAAAGGCGCTGCAAGCGCTCAATCGTACCTTCGTCGAATGCCTGGGCATGAGAAGCAGTAAAATCAGGAATGGTCGCGCTGCCCGCGTCCGCATACCAGTAATGCAGATCATCGCCTGCTACGCTGATGCAGTCGATCGGGGCGAATTCCTCGCCGATGAGCACGCGGCCAAACATCTGGCCATCCGGTAGCATAACGGCGCTGCCGTGGATGAGATCGCCTTCAACCCAGCCCCTGATCATGGGCAGGAGTTGCCTGTCCGACCGATCATCCCGCTCAGAAAATGCGCCATAGCCTGTGGGGTGAGAATGGACCTTGATGACTGACAGACCCTCGTCAGCAGCGCGCTCAAGGATATGGTCGATTGTGTCCGGAGACCATTTCACAATGGACGGGGTACGAATCTCGCAATCCTCATAAGGGACGTCGTGGACTTCACGAGCGGTCAGCCGATGCCGCCTGTCACCGTCCCGCCTACCGCACAGAATGAATGAGACGGCCTCTTTGCCGTCGCCGGGATAGAGAAACTGGTGAAGATGGCCGTGCTGATCGCCTGTCAGCGCGAGATTTATCGGGACGGTCATTTCTCGAACTCCCGCGCAAACCAGTCTTCAATCAGGAAGATATGCGTGCCGATGCCGTCCTGACCAACCTTCCAGGGATTCTGCGCAGTGCGGTGACGAGACCAGCGCTGATAGGTTTGGCCAGCGATATTCTGCTGCGCATTGGTTGCCCCGATGGCCCGCTTGTCCTTGCGCGCCAGCGCGGGATAGACATAGACCATGTTCAGCTCGGTGTTGGGATAGCCGGTTTCGAGCCGGATCGCGATCGTCACCGTGGCGTGGTTGTACCCTTCATGCTGGGAAGGGAACTGATGAACCAGTACCCACTGTGATCCATCAATCACGGTCTCCCACGGAAGGCCGTAGTCTTCAAGAAACTGACGGTCTTCCGGCAGGAGTTCAAAATCGCGACGAAGCTCCATGGCCTTACCCTTCCGTCTGGTCGCGGGGCAGAGCCTTGAACTTTTCGACGCCCGGCTTACGCAAATCGACCGTGTCATCAAGGTCAACCTTGCGGGGACGATCACCAGCTTGCTTGACGCGGAGCGTGTAATCTTCCGGCGGGGTGAGACCTGCGATCGACAGGATTTCACGTCCAGTCGGCTCGGCCTTTTCAACGATGAACTTCTCGCCGTTGACGCGGATGCGGTAGGCTTTGGCAAGAGGCGGCGGTTCGCCCCGCTTCGCGAATTCCTCGATGTCGATCACTTCATCCAAAACATTCTTGTCGGTCATGTCGGTGCCTTTCTGGGGCTTGGTGCCGTCGGCCAATCCGCCGGCTACGAATCCAACATGACATAGCGCGCTTGATATATCAAGCACCTTCTTTGCGCGCTTGACAAATCAAGCAACAATGGTGGACAATAGCCCCTGAAATACAGGGGCTAGATGAGAGGTAACGTATCATGGCTGAAACGAAGGAAAGGGACTCAGCGACAACTGAATCATCAACCGGCGAAATCTCACTCGGAAAGTATCTGGCTTCGATTCGCAAAGACCGAAAGCTCAGTCTGCGCGCCGTGGAGGAGCGAACCAAGAAGCAGGTTTCGAACGCCTATTTGAGTCAGATCGAAAATGACCAGATCAAGCAACCCTCGCCCAACACCTTGAATGCTCTGGCGGAGCTATACGAAATCAGCTTGGAAAAGCTGATGGTCAAGGCGGGCTACATCACCCCATCGTCAAAGCGGAAATCCGGCGAGCGTCACGGGCGTGTCGCAACTTTTGCCGAACACAACCTGACACCCGAGGAAGAGCAAGAGTTGATGGATTATCTTGAATTCATGCGAAGTCGAAAGAAGTAGGTTTGCCGAAGTCCGATGATAGCAGTCTGAAACCTGATGAGCTGCGTGCCGTTGAAGAGCGGGCGCGGCTTCTTCTTGATCGCGCGGATGCTTG
>DDNW01000046.1:15313-22440 GCA_002341345.1 Erythrobacter sp. UBA2510
GTGATCGCGCGGATGCTTGGGACAGATTTCCAATCCCGATCGAGGATTTGCTCGGCGCCGCGAAGGTAACTGTCGCCCCGCACAGCATGTTCGAACCGGCGCAAGTGCTCGCTTACATAAAAGGTAAGGCAGAAACTGCTGCGCACAACATCAAGACAGCGCTTTCAAAGGTTTGGGGCATCTATGATGCATCGGATAGCCTGATCCACATTGACGACTCTGTCGTTCAGTCCAAGCAGACCTTTTTGATGCTTCACGAGACTGGGCATCACGATCTACCATGGCACAAGAAGATGTTCCGCATCTTCCAGGATTGCGAGCAAATGCTCCACCCTGACATTGCCGATCAATTCGAACGCGAGGCCAACAACTTCGCGCGGTTCGCCCTGTTCAAGGGTGATCGCTACCAACAAATGGCAGCCGATCTAGCTTTCGGGCTCAAGACCCCGATGAAGCTCGCCAAGACATTCGGGGCATCCCTTTATGCTTCGGTTCGCGAATTCGCGCGCACGAATGCCCGCGCCTGCGTGGTCTATGTGCTGGAGCAGCCTAAATTCGTGCCAGGAGACGGCTTTCGTGCTGAGGTCAGGCGTATCGAAGCGTCGCCGCGCTTCCAGGCAGAATTTGGCAAGCCGCAAGATGTCGTAATCACGCCCACTCACACGATCGGCAGGCTGGTGCCGATCGGAAGGAAAATGACTCGGCCAACGACACTCATGCTCACCGATCTCAATGGCGATCAACATGAATGTGTCGGCGAGGCCTTCGACACGACCTACAACATCTTGGTGCTAGTCTATCCGGTCAAGGCTCTGAACATGACAACGATTATTTTAAACTAGCAGGGTTACATTTTGATTCGCCCAAGCCATCCAACGCACTTAATTCGGGCCTTGGGGATGGATGGCAACGAGCAAGGAGCATCCTTTGCCGCATAATTACCGGTAGGCGGTTGACTCTGAAGGAAGTCAATTGGTGTCGCATTCAAAGAGGTCAACGAATGGCCGAGGTTTAGGCGGTTCCAGCCATCAAAAATCACCTTGTGTTCCACCTATGTTCCATATAGGATTGGCTTCCTATCTCCTAGATTATTTCAATGTCGGGACCAGAACGCATGGACCAAGCTCGCGAAAACCTCGACCGCCTGATCCAGGAACGGGGCGTCAACTATTCCTCGGTATCACGCATGCTCGGACGCAACGCTGCCTATATCCAGCAGTATATCCGCAGGGGTAGTCCGCGCGAACTCGACGAGAAAGACCGTCTTGTTCTCTCGCGATTTTTCGGTGTCGACGAGAAGGAACTTGGCGCTCCGACCCGGCGCGAAGGCCCGGTCGTGCAGCTGGTTCAAGTGCCTATTCTGGACGTCGATGCGTCGGCAGGTCATGGCGCGCTGGCTGAGATGGAATCACAGTGTTCGCAATTCGGATTCGAAGAGAACTGGCTGCGCCGACTGACGGCCAGCAAGGCCTCTAGCCTCTCGATCATCCATGTGGTTGGCGAGTCAATGGAACCCACACTGCACGATGGCGACGAAGTGCTTGTCGATCTCGGTGACGGCCAGTCGCGATTGCGTGACGGGATCTATGTGCTGCGAATGGACGATGCGCTCTCGGTGAAGCGGATCGCCATCGAACCGCAAGGCCGCAAAGTCTCAGTCACAAGCGACAATCCCACACACCAAAGCTGGACTGGCCTCGACCGGCGCAACATCAATATCGTCGGACGCGTACTCTGGTTTGGGCGACAACTTTAGATAGGCCAGACTACGGTCACTACAGTCGCTGAAACCCGAAGCAGCGCCACGCGCCAGTAGATCGCGCTGTCAAATCCCGATCTCGAATGGCTTGACGATCGTGCGTTCGAGTTCGGGCGGCTTGCGCTCCTCGCTCTCGCGCTCAGCTGTCGGCTCCTTGCCCTTCTCGAGCCCGCGCGCGGCGGCAGCGCGCAGCATGTCGGTTGATTCGAGGGCCGAGCTCTTCATGCCGGTATTGCGTTCGACCGCCGCCTCGAGTTTGCGCGCATTGTCGACATACAGGGTGAGGCCATCGCGTAGCCGGGTGATCGTCACAAGGAAGGTCTGCTGGTTTGAAAGGTTCTTTTCGCGGCTGTCCATCACCGCGATACCGCGATCCGATGTCAGGCCCTGTGCCATGTGCGCGTTCAGGGCATAGGCCAGGTCGAGCCGCTGGAGCATCGGATCGTCGCGCTTCAGCTCATGCTCGATTCCCGTCGACGTCGTGAGCTTCACATGCTTGTCGTCAATCGCCCTGATACGCGCCTGGTCGGCATTCAAGAGGCCGCGCTTGTGATCGGTATCGGTCCAGCGGATGCGATCGCCAGCATGAATCTCGAGCGGTTTGACCTCGAACAACCGCAGGGGATCGCGCTCGGCTTGCGGGCGCAGCCGGTCGGGCCGGAACTCAAAGTGCTTGCCACGCGCATTCTCGAGCGTGACATGCTCGCGCCGCGCATCGCTCGCGGCAACGCTATAGCGACCCGGCATAAGTTTCTGGGCGCGTTGGCGCCGGTCGACCTCGACCACCATTCCCAGCTCATAGCTCTTGGCATAACGCAGTTCCTCGCGAGTCAGATTGACCCGCGACAGGGTATCGAGCTTCAGCCCTTCCCCTCCCAACTCGCCGTTGGCTTTCAGGCCCGTCTGGACCGCTTCGTTGACCGCACCGCGCAATGTCCGACCCGAGGCGTAGATCGCGGTCCGCTCCCGCTCGGCAGGCGCGAGCTCGAGCCAAGCCGCAGCAGCGGCTATGGCGCCATCATTTGGCACCTCGACCACGTCATCTTCGAGGTGCCGCAAGGCTTCGGCGACCTGTCCGTTCTGCGCCGCACCCTGGGCAAGCCGCAATCGCCCGGCACGCGCACGGATGTTAATATCCATGCTTGCGGTCTCGACGCCAGCCTGCTGCATGATGTCGAATGGCTTGCCTGCATCGACCGCGCCCAGCTGCTTGCGATCACCGATCGCAGCGAAACGACCAAGCTCCAGGAGGTTCGCCAGCGCAACGAGCTTTTCCTTGTCGGCATTGCCAACCATCGAAGCTTCATCGAGCAGGATGACGCTATCTTTCATCTCGCGGCGCGCTTCGGCGAGAGCATTCGCGTCCGAACCATCGAGCAAGGGAGCATAGCGCCCGAGGAACCGTGCAACGGTCATCGATTCGATGCCGGTGTCGCGCTCGAGCATCTGCACGAGCGTGTTCTGGACGGCGAGCCCAAGCACCTTGCGCCCCTCCTCGCGCAGAATTTCTGCACCGGGTTTGAGGACTGTGCTCTTGCCGGCACCGGCGATACCCTGGATCGCAACGATACGGTTCGTCGAGGCAAGGAGCAGCCTCCCCGCACCTTCCTGGCCCGGATTGAGAGTCAGGCCGTGACGGGTCTGGGCAACCTGCTGCAGGCGCTCACCGGCTATCTCGGGCGCCATCAGCGCGGTCCCCTTGCCGCGTCCGGCATCGACTTCGGAAAGGATGCGCTGCTCGCGATCGATCGCATCGCGCGTGGTGACCATGCCGCGTTCGGCACCCTTGCCGCGCACGAGATAGCCCTGGCGCAAGAGCTGGTCGACACGCTTCTCGATGGCTGGAAGACTTGCGCGCAGGCCAAAGTCGAGCGCGGTTTTGAACACTGCGAACCGATCAAATGCCGCCTCGCGTTCGCTCATATGCCGCACAGCCGCGGCCGCCGCATGGATCGCGGCGATCTCTTCAGGTGATTTGCTGCCCAGACGCGTTGGCACCAGTGGATCGCCCTTCGCAAGCCCCAGTCGTTCCGCCAATTGCGCAGCGAATGAGTGTAGCTTCTCGGCGAAGTCACGCGCGGATCGTTGCAACCCACCCGGTCCGCCAAGGTCCTTTGCAGCCCGCGCATTGGCGCGCGCGATGACCGCTTCTGCAGAGAATCCGAGGCTTTGCGCCCTGTCCTTCCAGTCTGCCAAAAGTGCCGAGCGATCAGCGACCGGCGCCTTTTCAGCGCGCGTCATCAGGGTTGCGGCATCGTGTGCGGCAGGGCTTCGGCTCTCCATTTCGGCAACCTTGCCGAGCACTTCGGCGCGGCGCGAAGAGAATGCCTCGCGCACTTCTTTGGGTACGACTGCAGCTTCAAAATTGCCATGCTTGCCGATCGCTCCAATCTCGTAGCCGAGCTTTTCGACCGAAAGCCGAAAGCGCGCCATTGTCATGGCATTCAGGAGCGTATGCTGCTCCCAGAGCTTGTCGTTGCGCAGCGCGCGCCACTTGCCGTCAGCGCCTTTGGTCACATTGGCGATCACCGCGTGGACATGCGCATTGGGTTCCTGATTGCGGTTGGTGTCGTGACGAAACAGCGCGGCAGTCAAGTTTCCGGTCTGGACGATCCGCTCCTTGCCGCGCTGCTGCAGACGGGTTTCGGCAAGGTTCTTTTCCGCCCATGCGAGCGCCTCGCGAACCGCGCTGCCATAGGCATCGAGAATGCGCGTATCGCCGCCCACCAGCGCCAAGATCGACCAGCTCTTCGGCAGCGAGAAGGTGAGATCGGTGCCCGCACGGTGATAGCGATTGTCGCTGCCGACGCGGTTGCCATCGGGCAGGAATCCTTTGAGCACCTGCTCGAACTCTTTGGCATCGACCTGCCCCTTCAAGCCAAGCTCTTCTGCGCCTTTGCCCAGCCATTCGCCCGAGCGGTCGGCATCGCCGCGGGTGTAGTAGTTGTCCTTGGCAAAATAGCCGGCAGCGCCCGATGCGGTGCGGACATTGGCTAGCGAAAGCATGGTGTCCTGTTCCTCATCGAGCGCTGTCAGCCGGTCTGTCAGATATCGAGATCGAGATCATCGAGCGGCGGGGCATCGGGCTCCTGCTTCGCATCACCCGCACCGCCGTCTTCCAGTGTCAGGCGCCGGGCTTCGCGCGCCTGCACCCGGTCATTGCGCACATGCTGCTTGCGCGGATCGGTTGTCCGTTCCTGCTTTTCATTCGGCAATTTGTCGGGCGTCTCGGGCAGCACCTCGTCGACCTCGGCTTCGCCACCGGTAGCGCGTTCGCCGATCGCTTTGGCTGCTCCAGCGATGCCCCGCCTGTCTCCCGAGCTGGCATCCGCGCTGGGCTCAGTCTGCGGGCCATCCTGCGTCCTGGTGGCGGTGTCGCCGCCCTTGTCCCCGGTCCCGACATCGCCACGCGATGTCGCCGCCACGGCATCGTCGGCGTGCTCATGGGCATCATCGACAAGGCGCTCGTTAGCTGCCTCATCGAGCTGCAATTCGCCCTGCTTGGGAACCGATGGCTTGCCCACGCCATCGTCGTTAGCCGAAGGGTGCTGCGCGCCTTGCGGGGCCGGATCGCGATGCGTTTCACTGGCGGGTTTCGCGGTCTTGTCCGGACGATCCGACCGCTTCTCCGGCGGGCGCTGGATAAAGCCCCGGGCTCGCACCGGACGGTTGACCGGTTCGAGCGTGACGGGGGCTGCAGGAAAGCCTTCGGGAAACTTGATGTAGCCTGCCAGGCTCGGCAGTTCCTTCAACTGATCGGGAAGCAGCAGCGCCTCGATATGCTTGCGCGGGGTCAGGCTGACCGCATCGCGCGCGTTATTATAAGCATAGGTATGGGCTTCTTCCTTGTCGGTCACTTCGGCACTGCCCAGTGCTTCGGAACACCATGAGGCGGTCTTGTAATCGCCGGTGCCCAGAATCAGTTTGGTCTTGGCAAGCGAGGACAGGGTCTCGGCCATGTGCTCGCCATAGACTTCCTTGAGCTTGGCGTAGGCATGAATGCCGGTGACGATCGCGCCGCCATAATTGCGCGCTGTCTGGAGTCCCGCTTCGAGCGCGGGCAGGCGATGCAAGGCACCCAGTTCGTCTATGAAGAACCACATCTTGAGATCGCGCGAGCGCGGCGTTGCCATCAACGTGTTCATCGCCAGATCGAGCCAGAGCGTGAGCAGCTGGGTGCAGACGGGAAGGTCGACATAGCGCGCGGAGAGGAACACAAATCCGCCCTCGCCATGGTCGCGCTCGATCCAATTACGGATCGAGAACGATGCGCCCTTGGCGGGCAGGAGCTTGAGCGCTCGCGCATTGACATTGAACACAGCGCGCACCGATTCGGCCATGCGCGCCGCTTCGGGGGCGGTAATCGGATCGGCGATGGTCCCGCGCAGCATGGCGTGCACCTTGGCAAGGTCCGCACTCATCAGCTTCTCGGCCAGCGCCTGGTTGCTGGCATCGCCCTGTTCGACCAGCTTGAGGCAGAACTCGACGAACAGCGCGCGCGCGGCAATCACCCAGAACTGCGCCTCCCCGCCCCCGTCATGCGGCACCAGCGCTTCTGAGGCGGCCCAGAACTCGCCTTCGCTGCGGCATTCATCGAAGATATTCCAGCACGGGCATCGCGCATCCAGGGGGTTGAGGATCACATCGCTTTCGGGCTCGAAGAATTGCTCGATAAACGCGCCGGTAAGATCAAAGATGACCGCGCGCTGGCGGCGCTGTCGCGCTTCTGCAACCATGCCGGTCAGCGCCACGGTCTTGCCCATCCCGGTGGTGCCGATCAGCATCGCATGGCTTTGTTCGAGCCGCCAGGGATAGGTCACCCCGGCAATATGCGAGGGATGGTAGGGCAGCACCTCACGCAGCTCTGTCGGAGAACACAGCCGCCACTTTGGACCCAGCGCATCGGTCAGTTCGCGGCGCTTGTGCTGCCTGTTGTGCGCCTCGATCTCGCGCTTTAGTTCAGCAAGCGGGACAAGCGCGGCCCCGCGCTCATGGCGACGCGCCTTGGAATGATCGCCGAAGCGCTCGGCAATCCAGTAAAAGAGCGCAAACGAGGGGACGAGCGCGAACACGACCCAGGCAAACGCCTTGCCGACAATGCCCCAGAGCTGGTCCCATGCCGCAAGCACCGGCGGGTGCGAACCGACCGCGGTGATCGGCATCTGGTAGGCGGTCCCGAACGCGGTTTCGATGGTCACCGTCTTGGCCGGATCGAACTCCATGAAGGTGTAGATTTCGGCATAGACGCGCATCCACACCAGGTAGGTCTGGTGCGGCTCCATGCCGGTGCGCACCATCCACCAGGAGAGCACTGCGAAGACAGCCGCGGCGATCAGCAAGGGCCACTGTCCGCCGTCAGCACCAATGG
>DDNW01000191.1:0-1708 GCA_002341345.1 Erythrobacter sp. UBA2510
GAATTCGTCGGCCGCCTGCCGGTGATCGCCACCCTGCACGACCTCGACGAGGACGCGCTGGTGACGATCCTGAAGGAGCCGAAGAACGCGCTGGTGAAGCAATATGCCAAGCTGTTCGAGCTGGAGGAGGTCGAACTGACCTTCACCGACGACGCGCTGAAAGCGATCGCCAAGAAGGCCATCGCCCGCAAGACCGGCGCACGCGGCCTGCGCTCGATCGTCGAGGGCATCCTGCTCGACACGATGTTCGACTTGCCGGGTATGGACGGGATTTCGGAAGTCGTGGTGGATGCCGACGTGGTCGAAGGCCGCAAGGAACCGGTGCGGGTCCTGGGCAACGACAACGACAAGAAGAAAGAAGAAGCGGCCTGAGCGCCGCACCAAGCGCCTGACCTTAAATAATTGGGTCAGGCCGCAGCGTCTTCGCTTGAAATTTACGCCTGTCTGGCATTCCCTCGCGCATGATGGGGGATGCACAATCACGACTGGTCGGGCTCGACGCGCTGCGCGGAATCGCCGCGCTCGCCGTGCTGCTCGTCCATATCGACCAGAGCCTGCTGCCGCGCGGTATCCTCGCGGTCGACCTGTTCTTCATGCTCTCGGGCTTCGTGATGGCGCGCACTTACGAATCGCGGCTACAATCGGGCATGGGGCCGCTCGCCTTCCTCAGGAAACGCTATCGCCGCCTGCTGCCCGCCTATGCGCTGGGCTGTGCGCTAGGGCTGGTGTGGCTTCTGACGAACGACTTCCCGCCGCTGTTGGTGGTGGCGCTGTTCGTGCCCGCACTGCTGTTCCTGCCGACCCCGATCAACGGCTATCTCTACCCTTATAACGGGCCGGGCTGGTCACTGACGTGGGAACTGCTGGCGAACATCCTCCACGCGCTGATCTTCGCCCGTCTCTCGACCCGCGCACTGGTGCGGGTGATCGCCGTGCTGGCGGTGGCACTGGCGTGGATCGGCTTTGCGCAGGGGATTATCTATGCGGGCGCCTATTGGAACGGCATGGCGCAGACCTTCGCCCGCGCGCTGGTCTGCTATGGCATCGGGATCGTGCTGTTCCGCAAGCAGGAGATGGCGCCTGCCGTGCCGCCGGTCGTCGCGGTCATCGCCTTCCCACTGATCCTGATCGCCATCGGCGCGCTGGCGCAGATCCCGGCCATGCTGGTGTTCGACCTGCTGGTCTGTCCGCTGCTGGTCTGGAGCGCCGCCTCAGGCAACCTTCCCCTGCCGCGCCTGTGGCTGTTTCTGGGCGCGATGTCCTACCCGCTCTACGCGCTGCACGTGCCGGTGCTGCAATGGATCGGGACCATGGGCGTCGCAAGCTGGTGGGGCGCACTGCTGGCGCTGATGCTCGCCGCATGTGCCGCGATTTGGCCACGCCTGCGCGGCTGGGGAACCTTGGCCCTTCGCCGCAATGAGCCGGAGGTCCGGTAAGCTCAATCTTTTGCCGGTTTACTCTTCGCCGCCAGCGTCATCAGGCGTTCCTGCCGATCCTTGGGCAGCACCTCGCGGAAATCGTAATATTGCTCAAAGTGGGGAATGCCTTCGGGCAGCGCGACCCATGGCATCTTGCTCTCGGTAAAGATCACCGCATCGGGCGTCACACTGCCTGGTTCGTCGAGCGTACCGGCGCGCAGCCCCAGCCCCAGTCGCCCCAGCCGAGGGTAATGGCTCCACAGTGCGCTGCCGCACCCGGCGCAGCGACA
>DDNW01000191.1:1796-3811 GCA_002341345.1 Erythrobacter sp. UBA2510
CAGCGACAGATGATGTGCGGCCCGCCGCTGCCCGCGACGGTTTCGTGCTCGGTCAACTCGCCTTCGAGCAGTTCCACCCGCTCACTCTCGAAGAAAGCGTTGACCACGCTGGTCGAGCCGGTCTGCTGCTGGCATTTGCGGCAATGGCAGTTGTTGACGAAGATCGGCTCGCCCCGGACGCGGTAACGCACATGCCCGCATGCACAGCCGCCTTCGCGGATTGTTTCCTCGTTCATTGGCAGCTCCCCTCCTTGCATCCGCCCGTTTCGACCTCGATCTGCAGGGTCACGTGACCGATGGCGTGATCGTGTTCGAGCCGGTGTGCCGTCTCGCGCAGGAATATATCGCCCGGATGGCCTCCGGGCATGACCAGATGGGCGGTCAGCGCCGTCTCGGTCGTCGACATCGGCCAGATATGCAGGTGGTGGACGCGCTCTACCCCCGGCAGGGCCGCGAGCGCGGTACGCACCGCCGTTTCGTCCACCCCGTCGGGCACGGCGGCAAGGCTCATCTTCACGCTGTCGCGCAGCAATCCCCATGTCCCCCAGGCAATGACCGCAACGATCACGAGGCTGACCACGGGATCGATCAGCACCGCGCCGGTCAGCAGGATCGCCGCACCGGCGAGCACCACCCCCACGCTGACCAGCGCGTCGGCGGCCATGTGCAGAAAGGCACCGCGAATGTTGATGTCCGACTTGCGCCCGCGCATGAACATCAGCGCGGTGATCGTGTTGATGACGATGCCGATCCCGGCGACCCAGATCATCGTTCAGCCTTCCGGCTCGATCGGATAGATCAGGCGTCGGATACTCTCGATCAGGATCGCCCCGATGGCGATCAGCAGCAGTATCGCATTGGCGAAGGCGGCCAGGATGGTCGAGCTTTTCAGGCCATAGGTGAAACGGGCGGACGGTGGCTTCTTCGCCGCCACACTCGCGCCCCAGGCGATCAGCAAACCGAGCACGTCGGACAGGTTGTGTCCGGCATCGGCAACCAGCGCCATCGAGCCAGACAGGAAGCCGTAAATCGCCTCCACCAGCACAAAGCCGGTGTTGAGCACCACGCCAATGGCAAAGGCGCGCCCGAAATCCGCCGGTGCATGCGAATGGCCATGCCCATGGGAATGGCCAAGGCCGTGCGCGTTATCATGATCGTGGGAGTGTCCCGAACCCATGTGTGCCTATTCGTAAACGCAGGCATCGAGCCCGTCACGCCTGACGGAGCCGATGCGTGCCTCGATCGTATTGCCATAGCGACGGGTGAAGCCGCCCGGATTGACCGCCTCGCGTGTCTTCGGGCTCGGCAGGACGGCGGCGATGCGGCTTGCCTCGTCACGGGTCAGCCGTGCGGCGGAGTGCCCGAAATAGCGCTGTGCCCCGGCCTCCGCACCATAGGTACCGAGGCCCGTTTCCGCGACGTTGAGATAGACCTCCATGATTCGGCGCTTGGGCCAGGCCGTCTCGATCAGAAAGGTATAATAGGCCTCCAGCCCTTTGCGGAACCACCCGCCACCCTGCCACAGAAAGACGTTCTTGGCGGTCTGCTGGCTGATCGTGCTGGCCCCGCGCTCGCGCTTGCCCGCCGCGCGTTCTTCCAGCGCCTGTTCGATCGCTTCGGTATCGAAGCCGCTATGCGAGCAGAACTTGCCGTCCTCCGCCGCGATCACCGCGGAGACCATGTTGCGGTCGATCCGCGACAGCGGCGTCCAGTCCTTGGTGACGGAGCGTTCATCCATCGCCATGGTCAGCGTGAAGGGGACGGGCACAAAGCGATAGACCGCCACCAGCAATACGCTGAAGACGATGAAGGCCACCACGGCTTTGGCGGTCCAACGGGCGATGCGAGCGATCATGGGGGCCTGTTAGCCCAGAGCGCGCGTCAGCGAAACGAAATCAGGCAACCGGCTGGGGCACCAGACGCTCGCCCGCGATCCGCTGCATGGCCTTCTGCAGCTTTTCGAAAGCGCGCACCTCGATCTGGCGGATACGTTCGCGGCTGACGTCATACTGGCT
>DDNW01000191.1:3973-4274 GCA_002341345.1 Erythrobacter sp. UBA2510
CGTTCGCGGCTGACGTCATAGACCTGCGAAAGTTCTTCCAGCGTCTGCGGATTGTCGGTCAGCCGCCGCTCGGTCAGGATGTGCTTCTCACGGTCGTTGAGCGCGTCCATCGCCTCGACCAGCATCTCGCGACGCAAGTCGGCCTCTTCGGCGTCGGCCACCACCACGTCCTGCAACGGGCGATCGTCGGTCAGCCAGTCCTGCCACTCGCCCGAGCCTTCTTCGCCATTGCGCATCAGAACGTTGAGCGAGCCGTCGCCGCCCATCATCATCCGGCGGTTCATGTTGATCACTTCCTGCT
>DDNW01000111.1:0-223 GCA_002341345.1 Erythrobacter sp. UBA2510
GTTGTGAGAGAGATAGTCGCGCGACAGGCTGAAGATGCGCGCCGGGCCAGATTGATCGGTTGAGGCGGGGGTCACGCGCAGCTCGATGGCAAGCTCGCCTGACGCCATTGCGTCCTCTACCCACAGCGGTGCTGCTGGTGTTCGGGCGATGCTGGGTGCGTCAAACACCAGGGCTCCATCCGACTGCTCCTGCACGCGGTTTTGAACGATTTCAGGTAGTTCG
>DDNW01000111.1:340-3637 GCA_002341345.1 Erythrobacter sp. UBA2510
GACGGAAGGGCGCCGCAGCCGCGAGCAGGTTGAGCACGAGCGCCACCAGAAGAAGGAGTTTCGGCTTCACCCTGTTGTGCCCCATCAGTGCCTTTCGGGTGATCCTAATCCGCGCAGGACATGCAGGCGCCATGTCGTTTGCCGGTGTTTCAGCACGATACACCGCCGCCAAAGCAGAAGAAACCCGTCGTCACCTGACATATGCCCAGACCACGAATTGACAGCCAGCCCTGACCGGTCGCTGCGGTGGCAAATCGGGGCTGGGGGAAATGGGCTAACCAGTTTGCGCCGATCCGACCGAACGGCCGCGGTGCTAATATTCAATAGGGGGTAAACCGTCGCAGGCAATCAGGGGTGACCCAATTGATGTGACGGCTGCCGCAGGGCCGAAAGGCGGCGGCAAATTTCATTCTGAGCGCAGATGCAAAACAGGTGAACGGGGCGATGATCGGGGTAAACAACAACGACGGGGTGAAGGTCGGGATTCTGGCCGGTGGCCTCGGTTCGCGTCTGGCGGAAGAGACCACCGTGCGCCCGAAACCGATGGTCGAAATCGGCGACATGCCGATCCTGTGGCACATCATGAAGATGTATTCGCATTTCGGGTTCAACGACTTCAGCATCGCGCTGGGTTACAAGGGCGAATATATCAAACGCTGGTTTCAGGACTATTTCACCACGCAGGGTTCGGTCTCGCTGAACACGCGCTCGGGTGAACTGGTCCGGCACGGCCCCGCCGATCTGCCCGACTGGAACGTCGACCTGGTCGAAACCGGCATGAACGCTGGCACCGGTGGCCGGATCAAGAAACTGGGCCCCTGGATCGGCGACAATACAATGCTCGTCACCTGGGGTGACGGCGTAGCCGATATCGATATCAACCAACTGCTCGCCTTCCATCGCGCGCATGGCAAGCTGGCGACCTTGACGGCGGTGCGTCCTCCAGCTCGCTACGGCCACCTCAATATCGTCAAGAACCAGATCACCAAGTTCACCGAAAAGCCGCAGATCGGCGAAGGCTGGATCAACGGCGCCTTCTTCGTGCTCGAACCCGGCGTCCTCGATTATATCGAGAGCGACGAGGAGATGTTCGAGCAGGGGCCGCTGACCAAGCTGGCCGAGGACGGGCAGCTGATGGCCTATCACCACCGCTCGTTCTGGCAGTGCATGGATACGATGCGCGAAAAGCAAATCCTCACCGAGCTGTGGGCTTCGGGCGAGGCACCGTGGAAACTCTGGAAGGATAACGTCGATGAAGGTTCTGCTGACCGGGCACCTCGGTTACATTGGGACGGTACTGGCGCCGAAACTTCTCGAGCGCGGGCATGACCTAACGGGTCTCGACAGCGACCTTTTCGGCGACTGCACCTTTATCGGTGAGGTCACTCAGCTGCCGATGCTGGGCGGCGACGTACGCGACTTCGTGAAGCAGGCCGACGCGGTCGGCCAGCTGGCCGGTTTCGATGCTATCATCCACCTTGCCGGCCTGTCGAACGATCCGCTGGGCGATTACCGCCCCGGCCTGACGCAGGAAATCAATGCCGCAGCGTCCGCCGACCTCGCGCGGCTGGCGAAGGTGGCGGGCGTCTCGCGCTTCATCTATGCCTCGTCCTGCTCCAACTACGGCGCCTCGGGCGATGGCTTCGTTGCCGAGGATGGCGATCTCAACCCGGTCACGCCCTATGGCGTCTCGAAGGTAGAGGCCGAGGCCGCCATTCGCGTCATGGCAGATGACAAGTTCAGCCCGACCTTCCTGCGCGCCTCGACCGCCTTCGGCTTGTCACCGCGCCTGCGCTTCGACCTCGTGGTCAACAACCTGACTGCCTGGGCCTGCGCCACCGGCCATGTCCGCCTGAAGAGCGACGGCAAGCCGTGGCGCCCGCTGGTCCATGTCGAGGATATTGCAGCGGCTTATATCGCCTCGCTCGAGGCCCCCCGCGAAGACGTCCACCTGGGCGTGTTCAATGTCGGGCAGACGAGCGAGAACTACCAGATCCACGAGGTTGCCGAGATCGTCCGCTCGGTCGTGCCCGGCTCCAGCATCACCTTTTCGAACGAGGTCGGGGCCGACATCCGCAACTACCGCGTTGACTGCAACCACATCTCGCGCACGCTGCATGGCTTCAAGCCGCAGTGGACGGTGCGCCGGGGCGTCGAGCAATTGTACGACGCCTTCTGCACGGCGGGCCTCACCGTCGAGCAGTTCGAAGGTCCGCGCTTCAAGCGGATAGCGCATGTGAAACACCGGATCGAGGCAGGCGAAATAGACGGCGAACTGTTCCCGGTTGCCGAATTACAGGGCAAGGGGGGCTCCGATGCTCTTGCAACAGCGTAAGAATCTTTCCGTCACCGAATCCGCCTGCCGCTCTTGCGGGAGCGAGGCGCTGGTACCGATCCTCGACCTTGGCCGCACCCCGCTGGCGGACCATCTGATCCGCCCCGAAAACGCTGGCGAAGAGGAACTGGTCTTCCCGCTCGAGGTCGCCTTCTGCGCGGATTGCACGCTGGTGCAGATCCTCGAAACCGTCGCGCCGGAAATCCTTTACGCCGACGACTATCCCTATTTCTCGTCCTTCTCGCCCGCGCTGCTGGCCCATTCGCGGGCCAATGCGATGGCGCGCGCCGACGAGCGCGGTCTGGACTCTGACAGCCTCGTGATCGAGCTGGCGAGCAATGACGGCTACCTGCTCAAGAACTATGTCGAGCGGGGCATTCCGGTGCTCGGCATCGACCCTGCCGATGGCCCGGCCGCCGATGCGGAGAAGGTCGGCGTGCGCACGCTGTGCGCCTTCTTCACCGAGCAGCTGGCGCAGGAGGTGGCGGAGAAATACGGCCGCGCCGACGTCATCCACGGCAACAACGTCCTGGCGCATGTAAAGGACACCAATGGCTTCGTTCGCGGCATTGGTCACATCCTGAAGGATGACGGCGTCGCAGTGCTCGAAATGCCGCACCTGTTGCCGCTGATGGAGCATATCGAATTCGATACGATCTATCACGAGCACCATTGCTACTTCTCGCTGATCGCGCTCGACAAGCTGTTCCGGCGCCATGGGCTGTTCATCAACCGGGTCGAGCAGCTCGCGCTGCACGGCGGTTCGCTGCGCATCTTTGCGGAGCGGACCGAGAACGTCGATGCCAGCGTCACCGAACTGCTCGCGCATGAGCGGGCGATCGGCCTCGACAGCGCCGACTATTATCGCGAATTTGCCGCCCGCGTGGCGGGCCTGCGCGACAAGCTGGTCGCGCTGGTCGGGCAGCTGCGGGCCGAGGGCAAGAGGGTCGCGGCCTATGGCG
>DDNW01000111.1:3762-7425 GCA_002341345.1 Erythrobacter sp. UBA2510
GCAACAATGGTCAATTATTGCGGCCTCGATCACACGCAGATCGACTTCGTGGTCGACCGCAACGTCAACAAGCAGGGCCTGCTGATGCCCGGCGCGAAGATTCCAATCATGGCGCCCGAGGCGCTGCTGGAAAAGCGGCCGGACTATGTCCTCGTGCTGGCGTGGAATTTCATCGATGAAATCGTGGCCCAGCAGGCCGGTTATCTTGCCACTGGCGGCAAGTTCATCGTCCCTGTGCCCGAGCCGAAAGTCCTGTGATGAGCGATCTCGATACCATGACACCGCGCGATGAGGCGGCAGCGGATCGGGCCCCGCATCAGCGGCTGGAGAAGTGCCCCAGCTGCGGTGCGCACGACCTCAAGGTCTTTCACGAGGTGCGTAACGTCCCGGCCAATTCCTGCCTGTTGTTCGACAGCAAGGAAGAAGCGCTCGATTGCCCGAAAAGCAATATCGCGCTCAGCTATTGCGGCGAATGCGACTTCATCTTCAATGCGGACTTTGACCAGCGCCAGATCGAATATTCGGGCCGCTACGAGGAAACGCAGGGTTTTTCGCCGACTTTCAGCAAGTTCCACCGCCAGCTCGCCGCCGACATGATCGAACGGCACGGCCTGCATGGGCGCGAAGTGATGGAGATCGGTTGCGGCAAAGGAGAGTTCCTCGTCCTCCTCTCGCAACTGGGTGAAAACCGCGGCATCGGTGTCGATCCGAGCGCGCTTCCCGGCCGGCTCGAAGGGGTCGAGGGTGCCGAGCGCGTCACGCTGATCCCGGAATATTTCTCGCCTGAGCACTGCCAGTCGGAGCCCGACTTTCTGTGCTGCAAGATGACGCTGGAGCACATCACCGATACGGGCGATTTCATTTCGACCGTGCGCGATGGCCTGACGGTAGAGAAGGGGACGGTCGTCTTCTTCCAGGTGCCCGAGGCCTATCGCATCCTCGAAGATTGCGCCTTCGAGGATATCTATCACGAGCATTGTTCGTACTTCACGCCGTACTCGCTGACCCGGCTGTTCCAGACCTGCGGTTTCCGGGTGACCCGGATCGCGCAGGAATATGACGACCAGTATCTGACCATCGAGGCGGTCGCCGAAGATGCCAGCACTCCGCAAGGCGATTTCACCGAGCGCGGCAATATGGCCAGTCTCGTCGACAGCTTCCCCGAGCGTATGGCGCAGAAACAAGCTGATTGGGCCGCCATGGTCGAGGAAGCGCATGCCAGGGGCGAGCGCGTCGTGCTGTGGGGCTCGGGCTCCAAGGCGGTGTCGTTCCTGACCACGCTCGGCGTCAGCGATCTGGTCGATTGCGTGACCGATATAAACCCGAACCGGCAGGGCTATTTCATGCCCGGCACCGGCCACAAGATCGTGGCACCAGCCGAACTGGGCGAGATCCAGCCGGGCCTCGTGATCGCGATGAACCGCATATACCGAGACGAAATCCAGGCCGACCTCGACCGCTTCGGCGTCAAGTGCCGGCTGGAGTGCCTCTAGGCGGCGTTAAAACCTTACTCGTTCAGCGCGTGGTGTAGCTGTCGTCGATTTGGTGTCGCAAATTGCTGCAGCAAATAGCTGAAGAATAAGTCTATTTCAGGCCAATCTCGCGCAGGCGGACATCGAGGAAATCGTTCGCCGCGATCGGTTCTGGCGGCGGGGTTTCCGCTTCCGGGTCGATGAACTGCGCGGGCGGATCGATCACGAAATCGGGCCGGAAATGATGGAAGAACGGCATCGAATAGCGTGACCGGCGCGCTGCTTCGCCGCTCGGGTTGACGACCCGGTGCTTGGTCGAGGGCAGGCGGTAATTGGTCAGGCGTTCGAGCATGTCGCCGATATTGACGGCCAGCGCGCCGTCGGGGGGCGAGACTGCGCGCCAGTTCCCCTGCCGGTCGAGCAATTCGAGACCGGCCTCTTCCGCGCCGAGAAGCAGCGTGATCGTGTTGATGTCGCCATGCGCTGCTGCGCGGATCGCGTCTTCGGGCGCATCGGCAGGCTGGGGCGGGTAGTGGAGCAGGCGCATGACTGAATTGCCGTCCTGCATGGCGTCATCGAAATAGGCCGGATCGAGGCCCAGATGCAGTGCTAGGGCGCGCAGGATGCGGTTTCCAGCCTTGTCGAATTCAGCAAACAGCGCCTCGAACGTCTGCTGAAAGCCGGGCAGTTCGGCGGGCCAGACATTGTCCGGCATGTCATTGGCATATTTGTGGCCCGGTGGCAGCGAACGCCCGATGTGCCAGAACTCCTTCAGGTCGTGAACTTTGGCGTCCTTGGCAATTTCGGTTCCGAACGGGGTGTAGCCGCGCGCACCGCCGCCACCCGGAATGAAATAGGCGCGCTTGGATTTTACCGGCAGATCGAAGAAGGCTTTCGCGGTGATCCAAGCCTGATCAACCAGGTGCTGCGGGATGCCGTGATCGCGCACGATGGCAAAGCCGAATTCAGTGAAGGAGGCGCCCAGTTCGTCGGCGATCTCGCCGAGGCCCTTGGCAAGCGAAACGGAGGCGATGTCGGGCATAGGGCTGGTCCTAGTAGGGGAGGAGAAGAGCGGTGAGGGCGGCGCTCATTAGATAGGCGAGCGAGCCTGCCGCCAAAGTGCGCAGGCCCAGCGCACGATCCGCTGCATGATCCCCAGATGCCAAAGGATTGAGACGATAGCGGCGAAAAAGATGATCACCGGTAATGCGCCAAGCGCAAGAGTGTCCGACAATGGAATGTTGGCATTCGCGCCGAAGATGAACGGCTTCCCCTCGACAGCATAGGTGAGCAGGAATGCGAGCGCCAGGATCGAAGCGATGGCCGCGAGGGGAATAAGCTGCTGCACATGTTCTCCGAGGAAGCGAAATCTGCTTAAAGCGATCAATTCCTGCCTGGTCAAAGTCATAACGCGGGCATAATTGTCTCGACGCTTTTCATTCCCGATCGCCTGACCTAGCGAAGGCAGATGGAATCCACCTGCACCGACAGTCTGACATTGCCGCTGCTGCTGTTCGCGACGCTTTACGGCGGCATGGCCTGCATCACGGGCATGCTCGGCGCAAAACAGGTCGCGCTTGGTGCGAGAATGCACGCGCCGCGTCAGGTGCAGGCCTCGTGATGGCGGAAGACAGGCTGATCGAAGCGGCCATGGCTGCACGCGAGAAGTCCTATTCGCCCTATTCCGGTTTCGCGGTTGGGTGCGCGATAGAGTCCGCTTCAGGCGAGATCGCTCTCGGTGCGAATATGGAGAATGCCAGCTACCCGCTCGGCGTGTGTGCCGAACAGGCGGCGCTGGCGGCGGCGCAACAGGCATTCGGGCTAGACAATGTGGTCCGCATGGCGATCGTGGGCGGCCCCAAAGGCGCTGAACTGGTCGCGATCACGCCGTGCGGCGGGTGCCGTCAGGCGATTGCCGAAGCGGCCACGGTCGCCGGGTACGACATTGCGGTGATCGGCAGGGATGGTGAGGGCAATCTCTCCGAAACCTGCATCTCGAAACTACTGCCCGGTTGGTTCACCTTTTAGCACAATTATTCAGGCCGCTCCGTTCCGCCCAGCGCCTGCCACAGGAGCACGCGTGCGCGGCGCGCCCGTCCAGCCGAGGCAGCGGCTTGTTCGCCGCTCTGGTCTGCCGCGCGCCTTGCATCGAGCACGGTAAGCAGGTTCTCCAACCCCGCCTCGTAGCGCG
>DDNW01000111.1:7510-8488 GCA_002341345.1 Erythrobacter sp. UBA2510
CGCGTTGGAGCGAGGCGGCCTGCCGCGCGACGGCCTGCGCCTCGGCGTCGCTCGCAGCGACCAGCGCATAGGCAGTCTCGGCGTCGCCCAGCGCGGTATATACTGCGCCGCGATATGCCTCGAAGGCGATCTTCTTCTCTGCCGCAGCGCCATCGATTTCCGCGCCGATCCGCCCGAAATCGAGCAGCGGCGCCGCGACCGTTGCAGCGAGTGAGCCGACCATCGACTGGCTGTCGAACAGGTCGCCAAGGCCATAGGCGAGCAGACCGATGGCACCCGACAGGCTGAAGCTGGGGAAACGCTGGCGCGCCGTCGCAGCCAGCTCTGCATCCTCGGCGCGCAAGGTTGCCGCGGCGGCGAGTACGTCTGGCCGATTGGTGAGCAGGTCGGAGGGCAGGCCAGGCGGCGCTGCGGCAAGCGCCGGGGGCGGGGCGGCAGTGGCCAGCATCGCCTCGACCTGCGCAGCATTCTGTGCGGTCAGCGTCATCAGCCGACCGATCAGCCGGGCGCGTTCGCTCGCCAGCACAGCCAGCCGGCTTGCGGCCCCGTCGGCAATACTTTCGGCACGAACGCGGTCAAAGCCAGGCGCAATGCCCGCCTCTTCGCGCACACCGGTCAATTCGGCAAGGCGACGGGCCGCTGCGAGGTCTTCGCCAATCGCAGCCCTGCGCGCTTCCAGCGTGCGCCAGTCGATCACCGTCGTCGCGATTTCGCCCACCAGCGCCAGTCGCACCGCGCGCGCCGAAGCGTCGGCGGCATCGAGCCGGGCGAGCGCCGCGCGCTCCTGGGCCTTCAGGCGTCCGAAAACGTCCGGGTCCCAGCGCGCCGTGATGTTCGCGGCATAGGCAACGCGCTCGGTATCGAAGGCGATGCCTGCAGGTAGATTGGAGGAGACCTGCGCCGGGTTGGTGCGGGTTCCCGTCACCGAGGCATTGGCACCGGCAGCGGGATATTGCTCGGCCCCGGCGCGCGCTGTCC
>DDNW01000111.1:8592-8897 GCA_002341345.1 Erythrobacter sp. UBA2510
TGCTCGGCCCCGGCGCGCGCTGCGCCTGCGCGGGCCTGTTCGATCCGGGCCAGCGCTTCGGCCAGCGTAGGCCCGTTCGCGACTGCCTGATCGACCAGCGCAACGAAGGCGGGGTCGTCATGCGGCAGCAGATCGCCGAGCGAGGAGGCAGTCGCAGCATCGGGGGCATAGGTGAAGGTCGCGGGCAGGACCGGCGCAGGTGTCGCCACCTCGGGCGGCGGGCCCGCTACGCAGGCCGTCAGCGCGAGCATGCTTGCCGCTACAAGAAGGCGAGCGGGCTTCACTCGCCGTCTCCACCCGCCGCG
>DDNW01000111.1:9048-9664 GCA_002341345.1 Erythrobacter sp. UBA2510
GGACCTGCTGGCCTACGCGGAACAGGCCGTCGCTCTCGGGCAGGGCGTAGATCACCTGCAAGACGCGCACATCGACGCGTTCGGAGGCACTGTTGGTCAGAGATCTCTTGGGCACGACCTGCGGCTCGGCGCGCACGAATGTCGCCTCTACCTGCCGGTCTGCTGCGCCGCGCGGGCTGACGACGGCGGGTTCGCCCAGGGCAACACGCGGGGCCTGCTCCTCGTCGATATCGATCCGGACATGCAGCGGCTTCGTCTGGCCCATCTCGATGAAGGGCGCATTGCCGCCGCCGCCCTGCGTGCTGACGAATTCGCCCTTGCGGATATTCACGGCGAGGATCTCGCCCGCAATCGGTGCGCGCACGATCAGGCGCTCGATCTCGGTTCGGGCACTGGCCGCACGAGCCTCGGCGCTGACCAACTGTGCGCGGGCGAGCGAGAGGCGCTGGGTCGCGGCGGAGGCTTCGCCCTCGGCGCGGATCACCTCCGCCCGGCTGACGGCTGCCGGGTCGTTGACCGAGCGATAGAGCTCCAGCTGGCTGGCGGCTGTGGTCTGCGCGGAAGTGGCTTCGGCAATCGCAGCGCGGGCCTGCGCGATCGCGGCCTCGGCCTCGCG
>DDNW01000111.1:9803-10228 GCA_002341345.1 Erythrobacter sp. UBA2510
GATCGCGGCCTCGGCCTCGCGCAGTTGGGCGCGGGCGGCGCGGTCGTCGACGGTGAACAATACCTCTCCCGCGCCAACGAGGTCGCCGGGGGTGACGTAGAGGCCGGTAACGAGCCCCGACAGCGCCGAGCCGATCTGGATCAGCTCGCTTGCCGGCTCGACCACGCCCGAGCCTGCGACGCGGGGACTGTCTGCGAGTGAGGCAGGGGCGCTGGCCGGTTGGCGGCTTGGCTCGGACAGGGCGCGATCAGGTTTTCCGGCAAGCACGAACAGCGCCGCGCCAATAAGCCCGGCAATGGCGATTACAGGCAGGATCTGCCGCGGAAAGCTCAGCTTTTTCCAGTCGATGGCCATATCAGTGTCCTTCGGGCATTTGGTCGCCGTCATGAATGATCCGCCCGTCCTCGAGCATGAGGATGCGATCG
>DDNW01000111.1:10360-37361 GCA_002341345.1 Erythrobacter sp. UBA2510
CCTCGAGCATGAGGATGCGATCGGCGAGGTCGAACACGCGGTTGTCGTGGGTAACGATGATGCAGGCGCGGTCCGGGGCGACGGCCACCTCACGCAAGAGGTCCATCACGCGGCGACCCGACGCGGCATCGAGCGCGGCGGTGGGCTCATCGCAGACCACCAGCCGCGGCTCATGCACCAGCGCGCGGGCAATCGCGACGCGTTGCTGCTGACCGCCCGAAAGCTGGTTGGGCAGTTTGGCCGCCTGATCGGCAATGTTGAGTTTGGCGAGCATTGCCACCGCGCGATCGCGTGCTTCCTTGCGATCCATCCCTTGCGCGATCAGCGGGACGGCGGCGTTGCTGGCCGCGTCGATCGAAGGGATGAGGTTATACTGCTGGAAGATGAAGCCGATGTTATTCAATCGGAATTCGACCAGCTCTGTGTCTTCGAGCGAATAGATGTCAGAGCCGAAGACCTTCACCTCGCCCGTGGTCGGCCAGAGAATGCCGCACATGATCGAGATCAGCGTGGTTTTGCCCGAGCCGCTTTCGCCGACGAGATAAGTCAACTCGCCGGTGAATATGTCGAGGTCGATGCCGTGCAGGACGGTAATCGTCTGCTGGCCTGCCTTGAAGTCGCGTGTAACGCCGCGGGTGCAGATCGCAGCGTCGCGGTTGCAGTCGGGCACCAGGCCGGGTTTGATCAGTTCGCCGCTCATCTGAACACCGATGCGGGCTCGGTCTTGAGAACGTTGCGCAGTGCCAGCCAGCCGGTCAGCGCCAGGATCAGAGCGACCGCAATGAGGCTGATCAGCGGCACCTGCCAGGGGATGTAGAACCCCTTGAAGGTGGGATTGCTGGCGAAGCCCCAGATGAACGCAACGGTACCGACGATACCCAGACCATATCCGACGAGGCCCACCAGTCCGGCTTGTGCAGCGACCATGCGGCGGATCTTGCGATTGGTGACGCCGATCGCCTTCAATGCCCCGAATTGCTTGATGTTGTCGCGGATGAACAGGCTGAATGTCAGCCCGACGATGGCGACGCCGACGATGAAGCCGAGGCCGACGGTAATCCCGAAATTGAGCGGAATGCCGGTATTCTCGATGATGAAGTCGATCCCGTCGCGCGCGAAGTCGTCGCGCGTACGCGCCCTCAGCCCGGTCTGTTCGTGGATGCGGCGGACCACTTCCTCTGGCGAGACGCCCGGAGAGGTTCCAGCCAGAACGAAGGACATGCGATTGCGCGTGCCCGGTACGTAGCGCAGCGCCTGCGAATACTTGGTGTAGAGCGTGACCTGGCTGGTGAAGCTGGGGATCGAATCGGCGATGCCGCGGATGACGGCGCGTTGATCGTTCAGCTCCAGCCGTTCGCCGATGGGGCTGCGGCCGTCCTCGAACATGCGGGTCATGCCGACATCGTCGATGATCACGCTGTCGGGTTGCGCGAGCACTTCGGCGCTGCCTTCGACCATATTATGTGGCAGGCCGATCAGCGTCGCATCGTCGACCCCGACGATAGTCACGCCTTCCAGATCGCCATCGCCGGTACGAACCGATGCGGAGGAGCGCAGATGCGGCACGGCCCATTTCACGCCCGGCACGCTGCGGATCTTGTCGAGCGCGGTGGAAGGCATGGGATAGTTGACCTCGGTCGTGCGGCTAACCTCGTCCATTACCCAGATCTCGGCGCTGGGGACGTTGTAGACCGCGCTCGCGCCGCGTCCGATGAGGTTGACAAAGATCGTCAGCTGCTGGGTGATCAGCAGGGTGGAGAAGGCGATCCCGAAGATCAGCCCGTAAAACTTCTGGGCATCGCCGGTCAGCATGCGAATGGCGATCCAGATCATGGCTTCGCTTGCCTTCCCGCGTCGCAACGCCCATTATTGAACGGAGGTGTTTAATTGAACGGTATCGTACATTTTGTCAATCGCTAAAGTTGCCAAAAGAGGTCGCCCCATCGACACGGCCAAACGCGATGCGATTGTCGCGGCGGCAAGTCGCGCCTTCTTCGAACATGGCTTTGCGGCCGCCTCGATCGAGCAAATCGCGGCCGAAGCGGGGGTATCAAAAGTCACTATTTACAGCCACTTCGGCGATAAGCGTGGCCTGTTCACGGCGGCTGTCGAGTGCGAGTGCGGCCGCATGCGCAGCCATTTCAGCATCGATGCTGGGTGCACCGGCACGCTGCGAGAGCATCTGATGACGATTGGCGAGGCGATGGTTGCCTTTCTCTCACGCCCGGAAATGATCCAGTTCGACCGGCGAATCGCGGCCGAAACCGAAAGTGAGCCGGAGGTAGGCGAAGCGTTTCTTTCGGCGGGGCCGCGCCGCATGATCGAGGCTTTTTCGCGTTTCCTGCGCGCGATGTCGGAAGCGGGTGAAGTCGAGATCAAGGACTGTGAACTGGCCGCAGAACAGTTCGCCAGCATGTGCAAGGGCATGGGCGATCTCGAACGGCGCTATGGGCAGCCGACCGATCCCCAGCGCGACAAGGAACGTATCGCCGGAGCGGTCGATGTGTTTTGCGCGGCCTATGCCAGCAAGGCCCAAAAATCTTGAGCGGGCTCAGATTGGCAAGGTACTTTGCAACCGATTGGGCCGTGAAATGTATAGTAGGTAGAATGCTATCACGCGCCTGCCATGATTCCGTGATGAAACCCTTGAGGTCGGATTCGCAAAACCGCATCTGTTATGCATCGCAAGTTGTGCTGAAAAGGACCCGAGATGAGCGACTGGAACCTCAGCGTGACACGTAGGGGCCTGCTGACATCTTCGGCGGCAGTACTGTCCATCGCCCCCGCCATACGCGCAAGGGCTGCCAGCCAGTCATCCGCTGGGGCGACTACTCTCCCGGTCACGTTTGAGGTCAACGGCCAGGAGCGGATGCTGAGGCTCGACCCGCGCACGACGCTGCTCGATGCACTGCGCGAACACCTGAAACTTACCGGGACGAAGAAGGGCTGCGACCACGGCCAGTGCGGGGCCTGCACGGTCATCGTCAATGGGGAGAGGATCAATTCATGCCTTTCGCTCGCGGTGCAGCATGCCGGAGACCAGGTGACCACGATCGAGGGGCTGGGCACGCCTGACGATCTGCACCCGCTGCAGGAAGCCTTCATCGAACACGACGGCTATCAATGCGGCTATTGTACCCCTGGTCAGATCTGCTCTGCCGTTGCCATGCTTGGCGAGATCGAACGCGGCATCCCCAGCCATGTTACCGGCGATCTTAGTAAGGCGGTCAGTGCGACCAATATGGAAGTGCGCGAGCGGATGAGCGGCAATATCTGCCGCTGCGGCGCATATTCGAACATCGCCGCGGCAATTGCAGACGTGGCGGAGGGCTGAGTTGTGAGGAGCTTTACCTACGAACGCGCCACCTCGCCCCAGCAGGCCGCCGCCATTGTTGCCGAGCGCAAGGGCGCCAAGTTTCTCGCGGGCGGGACCAATCTTCTCGATCTGATGAAGCTGGAAATCGAGACGCCGACGCATCTGGTCGATGTGCAGGATCTCGACCTCGACATGATCGAGGAGACGGCAGAGGGCGGGCTCAGGATCGGGGCTTTGGTCAGCAACACGGCGCTTTCTGCCGATCCGCGCGTCATGCGCGATTATGCTGTCCTGTCCCGGGCGGTACAGGCGGGCGCCAGCGGCCAGCTGCGCAACAAGGCGACCACCGGCGGCAATTTGCTTCAACGGACGCGGTGCCCCTATTTCTACGATACCAATATGCCGTGCAACAAACGCAGTCCGGGCAGCGGCTGTGCGGCCAGTGCCGGCTATTCACGCCAGCTGGGCGTGGTCGGCATTTCCGAGGACTGCATCGCGACCTATCCCGGCGATATGGCGGTTGCACTCGCGGTATTGGACGCGGTGGTAGAAACGATCCGGCCCGACGGAACCAGCCGGAGCATCCCGCTTGGAGATTTCCACCTGTTGTGGGGGGATACCCCCGATAAGGAGACGGTGCTGGAGCATGGTGAGCTGATTACCGGCGTGGTCCTGCCGAAACCGCCGGGCGGCCAGCACTACTATCACAAGGTGCGTGACCGGGCCTCTTATGCCTTCGCGCTTGTCTCCGTGGCGGCGGTACTTCAGCCCGACGGTACGGGGCGGGTCGCTTTTGGCGGCGTAGCTCCACGACCGTGGCGCAAGGACGAGGCCGATGCGGCCCTGACGCAAGGCGCGAAAGCGGTGGTAGAGCAGGCCTTCGCCGGTTCGGCAACGCGCGACGACAACAAATACAAGATCGCTCTGGCCGAGCGCACGCTCGCCGGGATTCTGGCCGAGGCGAGGAGCTGAGTCATGAAATATGAAGCCCCCGTCGGAAAGACGATCTTCGACGATGCCAAAATCGTCGGCAAATCGACCAGGCGCATCGATGGTCCGCTCAAGACCAGTGGCATGGCCCCCTATGCCTATGAGCGGCATGACGTCGCTTCAGGACAGGTCTATGGCTATATCGTCGGGTCGGCGATCGCCAAGGGGCGTATCGCTTCGATGGATCTCGAGGAGGCTCGCTCAGCTCCGGGCGTCCTCGCCGTGATCGCCGCGACCGAGACCGATCCTCTCGGCAGCAGCAATTTCAACACTGCGCCGCTGTTCGGCGGCCCTGAGATCACGCATTACCATCAGGCGATTGCCTGCGTGGTGGCCGAGACGTTCGAGCAGGCCCGCGCTGCTGCGGCGCTGATCCGCACCACATACGATCGTGACGAAGGCGAATACAGTTTGTCGCGCACGGTCGAGCAGGCTGCGTCTGACACCAGCAAGATCGTCTCCGAAAATGTCGTCCGAAATGGCGACTTCGAGAGCGCCTTTGCGGCGGCCGCGGTGCAGATCGACCAGACCTACACCACGCCGGACGAGAGCCACGCCATGATGGAGCCCTTCGCCACCATTGCGGCGTGGGAAGGCGACAAGCTGACCTTGTGGACCAGCAATCAGATGATCGCCTGGGGGCGTGCGGCGATGGCGAGCATCCTGCGCATGCCCAAGGAGAATATCCGGCTGGACTCGCCCTATCTGGGCGGCGGTTTTGGCGGCAAGCTGTGGGTGCGCGTGGATGCGGTGCTGGCCGCGCTCGCAGCCAAGGCGGCCGGTCGCCCGGTCAAGATCATGATGCAGCGCGCGCTGACCTACAACAACGCCACGCACCGCCATGCGACGATCCAGCGCGTGCGGATCGGCGCGGACAAAAACGGAAAGATCGCAGCCATTGCGCATGAATGCTGGTCGGGCAATTTGACCGGTGGCATGGACGAGAACGGGGCAGCGCAGACGCGTGCGCTCTATGCCGGGCCCGATAATCTCACCGCCAGCTATCTGACCGAACTGGACCTGCCTGAGGCGAACGCGATGCGTGCGCCGGGCGAGGCGCCGGGCCATCTCGCGATCGAGGTGGCGATGGACGAACTGGCCGAACAGCTCGGCATGGACCCGATCGAGCTGCGTATTCTCAATGAGCCCGAAACGCTGCCGAGCAACCCGTCGATCAAATTCTCCGACCGTCATCTGGTCGAGTGCCTGCGGGTCGGCGCCGAGAGTTTCGGCTGGGCGAACCGCAAGTCCAGGCCGGGCACGGTGCGCGAAGGGCGCTGGATGGTCGGCATGGGTGTTGCGGCAGGCTACCGCGGGGCACTGATCATGAAGTCCGGCGCGCGTGTCAGCATCGATGCCAGGGGCAAGATCTCGGTCGAGACCGACATGACCGACATCGGCACTGGCAGCTACACGATCATCGCCCAGACGGCGGCGGAATGCATGGGGGTGGCGCTGGAGGATGTCAGCGTCGACCTCGGGGACTCGCGCTCGCCGGTTTCGGCCGGTTCGGGCGGCCAGTGGGGCGCGGCCAGTTCGACCGCAGGCGTCTATGCCGCCTGTGTTGAATTGCGGAGAATGGTGACGGAGAAATTCGGCTACGATCCCGAAACGGCGAGCTTTGCCGATGGCATGGTGCGCGATGCTAATGTCGTGCGCGCGCTCAGCGAGGCAGGGCCGCTCTCTGCCGAAGACACGATGACCTATGGCGACTTCCAGAAGGAATACGACATGGGCACCTATGCGAGCCATTTCGCTGAGGTCGCAGTGGATGCCTATACTGGCGAGGTGCGCATTCGCCGGATGCTGGCGGTGTGCGATGCCGGGCGCATTCTCAACCCGCTGACCGCGCGCAGCCAGGTCATCGGCGCCATGGTCATGGCGGCGGGCGCGGCGCTGACCGAGGAACTTGCGGTCGACAAGCGCTTTGGCTTTTTCGTCAATCACGACATGGCCGGTTACGAGGTGCCCGTACATGCGGACATCGGACAGCAATCGGTGATCTTTCTCGATACGCTCGATGGCGTGATTGCGCCGCTCAAGGCCAAGGGTGTCGGCGAACTGGGCATTTGCGGCCCCGGCGCGGCAATTGCCAATGCGATCTACAACGCCACCGGCGTACGGGTGCGCGACTATCCGATCACGGTCGACAAGCTTATCGCCGAGATGCCGGACGTCGCCTGAGCGCAATGTCCTGCGCCCGTGCAAGGTCGTCGGGCGTATCCACATCGTACAGGCTGGTAGGCGAGGGTGGTTCGATGCTCGTCGATTGAGGCCAGTCGATGGCAGTTGCGCCGCGATTGCCCGTCAATTTCAGCAATTTTGGCAAAGCCGATTGCGGAAAGGCAGCGGGTACGCCGTCGCGTCCATTGGGGTAGCGCGTAAAGGCCGCGTCATCGGCAGCGGCCAGCGCGCGCAGATGGGCAGGTTCGACAAACGGCATGTCGGCCAGGGCAATCATCAGCCGGGTGCAGGATGACGCTATTTCCGCCGCGATGCGGATCGAGGAGGCGATGCCTTCCTCTGCTTCGGGATTGGAGTGTGTAGTCCAGTGTGCATCCGCGATCAGGGGATCGTTGGTGACGATATGGAGCTGGGGGAAGCCTGCCGCGACCGCGCTATCGGCGGCCCACCGCCACAATGGCTTGCCGTCCAGATTGCTGGTCAGCTTGCCACCGCCAAAGCGCGCGGCCTTTCCTGCCGCGAGCAAGACGAATGCCGTCGTGCCGTCAGGCTGGTATGCGCAGGCGCTCATATTCACCGGTAATTTCGGCGAGCACCGCCAATGCCAGCGCCTGCGGCGTCCGGCTTCCGCGCGGAGTGCCGATCGGGCTCCTGATCCGCGCCAGCATCTCGCTATCGGCCCCGCGGCGCTGTAATTCCTCGAGCCGTACGGAGCGGGCCTGCGCACCCCCTTGCGCGCCGATGTAGAAGGCGTCGCCCGCCAACGCCTCTTCGAGCAGCGCGACCTCCCACTCGTGGTCGTGGAAGAGCAGGACGCAGGCCGTCCAGCCATCGCCCGCGCCGCGACCGCTCGGGCGGCCTAGCGACATGCTGCTCTTGTCGACGGCATCGACGCCAATCCCTGCAACGTCGGCAATCGCGGCAAGTGCCGCCAGTTCGGGCCCTTCACCAAAGGCCGTCAACCGAAGCGCAGGAATATAATGGCGTTCGGTCAGATGATCATTCTCGGGCAGGCGCAGCGTAGTGGGCTTGCGCTGTGCGAGCTGTTCGAGCGCCGCCGTACAAGCCGCCCGGTCGGGGGCGGGGTCGATCAGGATGTCGAGGCCACCGCCACACGGCAGACGGAAATCGATCAGCGAAGAGCCACGCCCGTAGCGGAACACGAAAGGCCCTGATGCTCCGGCGCAATCGGCGGCCAATTGTTGCTCGAGGCAATTGTCCGACAGGCTGCCCACGGTGCTGCCGTCCGGGAGAACCGCCAACTGCGCGCCGAGGCGCCGCGAGAAGCTGCCCTCAATCCCGACGATCGTGCATAGCGCGACGCCCGGCTCGCAGGCAGCGGCCAGTGCGTTGTGGTCCTCGTCGACCGGCGCGAGATTGTCGTCCTGTGGGATGCGATCCAGGGGCATGGCAGGTGCGTCCATAGGGCCTTACCAGTTGCATTCCCAGAACAGTGCCGAATAGCCGGGCAGGGTGTCGGCGGTCGGACTGCCCACGCCCGCGATCAGAACCGTGTCCTCCGACGTGTCGGAGAAGGGCACCGCATCAGGTCCGAGGTTGAACAGGCAGCGGATGCGCTGCGCCTCGTACACCCGGTCGAGCACGAGCAAATTGCCTTCCGCCTGACAATTCTCGATCGCGCCCAGCCGCAGCGCCGGATAGCGCTTGCGCAAAGCGAACATTGCGCGGGCGTAATTGAGGGTCGAAGCCGGGTCGCCTTCCTGCAGCGAGACGGCACGCGCCGCATTCGCCTCTCCCAGTGGCAGCCAGGGTTCGGCCTCGCTGAAGCCGCCATGCGCGCTTTCGTCCCACGGCATGGGCGTGCGGGCCCCGTCGCGTGAAAGGGTGCGCGGCCAGTTGTTGATCGCTTCGGGGTCCTTGAGCAGGTGGAAGGGGATGAAGTCCTGCTCCAGCCCCAGTTCCTCGCCCTGATAGACGATTACGCTGCCGCGCAGCGCGATCAGCAGCGCGTTCAGCACCTTCGCGAAGGCGTCGCGATGCCTCTCTTCGCACCAACGCGACACAGCACGCGGCGCATCGTGGTTCTCGAACGCCCAGCTCGGCCAGCCCATGTCCTTTTCGTCGGGCCAGTGCGACATGACCTCGGCCACCAGATGCGGAGTCAGTTCGGGCGAATAGAGAAAGTCGAAGCCATAGGCGCTGTTCATCCGGGTGGTGCCCTTGATGAAGCGCTTGATCGCGACATTGCCATCGTCCGCGCACACCTCAGCCAGCGTGAAGACGCCGTCATACTGGTCAGTCAGCTGGCGCAGTTTTTCCAGGAACTTGGGTGTGTCGCGGTGATACTGGCTGTAGGTGTGGTGCTGAAAATCGAACGGGCGGACCATGTTCTTGTCGAACAGCGCCGCGGGCGGATTGTTGCGCAGCTTCTGGTCGTGCATCGCGAAGTTGAGCGCGTCCATGCGGAAGCCGTCGACCCCGCGGTCGAGCCAGAAACGCGCGACGCCCAACAGCGCGTCCTGCACTTCCGGATTGTGCAGGTTCAATTGCGGCTGGCAGACGAGGAAGTTGTGCATGTAATATTGCATGCGCACCGGGTCCCACTTCCACGCAGGTCCGCCGAACATCGATTGCCAGTTGTTGGGCGGCGTCCCGTCCGCCGAGGCATCGGCCCAGACATACCAGTCGGCCTTCGGATTGGTGCGGCTCGAACGGCTTTCCTCGAACCATTCGTGCTGGTCCGAGGTATGCGAATAGACCTGATCGACCAGCACCTTCAGATCGAGGGCATGTGCCTGTTCGAGCAATTCGTCGAAATCGGCCATCGTGCCGAACATCGGATCGACATCGCAATAGTCGCACACGTCATAGCCGAAGTCTTTCATCGGTGAGCGGTAGAAGGGCGACAGCCAGATCGCATCCACATTGAGCGAGGCGATATAGTCGAGGCGGCTGGTAATGCCCTTCAGATCGCCCACGCCGTTGCCGCTGGTGTCCTGAAAGCTGCGCGGATAAATCTGGTAGATCGTCGCGCCGCGCCACCAGGGATATTCCTCTGAGCCGGGCGTACGGGTAAGGCCGGGCAGTTCAAAACCGTGTTCACCCAGTTCGACGAGGGGGGCTGACAGGTCTGCTGGGCCGGCGTCGGAATGTGGCTTCATCAATAATCCTCGATAGGTTCGATCTTGCGATCAACGCCGTTTGTCGACGAAAGTTCGTACCATTCCAAGGCCCAGGGTCGCAGCCCTTCCAATCCCCTTTTTCGGAACACGATAACATGGCTTGCATCGGATGCGTAGCTTGCCATTTTTGCTGCAGTGCACTAAGTATCCTGCTGACGATTTTGACGATGTTTGAAATAACCGGGAACGGCAGAAAATTCCTTAAAAACATAATACGGATTCAATAATGACTAAAAAATTTCCGTATTAAATTTTTCTGTCTTTCGCATGACTTTCAACTACGAAGAGATGGCGAAACATTGCTGGATAACAGTTATAATATAGTTGAACATAAATTTTTTCATTCATTTAATGGTTCCATTTTTTTTGATGGGCTGTCATGTGGCTGGCGCGCTGCTGGCAAATGTTCGCCGACGAAGGTGCGCGCGTCATGAGCGCAGAGACCTCAACCTCACCGGCCATTGATGCATCGCAATATGGCCTCGTCCTCGCCACCGATCTCGATGGTACGTTCCTCGGCGGAAGCGAGGAAGAACGCCTCGACCTCTACCGCAAGCTCGAAGAACGTGACGACGTGCTGCTGGTGTTCGTCACCGGGCGCGATGTCGATTTCATCCGCGAACTGGTCGCGCAGCCTCACATGCCCATGCCGCGCTACATCGTCGGCGACGTCGGTACTTCGGTCTACGACGTCGCGGCCGATTTCGCGCCGGTCGAGGCACTCGAGGCAGAGGTCAAGGCGCGCTGGAACGACGCAAACGAGGCGGTCATGGCCATGCTCGACGGCGAGCCGGGTCTCGAATTGCAGGTCAAGGCCAATCCGTTCCGCCACCGTGTCAGCTATTTCTACAAACCCGACGAATTGCGCGAGGAAACCGTCCGCAAGATCGAGGAGGCGGGCTTCGACTGCCTGACCTCGGACAATCTCTATCTCGACGTCTTGCCGAAGGGCATTGCCAAAGGCCCCACGCTGCGGCGCATGGTCGATACCTTCGCCCTGCCGCAGGAGCGGGTACTGGCCGCAGGCGACACGATGAACGACCTGTCGATGCTCGATTGCGGGCTGAAGGCGGTCGCGGTCGGCAATTCGGAAGAGCGCTTGCTCGCGGCACTACCCGAAGCGCCGCATATCTATCGCAGCCGTGGCCATGGCTGTGCCGGCATCCTCGAAGCCATCCACCATTTCGACCTTACGCCTAAATGAAGCCAGCCCAATTGAACTCAAGGGGCCGTTAAACCATGCAGAAATCATCGCTCGTCATTGTCTATCACCGCCAGCCCTACGAAGAGGTCGAGGAGGATGGCAGAACCGTCTTCCGCGCGAACAAGAGTCCCAATGGCATCGTCCCGACGCTGAAGGCATTCTTCAAGCGGCTGGAGCCCGGACGCGGCGCATGGGTGGCGTGGAAGGAGCACGAGCCGGGCGATCCCGAATTCGAGCGTGTGATCCATATCGACGACGATAGTGCCGGGGGCGGCTTTCATGTCCGCCGCCTGCCGCTGACCAGGCATCAGGCCTCCAGTTTCTATCACGTCACCTCGAAAGAGGCGTTCTGGCCGGTCCTGCACAGCTTCCCGTGGCTGTTCAGCTACGACAATGTCGACTGGCGCACCTTCCACGAAGTCAATCGCCTGTTCGCCGAAGCCGCTGCCGAGCAGGCGGACGAGGGCGCACTGGTGTGGATTCACGATTATAATCTGTGGCTGGTGCCGCATTACCTGCGCCAGATCCGACCAGACGTGAAGATCGCCTTCTATCACCACACGCCGTTCCCCTCGCAGGACGTGTTCAACATCCTGCCCTGGCGCGCGGAGATCCTCGGGAGCCTGCTCGACTGCGACCTCGTGGGCTTTCACATCCCGCGCTATGCCAAGAACTTCACCGATGTCGCGCGCGGCCTGACCGGGGCAACGATCAGCGAGATTGCTGACACGCCGGTCCATATGAACGTGCCGGGGCAAGCTTTGTCCGAACCGCAGATGCCGGTGACGCTGACGCTGGGGGACCGCAAGATCGCCATCGACGCCTCGCCGGTCGGTGCGGATGTGCACCTGATCGACGACATTCTCGACAAGCAGGATACAAGCGATCTGGAAGACCGCATCTTGGGAAGTCTGGACGGGCGCAGGCTGATCGTGACCGTGGGTCGCACCGACTACACCAAGGGGACGATCGAGGCGCTCAAGGGCTTCGAGCGGCTGATCGACCGGCGGCCAGATTTGCGTGGCAAGATCAAGATGCTGTGCGTCTCGGTCCGCGCGGCCAGCGGCATGGCGATCTACGACGAGACCCAGAAGGAGATCGAGCAACTCGTCGGGCGGGTCAACGGCCTCTATTCGAATCTCGGATGGACACCGATCGTGCTCTATTCGAACGCGATCCCGTTCGACCGTCTGATGAGCTATTACAAGGCGGCGGACGTTTGCATCACGACGCCACTACGCGATGGCCTGAACCTTGTTGCGAAGGAATATGTTGCCGCCAAGAATGGCGAACCGGGCAAACTCATCCTGTCCGAATTCGCCGGTTGCGCGGTCGAACTGCCAGAGGCGATCTACACCAATCCCTATGGCCACCGCGACCTTGACCGGGCCATCGACGAAGCGCTGGCAATGGACGATGTCGAAGCGGCAGGGCGGATGAAGCGCATGCGCGCCGATGTCGAAACCTTCGATATCGTGCACTGGATCGACAGCCTTTACGCCTCGTTCGGGCGGGTCGGGTTCGAGGCGACTTCCAAGACGCAAGCAGCCGCGTAATGCTGGCGCGTTTGCGCCTTGCCTGTGCCGCGCTGGTTCTGCTGTTCGTTACCGGACCGGTGCCCGCTCAGCAATTGGCGCCACGCGAGGGCGTGACCGTCTCCATCGCCTGCGGGGCGCTGGGCATCGAGCTGGAACTGTGCCGCGAGGCGGCGCAGGAATGGGCGCGCAAGACGGGCAACAGCGTCGAGATCGTCAATACGCCCAATTCGAGCAGCGACCGCTTTTCGCTCTATTTGCAGCTTCTGTCCTCCCGCTCGGCCGAGATCGATGTGCTGCAGATCGATGTCGTGTGGGCGGCGATGCTGGCACCGCATCTCGCCGATCTGGAGGGGCCGCTTGGCGAGAGGGTGGACCGGATGTTCCCGGCACTGGCCCGCAACGACCGGATCGGCGGGCGGCTGGTTGCAGTACCTTGGTACATCGATGCTGGTGTCCTCTATTATCGTCAGGACTTGCTCGACAAATACGGTTTCGCGCCGCCTGAAACCTGGGGCCAGCTGACCCGCACCGCCGCAGCAATCCAGCAGGCCGAGCGGGTGGCGGGTAACCAGCGGATGTGGGGCTATGTCTTTCAGGCCAAGGCTTATGAGGGGTTGACGTGCAACGCGCTCGAATGGGTGTCCTCCTATGGCGGCGGCACCTTTCTGGATGGCTCGCGCAACTTCACCGCCGACAATCCCGCAGCGCGCGCGGCTCTCGCGCAGGCGGGCAGCTGGGTCGGCAGTATCGCACCGCGCGGCGTGCTCAATTACGACGAGGAGGCAGCGCGCGGCGTCTTCCAGACCGGCAATGCCGTCTTCATGCGCAACTGGCCCTATGCCTGGGCGCTGGCGCAGGGCGAGGGCAGCCCCATTCGCGGCAAGGTCGGGGTGGTCGCCCTGCCGCATGGTCCCGGTGGCGAGAGTGCGGCGGCGCTGGGTGGCTGGCATCTCGCCGTATCGCGCTATTCGCGCAACCGGGCTGAGGCGATTGATCTCGTCGCGCACCTGATCCGCGCCGAGGAGCAGAAGCGTCGTGCGATCAAGGGCGCCTATAACCCGACTTATCCCGCGCTTTATGAAGACCCGGAGATCATCGCGGCGAACCCGTTTTTCGCGACGCTTTATCCGGCGTTCGAGAATGCGGTGGCACGGCCCGCACGGCAGGCGGGGCCGCGCTATAATCAGGTCTCGGATGCGATCTGGCGCGCGACGCATGGCATATTGCGCGGCGATGACACCCCGGCCAGCGCGATGGACCGGCTCGACGACGAGATTGCGCGCATCGCCTATCGTGCTCGCTGGAAAGAGGATGCGAGGTCCGAATGAGCAAGATCTCAGCCATCGAGAAAGCGCGGGCGCGTTCGGCATGGCTCTTCGTTCTGCCGATGCTGGTCGTGCTGGCGCTCGTGGCGGCATGGCCGCTGGCGCGCACGATCTGGTTCTCGCTGACCAATGCGACGCTGGTCGATCCGACCACTTACGATTTCATCGGTTTCGACAATTTCCTCGCCTATGACGAGGGGCGCTGGTACGGTATCCTGACTGACCCGCAATGGCTCAATGCGCTGGGCAATACGCTGATCTTCGCGGTCGCGTCGGTATCGCTGGAACTGGTGCTGGGCGTCATCATCGCGCTGATCGTCAATGCCGCACTGCCGGGGCGCGGGCTGATGCGTGCGGCCATGCTGGTGCCCTGGGCGATCCCCACGGTGGTCTCGGCGAAAATCTGGCAATGGATGCTGAACGACCAGTTCGGTGTCGTGAATGCGATGCTCGAAGGGGCGGGGCTGATTGACGGGCCGGTCGCGTGGCTGGGCGGGTCGAGCCTCGCCATGGTCTCGATCGTCATGGTCGATGTGTGGAAGACGACGCCCTTCGTCGCGCTGCTGGTGCTCGCGGCGCTCCAGACGCTGCCGAAGGAGATTTACGAGGCGGCCAGGGTCGATGGCATCCACCCGGTGAAGGTGTTCTTCCGCGTTACCTTACCTCTCATCAAGCCCGCTCTGGTCGTGGCGGTGATCTTCCGCCTGCTCGATGCCATGCGCATGTTCGACCTTGTCTATGTGATGACGGGATCGAGCGAGGAGACGATGACGCTGTCGGTCTTCGCGCGCCAGGCGCTCGTGTCGTTCCAGGATGTGGGATACGGATCGGCGGCCTCGACCGGGCTGTTCGCGATTATCGCGCTGCTGACCGTGATTTATATCATGACGCTTAGACCGCTCGGGCGGGATAGTGGAGCATGAGGGGTAGAGCGCTCCTGAAGAACGGCGCGATGGCGCTGTTGTGGCTGGTGGTCGCGGCCTTCCTGCTGTTCCCGTTCTATTACGCGGTGGTCAGTTCGCTGCGAGAGGGTTCGGCGCTGTTCGATGCCTCGCTGTGGCCGAGCGATCCGACCTTCGCGAATTACCGCGCGGTGATGACCGATCAGCCCTTCGCGACGAATATTCTCAACTCGCTGCTGGTCGCTTTTTCGGTCGTGGTCCTGTCGCTGGGTCTGGCGGTGTTTGCCTCCTACGCATTCGGACGGGCAAAGTTCAAAGGGCGGCGACTGCTGCTCTACACGATTCTCGGCGTGTCGATGTTCCCGCAGGTCGCGGTCCTTTCGGGCCTGTTCGAGATCGTGCGCCTGTTCGGCCTCTATAATTCGCTGCTGAGCCTCGTCTTCAGCTACATGATCTTCACGCTGCCGTTCACGGTATGGGTACTGACCAGCTTCATGCGCGACCTGCCGGTGGAAATCGAGGAGGCGGCGATCATGGACGGTGCGTCGAGTTGGACCATCGTCATCCGCGTGTTCCTGCCGCTACTGGCCCCCGCGCTGGTGACGACCGGGCTGCTCGCCTTTATCGCGGCGTGGAACGAGTTTCTCTTCGCGCTCAGCTTCACGCTCACCAACGAACAGCGCACCGTGCCGGTCGCCATCGCGCTGTTGACCGGTGCAAGCCAGTACGAACTGCCGTGGGGCAATATCATGGCCGCCTCGGTCATTGTCACGCTACCGCTGATTGCGTTGGTGCTGGTGTTCCAGCGCAAGCTGGTCGCAGGGCTGACGGCCGGAGCGGTGAAGGGATAGGAAATGGTCGCAGTAACGCTCGAAAATATCGGCAAAAGCTTCGGCAAGACGAAGGTTATCCAAGGGATCGACCTCGCCATCGAAAGCGGCGAGTTCATCGTGCTGGTCGGCTCCTCCGGCTCGGGCAAATCGACCTTGCTGCGGATGATCGCAGGACTTGAGGCGCCGAGCGAGGGGCGCATCCACATCGGAGAGCGCGACGTTACCGATCTGGAACCGGCGAAGCGCAATGTCTCGATGGTGTTCCAGTCCTATGCGCTTTATCCGCATATGACCGTCCGCCAGAATATCGGCTTTGGCCTCAAGCTGGCGAAGACCGACAAGGCGCAGGCCGAGGCGGCGGTTATTCGTGTGGCCGAGATTCTTGAGATCGGCGAGTTGCTCGACCGCAAGCCGGGGCAATTGTCGGGCGGCCAGCGCCAGCGCGTCGCCATTGCGCGCGCCATCGTGCGCGAGCCCGAAGTATTCCTGTTTGATGAGCCGCTGTCCAACCTCGATGCCGGACTGCGCGCCCGTACGCGGATGGAGATCAAGGCGCTCCACCGCTCGCTTTCGGCTACGATGATCTATGTCACCCACGATCAGGTTGAGGCGATGAGCCTGGCTGACCGGATGGTGATCCTGCACAATGGCAAGATTGCGCAGGCCGGACCACCCGCCGAGATTTACCGCCGCCCGGCCAATCTCTACGTCGCGGGCTTCCTCGGCTCGCCGCCGATGAATTTCCTCGCACCCGGATTGCTGGCTGGCGATTTCGGAGTCGCCGAGACTGTCGGTATCCGCCCCGAAGATGTTTCCATCGGCGTCGGCGATATCTCGGGTGAGGTCACCATGGTGGAGGAGTTGGGCGAGGCGCGCATCGTCCATCTTCGTCTGGCCAACGGCACCGATATTGCGGTACGCGATACCTCGGCAGACGAGCCCGCCAGCGGGTCAACGCTCTCGCTGCACATGCCGCGCGAAAAACTGCACCTGTTCGATCGCGAAGGCCAGAGGATCGCGAACTAGCCCAGCTTTCCTGCCGAACTGTCACGCACCGGACATACGCCTCTGCAAATGGTCTTGCCTTGAACAGGGCGACGACGCGGAGAAATCGTGACACCACAGGGGCAGACAGGCGCGGCATCGCGCTTTTCGGTATTCGACTTCGGGTTTGCGGCGCTGTTCGTCCTCGCTGCGGTCTGGTTCCTGATCTGGGGACTGGATTATACCAATTACACGCAGGTCTCGATCTTCGTGCTGGCGACGCTGTTCGGCCTGTTCATGGCCTTCAATATCGGCGGCAACGACGTCGCCAACTCCTTCGGCACCTCGGTCGGCGCGGGCACGATCACGATCAAGCAGGCGCTGGGGATCGCCGCCATCTTCGAGGTCAGCGGTGCCGTGATCGCGGGCGGCGAGGTGACCGACACGATCCGCAGCGGCATCGTCGATCTTGGCGCGATGGACGTGGCGCCGATCCAGTTCGTCTTCATCATGATGGCGGCACTGCTGGCCGCGGCCCTGTGGCTGCTGTTCGCCAGCAGGCGCGGCTGGCCGGTGTCGACGACCCATTCGATCATTGGCGGTATCGTCGGCGCCTCGATCGCACTCGGCGTGATGCTGAGCGGCGGCGAGGCGGCGCTGGCCCTGGTTCAGTGGGACAAGGTCGGCATGATCGCCGTGTCCTGGGTGCTCTCGCCGCTGCTGGGCGGGCTGGTGTCTTACGGACTGTTCCACCTCATCAAGGCGCATATCCTCCAGTATAACGACCGGATGAAGGCCGAACTCGACCGCATCCATGTCGAACGGCGGCAGTTGCGGGACGAGCACAAGAGCGCCTTCGAGCGGATGAGCGACATCCAGAAGGTCTCCTACACCCACATGATGGTGCGCGATTCCGAGGCGCTGGAGGAGGAGGGCTTCACCGCCGAGGATCTCGAAACCGAATATTACCGCCGCTTGCACGAACTGCGCGACCGCAAGTCCTCGCTCGCGGCGAATCGCGCCTTGCAAAACTGGGTCCCGCTGGTGGCGGCGGGCGGCGCGGCGGTGATCTCCTCGATGCTGCTGTTCAAGGGCCTCAAGAACATGGAGCTGGGGCTCTCCACGCTCAACAATTACCTGATCATGGGGATGATCGCCGCAGGCGTGTGGATGGCGACCTACATCTTCGCCCGGACCTTGCGTGGGGAATCGCTCGACCGCTCGACCTTCCTGATCTTCAGCTGGCTGCAGGTCTTCACCGCCAGCGGCTTTGCCTTCAGCCACGGCGCAAATGACATTGCCAATGCCATCGGCCCCTTCGCCGCCATCCTCGACGTGCTCAGAACGGGTGCGATCGGCTCGTCGGCGGCGGTCCCGGCCCCGGCGATGATCGCATTTGGCATCGCGCTGATCGTGGGTCTGTGGTTCATCGGCAAGGAGGTGATCAAGACCGTTGGTGAGAACCTGACCAAGATGCACCCGGCCTCGGGCTTCGCCGCCGAACTTGCCGCGGCCACGGTGGTGATGCTCGCTTCGATCCTCGGCCTGCCGGTATCGAGTACGCATATTCTGATCGGCGCGGTACTGGGCATTGGCCTCGTCAACCAGCAGACCAATTGGGGGCTGATGAAGCCGATTGCGGCGGCCTGGGTAATTACGCTTCCGGCGGCGGGCCTGCTCGCGGCGGGCACCTTCGTGGCCCTTGATGCCATATTTTAGGTCGGTTTCCTTCCACTTGTCCTGAGGCAGGGCGTGAACTAGGGATCTCTCAGCATTGAGAGACCTTAAGACATGACCATTTCCGCCCTTGAAGCTGCGCCCATCCGCACGGACTGGACCCGCGAAGAGATTGCGGCGCTGTTCGACCTGCCGTTTACCGAACTGGTGTTCCGCGCGGCAGAGGTCCATCGCCAGCATCATGCGGCGGACGAGGTGCAGTTGTGCACGCTGCTCTCGATCAAGACCGGCGGCTGCGCGGAGGATTGCGGCTATTGCTCGCAAAGCGTCCACGCCGACAGCGGGGTGGAGGCAACCAAGCTGATGGACGTGCGGCAGGTGCTGCAAAGCGCCGCGCAGGCCAAGGACGCAGGATCACAGCGGTTCTGCATGGGTGCCGCCTGGCGCAACCCCAAGCAGCGCGACATGGGCAAGATCGTCGAGATCGTGAAGGGCGTGCGCGCCATGGGGATGGAAACCTGCATGACGCTGGGCATGCTGACCCGCGAACAGGCCGACCAGCTGGCCGAGGCGGGGCTCGATTATTACAACCACAATATCGACACCGGCCCCGAATATTACGAGCGGGTGATCTCGACCCGCACGATGGACGATCGGCTGAACACGCTCGGCCATGTGCGCGAGGCGGGCATCAATGTGTGTTCCGGCGGGATCGTGGGCATGGGCGAGACGCGCGCCGACCGGGTGGGCTTCGTCCACACGCTGGCGACGCTGGAACGGCACCCGGAAAGCGTGCCGGTCAATGCGCTGGTGCCGGTCAAGGGCACGGTGCTGGGCGACATGCTGGCCGATACGCCGCTGGCCAAGATCGACGATATCGAGTTCGTGCGCACGGTAGCGGTGGCGCGCATCTGCATGCCGCTTGCCATGGTGCGCCTGTCGGCTGGGCGCGAGAGCATGAGTGAGGCGACGCAGGCGCTGGCCTTCATGGCAGGCGCGAACTCGATCTTCACCGGCGACAAGCTGCTGACCGCCCCCAATGCGGGCGATGACAGCGACGCGGCGCTGTTCCAGCGCCTCGGCCTCAAGGCCATGCAGGGCGAAGAACCGATGCGCGCGGCGGCGCAGCAAGGGGCCTGCCGCGCGGAGAGCATCCCGGCGGAATAGCTTGAGCGATGGATGGCCGGTTCAAACAGGCCCTGGCCGAGCGCGAGGCAAAGGGGCTCTTGCGGCGGCTGCGCGGGATCGAGCCCTCGCGTCCCGGTTATGTGCAGCGTGAAGGGCGCGAACTGCTTGACCTGTCGAGCAACGATTACCTTGGCCTTGCGCATCACCCTTTGCTGGCGGCACGCGCCTGCGAATGGGCGCATGAATTCGGAACGGGAGCGCGCGCCTCTCGGCTCGTGAGCGGCACGCTCGAGGCGCACCTCGCTGTCGAGCGCAAGATCGCCGCTTTCAAAGGGAGCGAGTCGGCATTGCTGGTCGCCAGTGGCTGGCAGGCCAATGCCACGATCTTCCCCGCACTGATGGCGCTCTTTCCCAAGGCCCAGATATTCACCGACCGGCTGATCCATGCCAGCATGCACCACGGCATCGCCGCGGCGGGCGTGCGGCAGGTGAGATTTCGTCATAACGATTACGAACATCTAGCGGAATTACTGGGGAAACGTCAGTCAAGTGACGACCCTCCGCTTATCGTGACCGAGAGTGTGTTCAGCATGGATGGCGACCGTGCCGACCTGGCGCGTCTTGTGCAGATCGCCCGCGAACATGGCGCTTTCCTGATCGTGGACGAGGCGCATGCAACCGGCGTGCTGGGGCCGGGAGGCGCAGGGCTGTCGGCGGCACTGGCCGATAAGCCGGACCTCGTCATGGGGACCTTCAGCAAGGCGCTTGGTGGCTTCGGGGCCTATGTCGCCGGATCGCAGGCGCTGGTCGACTATCTGGTCAATGCGGCGAGCGGGGTGATCTATTCGACCGCGCTACCGCCATCGGTGCTGGGCGCGGTGGATGCTGCGCTCGAGCTTGTGCCGGGCATGGCGGCCGAGCGGACGCATTTGGCGGCATTGGCCGAGCGGTTGCGCGCGGGCCTTCACGCCAAGGGCTACGACACCGGTCCCTCCGATACGCAGATCGTCCCGCTGATGGTCGGCGAGGCGGAAGAAGCACTGGCAATGGCGCAGGCGATGGAGGGGCGCGGCATTCTCGGTATCGCGATCCGCCCACCGACCGTGCCTGTCGGGGCGAGCCGTATTCGCTTTGCCCTCTCCGCCGTGCACAGCGAAGCCGATGTCGATACTGTGCTGGATATTGTTGGGGCAGCCGCTTGATCGCCTGGTATGTGCATGGCTGGGGGTTCGGTCCTTCTGTATGGAACGCACTGGTGCCGCTCCTGCCCGATGTTGAGCCGCGCTATGCTGACCTCGGCTATTTCGGTGCGGCGGATGTATTGCCTCCCAAGGAACCTTCGATCTGGATCACCCATTCCTTCGGCACGATGCATACGCTTTCCAACATGAGTGCGCAGTGCCGCGCACTGGTGGCGATCAACGGTTTCGACCGCTTTGCCACTGGTGACGGCTTTCCCGGCGTGCCGACCCGCGTGCTCGATCGCATGATCGCGGCCTTCGATGCCGATCCGGCCCGCGTGGTCTCGGACTTTCTCGGCAAGTGTGGCATGGGCGGCGAGGTGACCTCCTTCGACACAACGCCCTTGCACCGCGACCTCATGGCCTTGCGCGACGTGGACCACCGCCAGCAGGCCGCCGCTCTGCGCGTGCCGGTGCTGAGCTTGCAGGGCGGGGCGGACCCGATCCTGCCGCCCGAAATGCGTGCCGCCGTGCTGCCCGACGCCCACCACGAAACGCTTGGCGAAGGCAGCCACCTGTTACCGCTCGAAGCGCCGGAATATTGTGCCGAGCGGATTGGCGCATTTCTCGGCGAGGTGCTGGCGTGACCATGATCGACCAGACGCGCGTCACGACCGCTTTCGACCGGGCCGAGCATTATGCGGGGCATGCCGGGGTCCAGCGTGAGGTTGCACAGGCTCTTGCCGCGCGGATCGCCGCGCTCGGCCTGCCCGACGATGCCCGCGTGCTCGAAATCGGCTGCGGGACCGGTTTCCTGACCAAGGCCTTGCTGGACTACGGGATCGGCGGCGAATGGCTCGTTACCGACAAGGCGCCCGGCATGGTCGCGCGCTGCCGGAGCGTGGTCGGAGAGGCGCCGGGGCGCAATTTCGCCGTGCTCGACGGTGAATACGGTCTCGGTGCACTTGAGGGTCGCTTTGGACTCGTCTGTGCGAGCATGACGATGCAATGGTTCGATGACCTTGCCGGTACCGTCGAGCGGCTCGTGCAATTGCTCGAGCCTGATGGCCACCTTGTCTTCAACACGCTGGCAGGCGAGACGTTTGCCGAATGGCGTGGTGCCCATGCGGCCTGCGGGCTGGAAGCGGGGGCGATTGCCTTCCCCACGGCCGAGGCACTGATGCAGATGCTGCGCCGGTTTTCGCCCGCCGCGCTCACGGTCGAGCGCCATGTCGAGCGCCACGAGAATGCGCGACAATTTCTTGAGCGGCTCAAGCTGGTTGGGGCCACGACTCCAAGGCCCGGCCACGTGCCGCTCTCGCCGGGTAATCTGAGGCGCGTCATGGCTGCGTTCGACACTGACGGGGCACAGGCGACCTATGAGGTGGTGACCTGCCATATAGCGGGTTAGGGATTCATATGGCCAAACGCGGATATATCGTCACCGGGACCGATACGGACGTCGGCAAGACCGTCTTCGCCGCCGGTCTGGCCGCGGCGCTCAATGCCGATTACTGGAAGCCCGCACAGGCCGGGACCGATGGCGGCACCGACAGCGAGCGCGTTGCACGCCTCGCGCCCGGCGTGACCGTCCTGCCTGAGGCTTATTGTCTGGCGACGCCTTGTTCGCCGCACGAGGCTGCACGGATCGATGGCGTGGAAATCGCGCTTGAACGACTCGCGCTGCCGCAAACGGACAAGATGCTCGTCGTCGAGGGGGCAGGGGGCGTACTCGTCCCCTACCGGATGGACGTGCTTGCGGCAGATATCTTCGCGCATTGGGGGCTGCCCGCCATACTGGTGGCACGCACCGCACTCGGCACGATCAACCACACGCTGCTCTCGATCGAGGCGCTGCGGGCACGCGGCGTAGCGGTGGCGGGCGTGGCATTCATTGGCGAGGAAGAGCCGGTTGCCGAGCAGGCCATCGTCGAAATCGGCAAAGTCGAACATCTGGGCCGTCTGCCGATTCTCGATCCGCTCGACGCTGATGGTCTAGCGCGAGCCTTCGCCGTTTCGATCCGGACGGACATGCTGGCATGAGCGGAAAATCCCCGATCTGGCACCCGTTTACGCAGCATGGGCTGAAGCAGCCGATCCCGCTGGTCGAGCGTGCGCGCGGGGCAGTTCTCGAAACCGCCGACGGACGGCGTGTGGTCGATGCGATCTCCAGCTGGTGGGTCATCACCCATGGCCACAACCATCCGCGCATCGTGGCCGCCATTCAGGAACAGGCCGCAAAGCTCGATCAGGTGATTTTCGCGGGCTGGACCCACGAACCGGCAGAGACGCTGGCGCGCAGTTTGCGGCAGATGATGCCCGAGCCGCTCGAATATGTGTTCTTCTCCGATTCCGGGTCCACTGCGGTCGAGGTCGCGCTGAAGATGGCGCTCGGCTACTGGCTCAATCGCGGCGATCACAAGCACCGCATCGTGGTGATGGAGCATAGCTATCACGGCGATACGATCGGGGCGATGTCGGTCGGTGAGCGCGGTGTCTATAACAGCGCCTATCAGCCGCTGCTGTTCGATGTGGAGACCGTGCCCTTTCCTTCTGTCGGGGCCGAGCAGACGACGCTCGATGCGCTGGAGACAGCCTGCAAGCGCGGCGATACCGCCGCCTTCATCGTCGAACCGCTGGTGCTGGGCGCGGGCGGAATGCTGATTTATTCGCCTGAAGTGCTGCGCCAAATGCGCGAGATCTGTGCGGCGCATGATGTCCTGTTCATTGCGGACGAGGTCATGACGGGCTGGGGCCGCACCGGCACGCTGCTGGCTTGTGAACAGGCAAACGTGGTTCCCGACATCCTTTGTCTGGCCAAGGGGCTGACCGGCGGGTCGATGCCGCTGGCGGTGACGATGGCGACCGCGCCGATCTATGACGCGCATTATTCGACCGACCGGTCGCGGATGTTCTTCCATTCCTCCAGCTTCACCGCCAACCCCATCGCCTGCGCTGCGGCCAATGCGAATATCGCGATCTGGCGCGAAGAGCCGGTGCTCGAAGGTGTTGCGCGGCTGGCCGAACGCGAGGCGGCGGCATTCGCCCGGCTGGCGGCGGTGCATGACGTCGGCAATCTGCGCCAGTGCGGCAGTATCGTCGCTTTCGACGTGACTGTGCAGGATTCGGGCTATCTGGCCGATATCGGACCGCGCCTGCTCGCGGATTTTCTGTCACAGGACATGCTGATCCGCCCGCTGGGCAATACGATCTACCTGATGCCGCCCTATAGCCTGACCGCTGAGGACCTCGGCCGGGTCGAGGCCGCGATCGGCAATGCGCTGGACCGGATCAAAGCCTGAGCGATCGGCAGTCGCTCAGCCGGGCGTTTGGGCAGGAGATTCCGTTTCCTCATCGATCACTTCTCCCGAGAGATATCTGCGGAAAGTCTTGCGCAGGAGATAGGGTTCGAGCACCCGTCCGACGCCGTAGAGAATGGCGAATAGCGCGGCGAGTACGAAGGCCGGAATGGGGTCGTGCTTGCCATCGTCCTCTTCCTCCTTTTCCTTCTCTCGCTGCTTTTTCTCTTCCAGCGTCTCGGGCTGGGGCGCGCCGAGGAATTCGTCGATCGGGTGGAGTTGGGGATCTGCTTCCTCCTCCTCGTCGGCCTTTTCGGCTTCCTCGGTCTCGTCGTCGGCAGGAGTGTCCCATGCGTTCACAACCACGGCCAGCTGTCCGAAGGCGAGGAACAGGAGCGGGGCCAGGAATACCGCCAGCAAGGCGGGGCTTTTCACGTCATAGTCGAGCCGCGTCGCGGTGGGTTCCTGAACCACGCGCACCGTGCCGCTGGTAAAGGTCGCCAGCTTGTCTTGCGCGGCGGGATTGTCCTTCTTGTAGGTCAAGGTGTCGCCGTCGACCTGGTAGGTAGTGCCGTTTGTCTTGAACAGCGGATCGAGTTTGCCAAAGGCCGCGTCCGCACTTTGCGGTTCATCCAGCATAACCGAACCCTCAGCGCGCCAGATTTTTTCGATGTAGGGCAGGTTCACGCGAGGTAACTCCGAGAGGGCTGGGCACAGGCGAGCGCCCACCTGTCGCACCCGATCCCGGAAAATGCGGGGTCGGGGCGGCAGGTTTTCGTCGCGGCCACTGGCAGGTGGTGGTTATTCGGCGGGTACGTTGGAGGGGCGGTGGAAGCGTCGCGCTACCCAGGACTTGAAGGTCTTGTAACCCTCGGTGAAGGGGTAGTGCATCGTCTCTGTGATCGGCATGCGGCGCCCGCCTTCCATGCCCAGCTTCTCCGCCTCGCCATCGACGCAGGTGCCGAAGATCCGGTCGATGATGATCCAGGTGCCCGAATAGTTGCTGCGCGTCGCCTCGTAATCCTGTGAGTGGTGGACGCTGTGATGCTCGGTCGTGTTGAAGATGAAGCGCCACCAGGCGGGCGTGTTGAAGCGCACATTGATGTGCTGGTAGACGCTGACCGCGACGCCCAGTGTACCGGCAAGCAGGAAGGCGCGCGGCAGGAAGTCGAAGAAGCCGCCGACGCCCAGACCGATCAGGAACAGCTCGACCGGATTGCCGACCGCGCCCTTGTTGATGTTGAGCTGGGTGATGTAATGGTGCGGCGCATGGGTCAGCCACAGCGGGTACCAATTATGCATCCCGCGATGCATCCAGTACTGGCCGAAATCGAAAATGAACGAGATCAGGAACGCCTGCAGCAACAGGGGCAGGCCGGTAAACCAGCTGAACTTGTCCCATTCGAACGAGTCCTGGACGAGACCAATGATCGCGCCGTCGCCGAAATAGACGTCGACCATCCGCAGGACGGTATAGCCGAGTCCGACGTAAAACAGGTCGGTGACCAGTTCCTTCCACGTCAGTTGCCAGCTCTTGTGCCGGGGATTGACCCATTCGAGGCCCAGCAGCAGCAGGCGAAAGCTGAGGCCGATGATGATCGCGGTCTTGGCCGTCGCGATTTCGTTCGGGGCGTAATACCAGAAAGCGAGCAGCGCGAAGAGCGTCACCGGCTGGAACCAGGTGAAGAACGCGACCTTGAAGGGATGACCTTCGACCCTGGGCAGATTCTCCCAGCCGACCGTTACCGGTGCATCGGCGCCGATGATCCTCTTTCCTACACGTGTTCCGGCCATTTGCGTTACCCCGTCTTCAAGAGCTTACTCGTCTGCATTGCGGCCGGCTGATCGCTGGCACGAAAATTATCCGCCGATCCCGTGTCGTCGAGCGATGCTCTGGCTCAACACACTGACAGAATCTCTCTCCGGCGAACGATTTTTTTGCAGTGCGTCACAGGCTACCGATATTAACGAATGCGTCAAGCGTAATAACGAAGCATTTTATCCCAAAACATGCTCGATTGCACTACAGTTTAGTCTTATCCACGCGCGATATATGCGCGCCACCCGCCAAGCTCTGTTATGTCCTCTGCGCCATGGGTGGCGCGCGGTTCGGCAACGAATCCCTTCACGCTGCTGCCATCGGCAAGGGTAACCGTACCGATGGCGAGCGGGGCGGGCACCTCGGCGGTGAAACTGCCGAAGGCAGCCATATCGAGCTCGTAGACCTCTACCTTGATCGCCGCGCCGCTCTCGTCATAGACCAGTGCGGGCTTGGGCGGCACACTGTTTGCGATGGCGTACAGGCGATAGGTGGGCGCGGTCTCGAAAGCGCCGACGAAGGTCGCGTCGCGCGAAGTCAGCTGCCAGTGGAGCGGCATGTCCTTCAGGTGAGCGCCGACGACGGCGAGTTTCACTTTGTCCATTCTTCCCTCCAGATCGAGTGGTGGCGGTGCGGGCAGGTCGGCCGCAGCCAGATAGTCTTGCGCGACGGCGACGAGGCCAAGGTCGGTATGCGCGGGGCCAATCAGCGTGATGCCAAAGCCGGTTCCGTTGGGGCGCTGCCCGGCGGGAACGGCGAGTGCCGCCATGTCGAGAAGGTTCACGAAATTGGTGTAGGCGCCAAGGTTGCTGTTGAGCGCAATGGGTGCCGCAGCCAGCTCGGCAACGCGATAGGTCGTGCCCGTTGTCGGGAAGGCGAGCAGGTCGACATCCTCCCACATCAGGTCTGCATGACGCTTGAGCGCGGCAAGGCGGTAGATGCCGTTGAACAGCTCGACGGCGCTGATCCCGGCTCCCGGCGCGACGACCGCGCGCACGGTCGGGTCGATGGCATCGGGATCGGTGGCGAGCAGGCCCTCGATCGCGGCAGTGCGCTCGGCCACCCATGGTCCGCCATAGAGCAGCTGCGCCGCCTCGTTCAGCGGGGCGATATCGAGTTCGACGATCTCGGCGGTCCGGCCAAGCACCTCGAGCGCCTTGTCATAGAGATATTCAGCCGTCGTATCGCCGAAGAATACGCGCTGGTCACGCCGCGGCACGCCGATCCGCTTCGGGTTGACCGGGCGATTTTCTAGCGGGCGCGACCAGGGATCGCTGGCGTCGAAACCCGCCACCACGCTGTCCACCAGCTGTGCATCGGCGAGCTGGTCGGTGAACACGGTAATGCAATCGATGCTGCGGCAGGCCGGGACAAGACCGGAGGTGCTCCAGCGGCCCTTGGTCGGCTTGAAACCGATGAGATGGTTGAACGCTGCCGGGACGCGGCCCGAACCCGCCGTATCGGTCCCGAGCGCGAAG
>DDNW01000111.1:37466-37977 GCA_002341345.1 Erythrobacter sp. UBA2510
AACTGGTCGAGATTGGTCTTGCCGATACAGATCGCCCCGGCGGCGAGCAGTTTCGCAGTGACGGTGGCAGAGGCCTCGGGCATGTACGCGAAGGCGGGACAGGCCGCCGTCGTTTCGAACCCGGCAACGTCGATATTGTCCTTTACCGCGAAGGGCACGCCCGCCAGCGGCAGGCTCTCGCCTGCAGCGATGCGCGCGTCCACTGCACTGGCGGCAGCGCGCAGATCGTCGGCAGAGGCGCGGCTGATCCACGCTTGCGGCTGCACCGCGTCATAAGCGGCAAGGCGCGCGAGCGTATCCTCGATAACGGCCAGCGCAGTTGTTTCGCCGGTATTGACGGCTGCGGCGATGGCCGAGGCGCTGAGGCGCGTCAGCGAGGTCATGAATTGCGCCTGAGGGCGAGCAGCGGCGCACCCGGCTCGATCGACTGCTTTTCCTTCATGTAGAGCGCGGCGATGGTTCCGTCATGCGGGCTTTCGAGGGGGCATTCCATCTTCATCGCCTCGATCAC
>DDNW01000111.1:38085-38500 GCA_002341345.1 Erythrobacter sp. UBA2510
TCCATCTTCATCGCCTCGATCACGGCGATGACGTCGCCGGCCTTGACTGCGTCGCCCTCGGCCACTTTCAGCTTCCACACGCTGCCACCGAAGGGGGCTTCGATCAGGTCGGAGCCCTCGGGTGCCTCGATCGCGGGCGCTACGGCGGCGCCGTCAGAGCCATCGTCGGCCAGTTCGGACAGGCGATCGAACTCGCCGCTGCGCTCCCACTCGGCACGTTCTTCATCAAAAGCTGCCTGACGCAGCGCCTGGAAAGCGGCGATGCTCTCGGCATTATCGGCGAGGAAGGTGCGATAATCGGCGAGGCGGAATTCGGATTCCTCGATTTCGATCGAGCGGCGACCATTGGGGAAGTCGCGCCGCCAGTCGGCCAGTTCCTCGGCGCTGATCTTGTAGAAGCGGATCTGGTCGAAGA
>DDNW01000111.1:38596-39075 GCA_002341345.1 Erythrobacter sp. UBA2510
TAGAAGCGGATCTGGTCGAAGAAGCGCAGTAGCCACGGCTTGCCCTCGATGAAGGCACCGGTCTGGCGATAGGTGTTCCACACCTGGATCGTGCGGCCGAACAGCTGGTAGCCGCCGGGGCCCTCCATGCCGTAGATGCACATGTACGCGCCGCCAATGCCGACCACGTTGGGCGGGGTCCAGGTGCGGGCGGGGTTATACTTGGTGGTGACGAGCCGGTGGCGCGGATCGACCGGGGTGGCGACCGGCGCGCCGAGATAGACGTCACCCAAGCCCATCACCAGATAGCTGGCGTTGAAGATCACATCCTCGACCGCAGCTTCGTCGGCGAGGCCGTTAATGCGACGGATGAACTCGATATTGTCCGGGCACCACGGTGCATCGTCACGTACCGCGCCCATATATTTCTCGATCGTCTCGAGCGTTGCCGGGTCGCGCCAGCTGATCGGCAGGTGGACGATGCGCGAGGGCACTTCCAG
>DDNW01000111.1:39148-39645 GCA_002341345.1 Erythrobacter sp. UBA2510
CGCGAGGGGATCGAGAAGTCCTCGAGGTCGCCCAGTTCCTCCTCGGCCTCGATCAGGGCCGCCAGGGCTCCCTTCTGGTCGAGCAGGTGGTCATCGAAATGCAGCTGGAGCGAGCGGATGCCCGGCACGATGTCAATGACGCCGGGCAGCGCTTTGGCTTCCAGCACCGTCATCAGCGCATGGACGCGGATGCGGAGTTCCAGATCGAGCACAATGGGCCCGTATTCGACGAGGATATTGCGGTCGCCCTGCTGGCGATAGACGGTGCGCGGACGTAGTCCTTCTTCAGGGATGGTCGCAAGTACTGGCGACAGGTCACTGATTTTACGCGCAGAAATGGCGACCTCGTCGCTTTGTCCGAGCGGGGCGTCGGCTGCTGCCTTGGCATCGTCATGGGTGACGGGGGCAAAACGCAGCTTGTCGCCGGGGGAGAGCTGGCCGATCTTCCAACGGTCCGCCGCAATCACCACGAAGGGGCAGACGAAGCCGCCGAGCGA
>DDNW01000111.1:39795-40391 GCA_002341345.1 Erythrobacter sp. UBA2510
CCGAGGATGATCGGCATGTCGCCGGTGAAGTCGACCGCGCCGATGGCGTAGGGGTTGTCGTGGATGTTTGACGGATGGAGACCAGCCTCGCCGCCATCCAGCCTCGCCCAATGCGGCTTGGGCCCGACCAGCCGGACACCGGTGCGGTTGGAATTGTAATGCACCTGCCAATCCGCGCCGACGATCGCGGCGATGTCGTCATCGGTGAAGAAGTCGGGCGCGCCATGTGGGCCGTAGAGCACGCGCAGGGTCCAGATCTTGCCGAACGGGGCGACCGGCGCGATCTTCGCCGCTGCACCGGGCGCATCCTCGCCCAGATGCAGCGTATCGCCAGCGAGCAGACGCCGGGCCGCATGGCCGCCGAACTGGCCCAGCTCGAAAGTCGCGCGGCTGCCGAGATATTCGGGAATGTCGAGGCCGCCCGCGAACAGGATATAGCCGCGCATGCCGCCACCCGACACGCGGCCCATGGCCAGCGTCTGGCCCGCCGCGACCTCTGTCGGAACGCCGGTTGCGAGTGGCACATCGTCCAGCTTCGCGTCGAAATCCGCGCCCGTCAGGCAGATGCGCGCGGGCGCGTTGAACACCAGTGTGGG
>DDNW01000111.1:40496-40870 GCA_002341345.1 Erythrobacter sp. UBA2510
CCGGTGAAAGTGACCTCCAGACCGGCGGTCCCCTCGGGATTGCCGAGGAGCAGATTGCCCATTCGGAACGAGCGGTCGTCCATCGGGCCCGACGGCGGCACGCCCACCGACCACAGGCCAGTGCGGCCCGGCCAGTCCTGTACCGTGGTGGCGGTGCCACCCGAGACAACACGGATCGAGCGCGGATTGTAGCTGATCCTATCGAGCAACCGCGTCGTGACCTGTCCCGAGGTAAAGCCCTCGTTGCGCACGACGTCACGCAGCCAGCGCAGATTGGTCTCGATCCCGTCGACCCGGCTGGTGTCGAGCGCCGTCTGCATTGCCGCGATGGCAGCCCTGCGGCTGTCGGCATGGACGATCAGCTTGGCAATCAT
>DDNW01000111.1:41012-41309 GCA_002341345.1 Erythrobacter sp. UBA2510
CAGCTTGGCAATCATCGGATCGTACCAGGCGCTGACCGTGCTGCCCGCCTCGCACCAGGTCTCGGCGCGGATGTTCTCGGGGAAGCTGACCGCAGTCAGCGTGCCGGTGGTCGGGCGGTAATCGAGCGCCGGATCCTCGGCATAGAGGCGCACCTGCACCGAATGCCCCCTGGCAACAGGCAGTTCGCCATCGAGGAAGGCATAATCGCCCGCTGCGCCGCGGATCATCCACTCGACGAGGTCGACACCCATGACCTCTTCGGTGACGCCGTGTTCGACCTGCAGGCGGGTATTCAT
>DDNW01000146.1:0-249 GCA_002341345.1 Erythrobacter sp. UBA2510
GCGTTCCGATCGAGGCATTGGAAGGCAGCCAGACCTTGCCCGTCCCGGCGGCGCTGCTGGGCTCTGGCGAACATTATGCACTCGAAGTGTCGGGCGATTCGATGATCGAAGCAGGCATTCTCGACGGCGATTATGCCCTCGTGCGCCGGACCGATTCAGCCCGCGATGGCGAGATCGTGGTGGCGCTCGTGCGCGGTGAAGAGGCGACGCTCAAATATCTGCGCCACGAAGGCGGCAGGATCCGTCTTG
>DDNW01000146.1:419-18912 GCA_002341345.1 Erythrobacter sp. UBA2510
GCAGGATCCGTCTCGATCCGGCCAATGCGACCTACGACCCGCAATTCTACGATGACCACGAGGTGCAGGTTCAGGGCAAGCTGGCGGGGCTGCTGCGCCGCTATCATTGATCGGGCAACGATGAACTAGTTTGGCCACCAGCCATGCTCGCCCTGCCTCTCCGCCACGCTGGTCCATGATTCATCAGCCAGGTTTATTGTCAACCCGCCGCTTTCGCGCAGCATGCGGCGGTCGGCCTTGAGCCAACGCGGGCTGCACGAACGTGGCATGAAGCGGTCGGAGATCACGATGTCGGCCTCGGCGCAGGCGGCAGAGAGGATGTCCTCCTCGATCCACGTGCCACTGTGGCTCATCAGCAGTTGCCACTCTCGCCCGCCTCGTTCGAGGCCGATGACGCAGAAATCGCGGCTGCATTGTGCTCCCGGCCAGCTTTCGAGCGGGATCGGCACGCCTTCGGTTCCGGCCAGCTCTTTCAGGCTGTCGCCGGTAAAGGAGGAGCGGCTTTCGCGCAGGACCAGCAATTGCTCGCTGTCGCCGTCACCCTCCCCGGTTATCCCGACTTGCCTGCCATCGCCCGTTATCAGGATATCTGGCACCGGAGTCGTCAACAGCATCAGCGTCGCAATCGAGACAGGTACGAAGCCCAGCAATCGCGCCTTGCTGCGCCATAGGCCCAGCCACAGTCCTCCGGCCAGGAACAGCGCGAAGGTGGCATCAGTCATCTGCGGCATCAGCTTGACCGCACCGGGCTGCACTGCAGTGAAGCGCGCGATGCCGAGCAGCAGGTCGAGCGATTTGCCCACCAGCCACCAGGCTGGTGCGCCGAGCCCCGCGGTGTCGAGGAACAGTGCCAGTGCGATCAACGGCATCGAGACGAAGGTCACCAGCGGGATCGCAACCACATTGGCCAGCGCCCCGTACACGCCCGCGCGGTGAAAGTGGAACAGTACGATCGGCATCAGCGCGACCTCGATCACCATACCGGTGACGAGCAGCATCGCCGTGCGCCGTGCCAGCCAGGCAGCGCGGCTTTCCTCGCGCGGCGCCAGAAAGTCGCGCACCGGGCCGCTCGTATGGAGCGCGACGATGGCGATGACGGCTGCGAAACTCATCTGGAAGCTCGGGCCGACCAGCGCCTCGGGCCAGAGCAGCAGCACGAAGATCGCGGCGATGGCCACCATCCGCAGCGACAGCGCCTCGCGACCCAGCGCGAGCGCGCCCAAGACAAGCACAGCGCCTACGCAGCTGCGAACCGTGGGCACCTCTGCGCCTGTCAGCAGTGTATAACCGATGCCCGCCATCGCGCCAATCCCGGCGGCGGCCAGCGGCAAACGGATACGCAGCGTCAACCACGGCCAGAGCGCCAGCAACTTCATCGCGAGGAAATAGGCCCCCGCGATCACCGCGCTGACGTGCAAGCCGCTGATCGAGAGCAGATGCGTCAACCCCGCATCGCGCATGGCGATCTCGTCCGCCTCGCTGATCGCGCCCCGGTCCCCGCTGGCGAAGGCCGCTGCAATCGTTCCCGGCGCACCGTCGACCGCGCCGCGCACATGCGCCGACAATCGCCGCTGCAAAGCTGCCAGCCATGAGCCTGATTGTGCTGGCTCGAGTATTTCCACCTCGCCCACCACGCTGCCGGTGGCGACATAGCCTTCAAACCAGGCGGTCCGGGCAAAATTGTAGCTACCAGGCAGAATTGGCGGCGATGGCGGGATCAGTCGGGCACGAAGCCGCACCACCGCACCCTCTCCGATGCCCGGCGAATCCTGTTCCTGTGGGAGGTTGACCCGCACCCGCACAGGCTCGCCCGTATCGGGATCGCGGGTCGCCAGCACCAACCTCACACGGCTCTCGGCAGGCTGCTCGATCCGTTCGAGGACGCGCCCGTCCAGCAGCTCAGCTACCGGTCGCTCGAGCGGTTTGGCCCCAACCAGCTCAGAGCGCGTCCAGACCAGCGCAACGCCGAGTGCAAAGACCAGCCCCAGCGTGACACAGGCCATCCGCAGATGCGTACGTGCGTCCTCGCCCTTCCATAAGGCCAGCGCTGCAAGGGCCAGCATGACCCCGCCAGCTATCGCCGCCATCCATGCCCCCGGCCCGGTCAACCAGAACCACGCACCGATCCCGGCAGCCAGCGCGACGGCCACCCATGGACCGCGATCGAAAGCAGCATCGGCGAGGAACTTCTCCGCCCGATCAATAGGCGAGAATTGGCCTGTGCTGGACAAGTGCCATAGGTTTCGCCAGAGCGGGTCCCGCAATGCAGCATTGCCGTCGCCCTCCCCTCTTGCGCCCTCCGGCCAAGCGGGGCTGTCGGCCAGCGGAGTGTTCGCCAGCGGTATCTCAACGGGTATCTCGGGCGGTCGGCGCATTGCCATGAATTGATAGGACAGGAACGGGCGCATAATGGCAAGCGAGAGCAACAGCGGCAGCACGACGGACCGGCAGGTCGTCACGCGCTTTGCACCCTCTCCGACCGGATTCCTGCATATCGGTGGCGCCCGCACGGCCTTGTTCAACTGGCTGTTTGCCCGCCACCACGGCGGCAAGGCGCTGCTCCGGATCGAAGATACCGACCGCAAGCGCTCGACGCAGGAAGCGATTGACGCGATCATCGATGGTCTCGACTGGCTGGCGCTCGATTGGGACGATGACACGGTGTTCCAGTCGGAGCGCGGCTCGCGCCATGTCGAAGTGGCCGAACAATTGCTTGCCGCGGGCGATGCCTACCGCTGCTACGCCACGGCGGAGGAACTGGAGGAGATGCGGGCGGCACAACGCGCGGCCAAGCAGCCACTGCGTTACGACGGACGCTGGCGCGACCGCGATCCCTCCCACGCCCCTGCCGGTGCCCCCTTTGTCGTACGGCTGAAGACCCCGGACGAAGGCGAAACCATGATCGAAGACGAGGTGCAGGGCCGCGTTACGGTGAAGAATGCAGAGATCGACGATTATATCCTGCTGCGCGCGGATGGCACGCCGACCTATATGCTGGCGGTGGTGGTCGACGATCACGACATGGGCGTGACCCATGTGATCCGCGGCGACGACCACCTCAACAACGCCTTCCGCCAATTGCCGATCTATCGCGCGATGGATGCGATCGAAGGCGGCTGGCCCGACCCGGTCTATGCCCATATCCCGCTGATCCACGGCAATGACGGCGCCAAGCTGTCGAAGCGTCACGGCGCGATGGGTGTCGATGCCTATCGCGACGAGCTGGGTATCCTGCCCGAGGCGCTGTTCAATTACCTGCTGCGTCTAGGCTGGGGCTATGGCGACAAGGAAGAGTTCACCCGCGAAGAGGCGATCGAATTGTTCGACATCACCTCGGTCAACAAGGGACCGAGCCGCTTCGACATGAAAAAGCTGCTCAACATGAACGGGCAGTATATTCGCGCCGCCAACGATGCGCGGCTTGCCGCGCTGGCCGCTGCCCGGATCGGCGACAAAGCCGATGTCGCGCTGCTCGAGCAGGCCATGCCTGCGCTCAAGACCCGAGCGCGCGACATCAATGAATTGGCAGACGGTGCAGCCTTCCTGTTCAAGTCGCGCCCGCTTGCACTGGATGAAAAGGCCGCGAGCCTGCTCGACGAGGATGGAAAGGCCCGTCTGGCGCAGATTTCCGCGCGTTTGCACGAGGAATCGGACTGGACAATGGAGGCTTTGGAGGCCAATCTGAAGGCCTATGCGGAGGAGTTGGGGCTTGGCCTCGGCAAACTTGCACAGCCGCTACGCGCGGCGCTGACCGGGCAGACGACCTCTCCCGGAATTTTCGATGTGCTGACGCTTCTCGGAAGAGAGGAAAGTCTCGCGCGGATTGACGCGCAGACGGTCGGCTGAGTTAACGCAGATACCTATTCGAACAGGAGACAGGTTTTGACGGACAAGCAGGCAGAACTGAAGGTCGGCGGCGATACCTACCAGCTTCCCATCATGGAAGGCAGCACCGGACCCGACGTTGTCGATATCCGCAAGCTCTACGGATCGACGGGTATGTTCACCTACGATCCGGGCTTCACCTCGACTGCCAGCTGCGAAAGCGCGCTAACCTATATTGACGGCGAAGAAGGCGTGTTGCTGCACCGAGGCTATCCGATCGGCCAGCTGGCCGAACATTCCAGCTTCATGGAAGTGTCCTACCTGCTGCTGAACGGCGAGCTGCCGAGCCAGGAAGATCTCGACACCTTCACCTACACCATCACCCGCCACACGATGCTGCACGATCAGCTACGCCAGTTTTATCAGGGCTTCCGTCGCGACGCGCACCCGATGGCGATCATGTGCGGGGTGGTTGGCGCACTGTCGGCCTTCTATCACGACAGCACTGACATTTCGGACCCCGAGCAACGCAAGATCGCCAGCCACCGGCTATTGGCGAAAATGCCGACCATCGCAGCCTGGGCATACAAATATGCGGTCGGCCAGCCCTTCCTGCAGCCCGATAACTCGCTTAGCTACACCGGTAATTTCCTGCGTATGACTTTCGGCGTTCCGGCTGAGGAATATGAAGTTATCCCGGCGGTCGAGCGGGCCATGGACCGGATTTTCATCCTCCATGCCGACCATGAGCAGAACGCCTCGACCTCAACCGTGCGTCTCGCCGGTTCGTCGGGCGCGAACCCGTTTGCCTGCATCGCGGCGGGCATCGCCTGCCTGTGGGGACCGGCGCATGGCGGCGCCAACGAGGCCTGCCTCAACATGCTCCGCGAAATTGGCACGCCGGACAAGATCCCGCACTATATCGAGCGTGCCAAGGACAAGAACGATCCGTTCCGCCTGATGGGCTTCGGTCACCGCGTCTACAAGAACTACGATCCGCGTGCGACGGTCATGCAAAAGACCGTCCGTGAGGTGTTCGACGCGCTCAAGGTGGACGATCCACTGTTCGAAACCGCGCTACGCCTTGAAGAAATGGCTCTGTCGGACGATTATTTCGCCGAGAAGAAACTGTTCCCGAACGTCGATTTCTATTCGGGCGTCATCCTGTCGGCGATCGGTTTCCCGACCACGATGTTCACCGCGCTCTTCGCGCTGGCCCGCACGGTGGGCTGGGTCGCGCAGTGGAACGAAATGATCTCTGACCCCGGCCAGAAGATCGGCCGTCCGCGTCAGCTCTACACAGGTCCGATCCAGCGCGATTACGTGCCGGTCGACAAGCGCTAAATTCTATTCGCTATCCCGGGCGGGCAGGTCGAGCGTAAAGCGCGCGCCCTGCCCCCTGGCACTTTCGACGCTCAGCATGCCGTCCATGGCCTCGGCCATCAAGCGCGAGATATAAAGGCCAAGGCCAGAGCCGCCACCGCCTTCGCGCCCGAGCCGCTCGAACTTTTCAAAGACACGCGCCTGCTGTTCCGGGTCGAGCCCTTCGCCCTGATCGGCTACCGTCACCGTTGCGCGACCGCCATCACATTCTGCGCGCACCCAGACCTGCGATCCTTCGGGTGAATAGGCAATCGCATTGCCGATCAGATTAAGCAGGATTTGCAGCACGCGGCGTTCCTCGCCCAGTGCTGGTGCGATCTCATCAGCATGCGGCATATCGAGACGAATGCGCCGCTCCTTGGCCCGTGCAGCAAGGATGGCAGCTGCACGTCGGGACAATTCGGCCAGATCGATCGGAGAGGCGACGATCGCCGCACTTGCTTCGCCAAGCTGTTCGCGCAGCGCCATATCGTCGACCAGCTCGAACAGGTGCTCGCCCGCCGCCGCGATATCCTCGGCATAGGCCACGTAATCCTTGGTCAGCGGCCCGGCAAGCTGGGCGCGGATCGTTTCGGCATTGGCGGTGACGCGGTTGATGCGGCGGCGCAGGATCGGTGCGACCTCCTGAGCAATCCCGACTTTCGGAGCGCTGTTCGCACCGACCGCAGAGAGCGTGGAGCGTGCCGCGACCGGGCGATCCGGTACCAGCAGCAGTTCAAAGCCGGCACTGCCATGCCCGTTCATGCCGAACGGGCCACGCGGAACAATCTGCAAATGCCAACCTCGCTTCGTGCCTTCAACCTTGACCGGTGCATTGTCGGCCAGTCGCCAGGCAAGGCTGCCATCCTCTTCATAGCGTTCAAACGGGATTACGGTGTTCCACACCTTGCCACGACTGGCGCGCATCTGAGCAGCGAGATCGGCAAGATCGTCGCTGGTGCAATCGACGGCCAGGATCTCATGCGAAGACCCCAGCAACACCGACAGGTCAGCCATATGTCGCGACAGCATTGTCCTGCGTGTGACTTCTGCAGTGTCACCCTCGTCAGACAGTGGCTCGACATGCCAGCGTGTGATCGTCAGTGCACATCCCTGTCCGCCCTCGACAGGCTCGGCTTCGACCCATGCGCTGACCTGCACCCGATCATCGCAGGCCGACACCGACCCGGTCATGCGTCTGCCGCCGAGTCGCGCCTGCCGCACCAGTGCCAGCAGCGCCGGCGAGACGATCGCACCGGGCAGTTCTCCGCCTGCGCGCAGATGAAAACCAGCCAGCGGCTCGTCGGCTTCGATCAGCCAGTCGCGCGCATCGGTGGTGGCACGGAAATGCGGGGGAGAGACGTTTGACATCCACTTACGTCCCTGAAGCGTTTCTATTGGCGAGCAACATCGCAGCCTCTGCAGGCGCTATGTCCGCGAGGTCGCCGTCGGTGCAAGGGGCGACGCCGAGCAGCGCCAGCTGTCGTTCGACCCGATCGGGTTCCAGCCCCGAAGCACGCATCGCCAGCGCGGGATACAGGCTGTCTCTCGTGAACAGTGAAAGCACCAGCTGCGAGCGCTCCTGGCCGCTGGCCAGCGCCAGCGCGCTCAGGAAGATCGCGAGCCCGGCCCGCCCCACAGAAAGTCGCTCGCCAATGTCGAGGCTCGTGCCATCAATGAAGTCTTCGATCAGTACGAGCCTTGCAGGATGCCCGCGGCGCTGCTCGCGCAACAGGCTCTCGGCAGATTGCGCATCAATGTCCCCTGCCCCGGCATGGGCGCGCATGGCGAGCACGGCCTTCAGGAACAAGTCGTCCGGCAGTTCGCCAGGAGGCAATTCCATGCGTTGCTGCTGCTGGCCGAAACGAGCCTGCGCGGCGAGGACTTCCATCGCCAGCCCGGCGGCTTCGCCATCGTCGGAAGCGATGAAATCCTGTAACAGGGGCGAGACCACCGGGTCGAGCGCAACAGTGGCCTGCAACCGCTCGGTCAGGATCGTCTCCAGCGCCAGTGCATGGATATGAGACAGCAGTGCATCATCGTTCGCGAGCAGACCGGCAAGCGCGCGCTCGCCATTCTCGATAAAGGTCAGCGCGTTCCGCATATCGGCAGCTTCTGCGCGCGCGGCAAGCAGGTGTCGCGCAAGATCGCTCAGAATTCCGCGCACCTGCGCCAACGCCGCGTCGCAGAACGTTGCCGGATCGCCCGGACTAAGCAAATGGCGCAGCACGGGCGCGGCAGAGGCTGAAGTTACCGCGCCAGAACTCAGCGCATCACGCATGGTGCTGGCTGTCGGCACAGCCGGATTATGGTTGAGTGCAGGCCCGTTCATGACCTCGCCATAGCAGCCCATGGTTAAATGCGCGTTATCCTCGTAGGAAGATGGTGACACCCTTGGGGAGTACCCAAAGGCGCTAGCCGGACGCTCAGACGAAGCTGTCGGCGAAGGCCACGAACTTGCGCAGCACGACCGGGTCGCCCGGTGCACTGTCCAGCGCCTCTTCCGCCAGTTCGATCAAAGCGGAGGAGTTGAAACTGGCACCAAGGCCACGCAGCCGCAGCGCCGCGATCTCCCAATTGCCGTCGCACCGTGCGCGCCCAAGCAAGTCGACCTGATAGCGCAGACTATCGGCAAAGCAGCTGCGCAATTCTGCACTCAGCTCCGGGTCGGAGCCGGCCGCCGCTGCCAGCGTGGCATCGAAATCGAGAGAATGGACTGCCATTGCGACAGGATAGTCGAAAGGTGGTTAAGGTAGGGTTTAACCGGCCTCGCCCTGGTGATATTGTCTATGCATGACACGGCGCAAAAACCTCGTCGCCTTCGGGCCGGACGAAACTTCCGATGCTGCTTTTTCGCAGGATCTGGGCACCTCCACCGCCTCGCTCGACCCGATCGAGCTGACCGAGGAATATATCGCCCCGGAAGAATGGGTCGAAGAAGAGGTGATCGCCGAAGCGCGCGAATGGCTCATGCCCGCAATTGCCGGACTGGTGGTGCTGGGCTGGACGGTATTTTTCGTCACTACCCGTTGGGCCGAGATCAATGCCGGAGTCGATGCGCGCACCGTCAGTGACTGGATCGTCGCCTGGTCGGTCCCCGTCCTGCTGGTTGCTGTTGGCTGGTTGCTGGTCATGCGCACGAGCCGCCGGGAATCGCGGATCTTCGGACAGACCGCCCGCGCACTCGCCGCCGAATCGCAGGGTCTCGAAGCGCGGCTCGCCACCGTCAATCGCGAGCTCAGCCTCGCACGCGAGTTCATCGCTGCCCAGTCGCGCGACCTGGAATCGCTCGGCCGCGTGGCCGCCGACCGGCTCAGCTCCAATGCCGAGACCCTGCAGGCGCTTATCCGCAACAATGGCGATGAGGTCGACCGGATCGGCACGGTCAGCGAGGCGGCGCTGGGCAATATGGACCGGCTGCGCGACCACCTGCCCGTGATCGCCAATGCCGCGCGCGATGTGACCAGCCAGATCGGCAATGCCGGCGAAACCGCGCAGGCTCAGATCGATGCGATGGTCGCCGGGTTCGACCGGCTCGATCAGGCCAATACGGTCAATGAAGAGAAAGTGGCCGCGCTGCGCGGCAAGGTCGAAGAAACGATCGCAAGGTTCTCCACGCAGGCGACTGACCTTGGCCATCTGGCAGAGCGACGCTTCGCCGTGCTGCGCGAACAGGCCGAGAGCTTCCGTGCCGATCTCGATACGCAGGAAACCGATCTGCTCGGCGCGATTCGCCGCCGGGCCGAAGAGCTAAGCACCCAGCTGACCGTGCGCGGCGAGGAGCTGAAGGCGCATGAAGAGGCCGCGATTGCCGATCTTCGCCAGCGGCTCGATTCTGTTCGTATGGAGGGTGAGGCGCTCTCTGCAAGGATGGAGAGCGGGCGCGGCGAGACCGAAAGCGGCTGGACAACGATGATCGAGCAGCTGGAAACACGGCTGCGCGATGCCATCGCTGAAGTTTCCCGCATCGACGAGGCCGCTCTGGAAAATGCCCGCGCACGACTCGGCGCCCTGCGGGAAGAGGCACAGCGCATCGATGCTGCCGTCACGACCAGCAGCGCAGCTTTTGAGGACGAATTGCAACTACGTCGCGAAAAGCATGCCGAGTTGGAGGCAGAGGCACTGGCCGCGCTCGACCAGCGATTGTCGAGTTTCGATGCCCGGATCGCTGAACGCCAGCAGGCGCATATGGCGCATGTCGGAACTCTCGTGGAACGCGGTGAGACCATCGGGCGCAAGCTGGCTGAAATCGACGAGAATTTCCGCAATCTTGCCACCGATGGCGATGAGGCCGGGGCCAAGCTGGCCGCAACGGTCGGGGAATTGTCAGACCGCCTGTCGGAAAGCCGCGCGATCCTGCAGGAAAGCGGGACCTTTATCGGTCATATCACGCATGACACGGTCCGCCTGCTCGACATCATCAAGTCGAGCGCCGCGCTCTCGCAGGGCGACCTCTCAGACGCAATCGGCCAGGCTGAACAGCGGCTGGGCGATTACGAACGCAAAATCGCCGCGCTGCACGAGACATTCAGTCAGACGACTGCGCATGGCGAGGCGCTGGCGGCCAATCTCGAACAGGCACGCAGTGCCGGTGGCGAGTCTCAGGTGCAGCTGGCGGCGCTGGAAGAGCGCGTCCGCATGCTGGTCGCCGAAACCGGCGAAGCGACCCGCAAAATGCGTGAAGACCTGACCGAAGCGGTTGGCTCGCTGGAAGAAGATTCGACCCGTATCCTTGAGACGTTGCGCGAAGGACAGGCGGCGGCGCTGGGCGAAGTTTCACGCGCGGTTGTTGCCGACAGTTCCGAAGCGCTGGACAAGGCGCTACGCGAGCACGCGGCTCAGGCCATTGCCGAGCTTGAGGCCACGGCTCTGCGCGCGAGCGAGGCGAGCCGCAATTCGGCGCTGCAATTGCGCGATCAGTTGGCCAAGGTCAACGAGCTGGCAGGAAACCTTGAACATCGCGTGGAACTGGCGCGCGAACGGGCTGAGGAAAGTATCGACACGCATTTTGCGCAGCGCATGGGGCTGATTACCGAGAGCCTCAATTCCTCCGCCATCGACATCACAAAAGTCTTTGACGACGAGATCGCCGACACGCTGTGGGAGAAATATCTGCGCGGCGACCGGGGGGTATTCACGCGCCGTGCGGTGCGGCTTCTCGATAAGAACGAAGCGCGCTCGATCGCCGATCTGCACGAAACCGACGACCAGTTCCGCGAAACGGTCAACCGTTACATCCACGATTTCGAATCCATGCTGCGTAACATTCTGTCCACGCGCGAAGGCAATGCGCTGGCCGTAACGCTGCTCTCTTCGGATATCGGAAGGCTCTACGTTGCATTGGCACAGTCGCTCGAGCGGATTAGAGCCAGTTAGGACCAGGACCCATTAATTGCATGCGCCGAGGTGGCTCGTTTGCAAGATAAAATTGGAACGGCGAGCCATTCTCGCTGCCAAAGCACTGAGGATGAAGTTCGCCTGCAAACGGCCACCCGATGGGATTGAGCCTAGTTTCCGTTCGTGTTCGGATCGCCATCGGTGACGTAATCTGGCGGATTACCGAACAAATTTATATCGTCGACCGTTATCCAGCCTGCCTCATAATTGGCGACGAACAGCGCGCACAACACTGCCGCCAGCACGCTGGCGCGGATAGCGAGCCTGCCGGGGCGAAAATTGGCCGGGGCACTGTCTGCCTGTCCGGGCGTCTTCTCCACGCCTACCTCGTCATGCGTCCGGATGCCGAAGGGCAGCAGGATGAAGGCGCTCATTACCCACAGCAGCAGATAGATGGCGAGGATCGAGGTCCATTGCATTTGTAGTGCGCCCCTCAGCCTATTGTGCGATGATCACGCGCGTCTGAGGTTTCTTGCCGCTCCAGCGCTGTGCAGCACGACGCGCGGCTATGCGCGCCGCCTCGAGGATCGCGTCTTCGTCATCACGGTCGCGGCCACGTAATTTAGCAACTGCCTTGCGCACATCCTCCTGCGCTTCCTCGAAGAAGGCGGGGTAGTCTTCGTCGAGCGGCAGGCCGATACCTTCGATCTGGACGTTGCCCGCGCTGCCCAGCACCACGAACAGCATGCCGTCGCGTGCCATACGCCGCCGCATCGTGACCGCATCGCCATCCGCAGGCACGATGATATCGCCATCGAGCACGAGCCGACCGCTGCGCACCTGCGCCACCCGCTCTGGTTTGCCGGGGGCTAGACGGATGATATCGCCATTGCCCTGCACAATCGTTTCTTGGATCCCATTCTCTTCGCCAAGACGCGCCTGTTCGAGCATGTGGCGCATCTCGCCATGGACGGGTACGAGAATGTCGGGCCGCAGCCAGCCATAGAGCGCCTCGAGCTCGGGACGACCAGGGTGGCCCGAGACGTGTATCTCGCTCTGCCGGTCGGTAACCATGGTGATGCCGCGCCCGGCCAGCTGGTTCTGGATCTTGCCGATGGCGAGTTCGTTGCCGGGGATCTGACGACTGGAGAACAGCACGACGTCGCCGTCCGAGAGCGAGAGCGGGTGGTTATCCTCTGCGATCCGGGCGAGCGCGGCGCGGGGTTCGCCCTGCCCGCCGGTCGCGATAATCATGATTTCGCCGCGCGGCAGGCTCATCGCCGTGTCGAAATCGACCGTCTCGGGGAAGTCCTCGAGATAGCCATTGGCCTGCGCAACCTCGATGATCCGGTCGAGCGAGCGCCCCGCCACACACAACCGCCGCCCGGTTTGCTCCGCCACTGTCCCCAGCGTCTGCAAGCGCGCCACGTTGGAGGCAAAAGTTGTTACCAGCACCCGCTTACCTGCGTGGCGTCCTACCTCGGCCAGCAGGCCGCGATAGACCGCACCTTCGCTGCCCGAGGCTTGTGGATTGAAGACATTGGTCGAATCGCACACCAGCGCCAGAACGCCGCCGTCACCGATCTCGATCAGTTCCTCCTCGGTCGCGGGTTCGCCAATGATCGGATCCTCGTCGAGCTTCCAGTCGCCGGTATGGAACACCCGGCCATAGGGCGTCTCGATCAGCAGCGCATTACCCTCGGCAATCGAGTGCGCGAGCGGGATATAGGTGACGGTAAACGGCCCGAGTTTGATCTCGCCGTGATCTTCCTCGATCACGTTGAGCTTTACCTGCCCTTCAAGCCCCGCTTCGCTCAGCTTGCGACGGATCAATTCGGCGGTGAACGGCGTCGCATAGAGCGGCTTGCCGAACTCGGCGGCGAAATAGGGGATCGCACCGATATGGTCCTCATGCGCATGGGTCAGCACCACGCCGAGCAGATCGTCGAGCCGTTCCTCGATGAACTCTGGGTCGGGGAACAGCAATTCGGTACCGGGATATTCGTTCGCGCCGAAGCTCATCCCCAGATCGACCATCAGCCATTTGCCGTTGGCGCCATAAAGGTTGAGATTCATGCCGATCTCGCCCGACCCGCCGAGCGCGAGGAACAGCAATTCCTTTTCGGGCGTATAATCGCGTTTCATATCTTAGCCGCGAGCCTGTCCGGCTAGGACCGCTAATCCGTGCAGCGTCAGATCGACGTCAATCGCGTCGAAGACATCGGTCTGCTCGTCGAACAGGCTGGCCAGCCCGCCCGTCGCGACGACCTTCACCGGACGGCCAATCTGCGCCTTCATACGTGCAATCAGCCCCTCGATCATCGCGACATAGCCCCAATAGACGCCGATCAGCATCTGGTCCTCGGTATTGCGGCCGATCACGCTATCAGTCGCAGGTGCATGGATCGCGATGCGCGGCAACTTGGCGGTCTTGCCGACCAGCGCGTCGAGCGAGAGGTTGATGCCCGGCGCGATGATCCCGCCCTTGTAAGCTCCGGTGAAGTCGAGCGCTTCGAACTTGGTCGCGGTTCCGAAATCAACCACGATCAAATCACCCTGGTGGCGGGCATGGGCTGCAATACAGTTGAGCGCGCGGTCCGCCCCCAATGAACTGGGCTGTTCGACATCGATCTCGAACCGCCAATGCGCCTTGCCCTGTCCGGCAAACAGCGGATCGATCCCGAAATATTTTTGGCTGAGGACAGAGAGGTTGTGGTCGGCGCGTGGGACGACCGAGCCGATGATGACCTCGCTGACCTGTTCGCGCGTGATCCCCTCGATCGCCATCAGCTGCAGCAGCCAGACCGCATATTCATCGCCCGTCCGGCGCGGATCGCTGGCGATGCGCCAGCGCGTGCGGATTTCATCGCCTTCGATCAGTGCGAACACCACATTGGTATTGCCGACATCCACTGCGAGCAGCATCAGAGCCTCTCCATCGTCACTTCGCCCGCCGCGATGACACGGGTTTCGCCCGAGGCCAAGGCCAGTTGCAGCGAACCGTCGCTTGTCAGCCCCGCAAACGTGCCTGTGACCGGCTCGCCTTGCGCGTCATGTGTCGCCAGCGGCGTACCGAGCGGATGCGCACGGGAGAGCCAGCGGGCGAACAGCGTCTGCAGGCCGCCACTCCGCCATGCGGCCAGTTCGTGCGCGAAGCTGGCGGCAAGATCGCAGGCAAAGGCATCGCGCTCGAAAAGGTCGTTCCCCAATGCGCGAGTCTCGCGGCCTTCGACCTGCGGTGCGCTGACGAGGTTCACGCCGATCCCGACCACGACCCAGTCACCTTCGCGCTCAAGTAATATGCCGCAGAACTTCGCTCCGCCGAGCAATACGTCGTTGGGCCATTTGCACATGAGCACGCAGGCATCATCGGCAAGCCGTGGGCGCACCGCCTCATAGACGGCCAGTGCCGCGGCAAACGACAGTGTCGGCGCATGCGGATCGCCTGCGCCCAACCGCACCAGCGTCGAGCCCATGAAATTGCTCGGCGCGTCGAGCCATTGCCGCCCGAGCCGTCCGCGCCCGGCGCTCTGGCGGTCGGCGACCAGCCATTCCCCCTCGACACGCACATCCCCCGCCCGCAGGCTCGCGACGAGATCAGCGTTGGTCGAGCCGGTCTCGGCGACGTTGTGGATTTGAGGGGCGATGTCAGGAAGCAAGGAACAGCGCCGCGGCCGCGCCGTCGGCAAGAGAGCCCAGCCATCCGTTTAACAGATAGCCAAGCGGCGAGATCGCCAGCGTCGAAATCGCCAGCAGCGCCCAGTGCGATTTGTCCGCCTCGCCGGTAACGACATTGGCCGGTTCGTCGAAGAACATCACCTTGACGATCTTGAGGTAATAGAACGCGCCAATCACGCTGGCCGCGATGCCGATGGCCGCGAGCGCAACCAGATCGGCCTCAACCGCAGCCTGGAAGACCACGAACTTGCCCCAGAAGCCGAACATCGGCGGGATGCCGGCCAGGCTGAACATGATGATCATCAGGCACCACGCCAGTGCAGGCTTGGTGGTCGAGAGGCCCGCCAGACTGGCGATATCCTCGACCGTCTTGCCCTCCGCATCGCGCAGCATCAGCACCGCAACGAAGCTGCCGACCGTCATCGCGACATAAATTGCCAGATAAACCATCATCGCGCTCGCGCCGGCTGTAGTCGCAGCGGCAAGACCGATGAGGATGAAGCCGACATTGTTGATCGAGGAATAGGCGAGCAGTCGCTTGATATTGCGCTGGCCGATCGCGCCCAGTGCACCCACGACGATCGAGGCAAGCGCGGCGAAGATCACCACCTGCCGCCAGGCATCGACCTGCCCGCCGAACGCCTCGAGCGCGACCCGCGACAGCAGCGCCACGGCAGCGACCTTTGGCGCACTGGCGAAGAACAAGGTGACGGGCGTCGGAGCACCTTCGTAAACGTCGGGGGTCCACATGTGGAACGGCACCGCGCTGATCTTGAAAGCGAGCCCCGCCAGCACGAAGATGAGGCCGAACACCGCCCCCATCGGCAAGCCATCGGCATAGGCGGCGCTGATCCCGTCGAAACTGGTAGTGCCGGCAAAGCCGTAGGTCAGGCTCATGCCAAACAGCAGGATGCCCGAGGCCAGCGCGCCGAGGACGAAATATTTGAGGCCCGCTTCGGCCGAGCGGTCATCGTCGCGCAGCATCGAGGCCAGCACATAGGCCGAGAGCGAGTTCAGCTCGAGCCCGACATAAAGCGTCATCAGGTCCGCGGCCGATACCATGATGCTCATGCCCGCCGCGGCGAACATCACCAGTATGGGATATTCGGCACGCATCGCGCCAAGGCGACCGAAGAAACTCGGTGCGACGACCAGCGCCGCGCCGCTGGCGGCGTAGATCATCAGCTTGGCCAGACCGGCAAAGGCGTCGGCGCGAACGAGGCCCGAGAAGCCCGTCGTTTCCGGTCCGGCGAGGCCGGCACAGACGGCCGGAGCGACGAGGAAGAACGCCCCGCCCAATGCCACGCAGGCGGCAATCGAGATAGGGCTTGCGGCCTTGTCGCCGGCCCATGCGGCGACGAGCAGCAGCACAAGGCCGCCCAGAATCAGGACTAACAGGTCAGGTATCAGCGCAAGGGAAGAAGCGAAGTCCATTAGTGCGCCCCTTCCAGGCCATGTTCTTCTGTAGCGGCAGCATCATGGTCGCCCCCGGATTCGCTCAGGGCTAGCTGCGCATCGCTGTGCGGTGTGGCCCGCGCAATCCGCGCATCGAGCGCGGCGATGTCGCTGCGCATCGGTGCCAGGAAGCTTTCCGGATAGACGCCCATCCACAGTACGACGGCGGCAATCGGGGCCAGCAGCGCAATCTCGCGACCCGACAGGTCAGGCATGGCAGCGGCATCGGCGTTCTTCTGCTCGCCAAAGGCCACGCGGCGATAGAGCCACAGCATATAGGCCGCGCCGAGAATAATGCCGGTCGTGCAGACGAAAGCCACCCAGCTCGAAATCTGGTAGATACCCGCCAGGCTCAGGAACTCGCCGACGAAGCCACTTGTCCCCGGCAGGCCGATGCTGGCCATGGTGAAGAGCAGGAACAGCACGGCATAGCGCGGCATGTTGATCGAGAGGCCACCGTAACGCGCGATCTCGCGGGTATGCAGCCGGTCGTAGATCACACCCACGCACAGGAACAGCGCGCCCGAGACGAGGCCGTGGCTGAGCATCACGATCATCGCGCCTTCGAGGCCTTGCACGTTGAAGGCGAACAGCCCGACCGTCACGATCGCCATATGCGCGACCGAGGAATAGGCAATCAGCTTCTTCATATCGTGCTGGATCAGCGCGATCAGACTGGTGACGACCACCGCCACCATGGAGAGCGCGAAGATCAGCCACGCAAATTGCGCGGATGCCTCGGGGAACATCGGCAGGCTGAAGCGGATGAAGCCATAGCCGCCCAGCTTGAGCAATACGCCCGCAAGGATGACCGAACCTGCAGTCGGTGCCTGCACGTGCGCGTCGGGCAGCCAGGTGTGGACCGGCCACATCGGCATCTTCACTGCGAAGCTGGCGAAGAAGGCCAGCCACAGCCACGTCTGCGCCTCGGGCGGGAAGTCGGTTTGCAACAACGTCGGAATGTCTGTGGTGCCCGCGTAATCGGTCATCCAGAACATCGCGATCAGCATCAGCACCGATCCGAGCAGCGTGTAGAGGAAGAATTTGTAGCTGGCGTAGATGCGGTTATCGCCACCCCAGATGCCGATGATCAGGTACATCGGGATCAGGCCTGCTTCGAAGAAGATGTAGAACAGGAACAGGTCCTGCGCCGCGAAGGTGCCGATCATCAACACCTCCATGAACAGGAAAGCCGCCATGTACTCGCCCACGCGCTTGGTAATGGCGTTCCAGCTCGCCCCGATGCACACCGGCATCAGGAAGACCGACAGCATGATGAGCATCAGCGCGATGCCGTCGATGCCAAGCGCCCAGGTGAAACCGGCGAAGATGTCGGCGCGTTCGGTAAATTGCCACTGCGCCCCGCCAATGTCGAAATTGGCCCACAGCAGTACGCCCAGCACGAAGTCGACCAGCGTCGCACCCAGCGCGATCTGGCGTGCGGCACGGTCGCCCACGAACAGGCAGGCAATCGCCCCTGCCAGCGGGACGAGCAGCATCAGCGAAAGGATCGGAAAGCCCCCCATCAGAACAGGATCCAGGTTATCGCGGCGACAAGGCCGAGCAACATGATGAGCGCATAGCTGGTCAGGTAGCCGGACTGCACCTTCTTCGCCAGCACGGCGCCTTGCGAGACGACCCAGGCCGCACCATCAGGCCCGAACCGGTTGATCGTGCCCTCGTCACCCTGTTTCCAGAATACGCGGCCCAGCCACATTGCAGGCTTCACGAAGACTACATTGTAGAGCTCGTCGAAATACCACTTGTTGTACACGAAGCGGTAGATCGGGCCGAGCTGCTCGACCACGGCGGCCGGAAACCTGGTGTTCCGGATGTAGCCGTACCAGGCGATGACGAAGCCGATCACCATGACGATGAAGGCAGCATATTTCACCAGCGTCGGCACCTCGTGCATCGCGTGCATCAGATGCTCGGAATAAGCGAGCGAGCCGTTCCAGAACCCTTCCTGCTCGAGGAATGGATCGTGGAAAACCTGTCCGGCCAACACCGCGCCCAGCGACAATACGCCCAACGGGATCAGCATGGTCAGCGGGCTTTCATGCGGATGATAGCCGCCGGTGGTGTCCTCGCCCGCCTGCTCCGGCGTTTTGTGGACCGAGTGCTGGATATGCTCGCTCTCGATCCACCGCGGCTTTCCGAAGAAGGTCAGGAAGACGAGCCGCCAGCTGTAGAAACTGGTCAGCAGCGCGGCGATCGTCCCGAGCCAGAAGGCGAAGTTCGAGAACTCGCCATCGGCGGCATAGGCGACCTCCAGAATAGCGTCCTTCGACCAGAAACCGGCAAAGCCCGCACCCAGATGGTAGATGCCGACACCGGTGATCGCCAGCGTACCGATCAGCATCGCCCAGAAGGTGAGCGGGATGTGCTTACGCAGCGCGCCATAATACCGCATGTCCTGCTCGTGGTGCATGGCGTGGATCACGCTACCCGCGCCGAGGAACAGCAGCGCTTTGAAGAAAGCGTGCGTGAACAGGTGGAACATCGCCGCATTGTAGGCACCGACACCGGCGGCGAAGAACATGTAGCCGAGCTGCGAGCAGGTCGAATAAGCGATCACCCGCTTGATGTCCCACTGGCAGGTGCCGATGGTCGCAGCGAACAGACAGGTTGCAGCGCCGATCACGGTGACGAAGGTCAGCGCGGCAGGCGCGGCCTCGAACATCGGTGACAGGCGACAGACCATGAATACGCCCGCGGTCACCATGGTGGCGGCGTGGATCAGTGCGGAAACGGGCGTCGGGCCCTCCATCGCATCAGGCAGCCAGGTGTGCAGGAACAGCTGGGCCGACTTGCCCATCGCGCCGATGAACAGCAG
>DDNW01000146.1:19042-19242 GCA_002341345.1 Erythrobacter sp. UBA2510
AGCAGCAGGCACAGGATCGTCATCGTATCCCAGCGTGTGCCGAGGAAGCCGATGGTGGAGCCCTGCATGGTCGGCGCAGCAGCAAGTATTTCGGGGATCGAGACCGTGCCGAACACCAGGAACGTGCCGAAAATGCCGAGCATGAAGCCAAGGTCGCCCACGCGGTTGACAACGAATGCCTTGATCGCGGCGGCATTGGC
>DDNW01000146.1:19273-19671 GCA_002341345.1 Erythrobacter sp. UBA2510
CCCATGGCGCCGATGAACAGCAGCATGCAGAGCACGGTCAGCGCATGCCATTCCATACCGAGGAACTCGAGCGTCATGCCCGCCTTGTCCGGTGCGGCAGCGAAAATGTCGTCCAGCACGACCGTATCGAACAGCAGGTAGGTGCCGAAAATGCCAAGGGCGAAACCGAAGTCACCGACACGGTTGACGACGAAGGCCTTCATCGCCGCGGCATTGGCGGACGGCTTGTGGAACCAGAAGCCGATCAGCAGATAGGAGGCCAGACCGACGCCTTCCCAGCCGAAGAACATCTGCACCAGATTGTCCGCCGTCACCAGCATCAGCATGGCGAAGGTGAAGAGGCTGAGATAGGCCATGAAGCGCGGCTTGGAGGGATCGTGGCTCATGTAGCCGATGGA
>DDNW01000079.1:0-2451 GCA_002341345.1 Erythrobacter sp. UBA2510
AATGTCCGCCACGATCGACCAAGTGGAAAAGACGGTGTGAACAGGCCGACCGGGCCATCCGGTTCCGGCGATACATAGGGTGAGATCGGATCGCTCACGGGATGGTGACGGGCTACACTGCCCCGTGTCTTGAGTATCCCGGCAAGCCAGTCGAGATCGTCGAGCATATGGGACGCACCGCGTCCGGCGAGCGCATAATAGATCGAACGCTGGTAATCATCGCCTCGCTCTCCCAGAATCCGGCCCAGCTTTCGCCGACCATCTGGATGGCGGGTACCGACAAGATGCACAGCCTCGAGCAGCTCCACCACAGAGTAATACGCGTCGTTCGCTTCGACACCGATCGACAGCGCCGCAATCGCCCGGCGCTCCGGACGCTGCACATGATCCAGCGACGCATCGACAAGCGTGATGTCGATATCGATCCGGCCAGGCAGTTTCTTCGGGCTGCTCATGTGACATCTCCTAGACAAGCAAAAATAGGAACATATCACGAACAGGGCCAATCGACCAGAGCAACTTCCTCCAGACCGTTATCAGGCGATACGCCATGTGCTATGCTCCTCACCGAACGCCAGTGGACAGGAGAATGTGCATGCTGACAGGATCAGCGGCATGCCCCCGATGTCGCCCTGGATCGTTCCATGTGGCTGGTTGATCGCGGGGGCAGGGGGCACCAACGTATCCCGATCGATCCGATCGTGCGCAACGCGCTCGTGCGATGGTACGTCGGAAAGGGCAATCACGACGACGAAGAAGCCGGCGTGGTGCTCGTCGAACAGGCTAGGCTCGGCGACATGTGGATCGCTTGCGACTGCCTGGGCGCGCAAGTCGCTCCGCCGCTGATGACCCCGGCCTATCTCAGCGAAGCGGAAACTTTCTACCTCAGACGTCTGACGGGTCCGGGAAGACCCGAACATCGCCTCGATTGTCCATTCTTCCATGCCCAGGCCGCTCCCGGACACATGGCGGCTGCCGATCCGGTTCGGCCAGTCGACCGTCTCGATGGCTATTTCTCGGTGCTGAAGAGGGCTCCGGTTCGTCTCGCGCGCGCACCCGACGACAGCGCGAGCGGACGTATTCGCCAACCACATATCCCGCGGCTTGCCCGGTTGATGTGGCGACTACTCGATCTTGCAGGTCGCAACCAGGCCATGCTGTCGCCCAGTGACGAACGGGGCATCGCCAGCGAATTTGCCGCAATCCAGCAGGTCGCCGCTCATATCGAAGTTGCCCCAGGCGTCGAGTTGGCGAGGGTGCTATGGACGCACGGTTCGGCCTTCCGGCACCGGCGCGTCTATGCCGGTATTCGCGCGCTTGCTCCCCGTTGGCCACGCGGACACGCGCCGCAAGGTTTCCTCCTGCTGTTTGCCAACAGCATCGAGGGCAATATCATCCATGCCGCCGGCTGCGATCCGATCGAGATCGCGACCCGCATCCAGCACCCATCGATCCATGGCACACCCGTCGCCGGCCCCTATCTGGCACTGATCGTCATCGGCGAGCTGCCGCAGGTGAAAGGCTACGCGCCGCTGCGCGCTTACGCCCAGCCCATCTATTCCGGCCAGCGCTTCATACCGGTCGATTCCGATTTCGAACGCACCGTCTTGCGCGATCTCCTGCGGATCCAGCACCGGCTCGACGAACATTATTACGACAGCGCGATCACCAAGCCCTTGTTCGATATCCAGACACCCGTTGGGAACTGCCGGCCCGACTTCATCATCGAAACATACTCTCGTGAAACCGGCGAGAACCGTATCGCCATAGTCGAGGCGATGGGCTTCGACACAGACGCCTACCGCGACGCCAAGGCGATCACGCATCCGCGCATGGAAAAGATCGGCCCAGTCATCGATATCAATGACGCTGAACTTCGCAACGGCTTACTGCACGCACGTCTGCTGGATTTGATCACCAGCGGCTGAAGCCGCGGCCTGGCTCGCCATCATTTTTTCCAAACACACGAAAACGACCAACCTGGCCTGAGGCCCGATGGGCCACGAAAGGCAAGGGGGAGGGGAGCGGAATGGACTCGCCGGAATGAAGGCGCACGGCCGTGAAGGACGGGTCCGCGACATTCCGCAAGGAGACGTGTCTTGGACGCACTAGAACCCAGTCCCGAAATCACCCTGCCGCTTTCCAAAATCGTCAAAGGAGATAATCCGCGCCGCTATTTCGACCGAGCCAAGCATGAGGAACTCGTGGCGTCGATCCGTCGGCGCGGCGTCTTGCAGCCCATCCTGCTCCGACCAAAGGAAGGGTTCTTCGCTATCGTTGCCGGCGAGCGGCGTTATCGGGCCTCACTCGAGGTTTACGGCCCGGAAGGCGAAATCCCGGTCGTCATTCGCGACATGACCGATCAGGAAGCCCTCGAAGCGGCAATCGCAGAGAACCACGATCGCGACAACGCATCGGAGACCGAACAGGCCGATGCCGCCGTGCGCGTCC
>DDNW01000079.1:2561-3145 GCA_002341345.1 Erythrobacter sp. UBA2510
GGCCGATGCCGCCGTGCGCGTCCTTGCCGCATGTCATGGTGACCGCGCGGAAGCCGCAAAGCGTCTGGGATGGTCACGCACCATGTTCGATCGCCGGCTTGCCCTCGCGGAACTATCCGAACCGGTCAAAACCGCGCTGGATGAACGCCGGATCAAGGTCGGCCATGCCGAACTGCTCGCCGCGGTGCCGAAGGACAAGCAGGACAAGGCTCTCGAAACCATCCTTACGGCCCAGCTCGACGTCGCCAAGACACAGGAGCTTCTCAAGCGTGTGACACAGGACCTTGCGTCCGCCTGTTTTGACAAAAGTGAATGCACCAGGTGCCCCTATAATTCCGCAACCCAGCGCGCGCTCTTCGAGACCCATGTCGACGACGGCTATTGCACCAATGCCGGATGCTTCCAGCTCAAGACCGAAGCCGCCGAGGTGATCCGGTTTGAGAAAGAAGCGCAGGCTGAAGCCGCGGCAAGGGCTGCGCTCGCAAGATCGCCTAATGATGACGGGGCGCCGCCCGCCGATACGGATACCGATACCGTGCCGTCCGCGACTTCGCAGCATGGGGAAGGGGAGGGCGAGCCACCTT
>DDNW01000079.1:3325-5383 GCA_002341345.1 Erythrobacter sp. UBA2510
GGAGGGCGAGCCACCTTCGGCACAGTCCGAAGCCAATCCATCGCCGACGCTTGCTCCGGCCACTCCGGTGAAAGCGACGCAAAGCTCCCCGAAGCCCGGTGTGACCGCCAAATCGATCGCCGCACGCACGAAGGAATTTCGAGAAGCGACATGGCGAACCGCCCTTGCGCGCGCGCTTGCCGGCAATACCGATCACGCCCGGACGACCATCCTTGTTGCGGCGATGTCGGGCAGCCTTGCACAGATCAAGGCCGAAACGCTGACATCGCGCGCAGGTTTCCTGGTCGGCGAGACTTTCCCGGATCTCGATTATGCGGAAAAGATCGCTCAGATCCAGGCGCTGAACGATGCCCGCTCGGCGAACGTCTTGTCCGTCATTGGCGCCGCTTATGCCAAGGACGTCCTCAGCTTCAGCCACGTCGCCGATCTCGCACGCGTGTTCCAGGTCGATCTGCGCGACAGCTGGCAGGCCGATCAATCCTTTCTCGAGCGGTACACCAAGGACGAACTCAGCTTCATCGCCCAGGAATGCGGCCTCGTTGCCCACATCGGCGCGAAGGCTTTCGCCAAGCTTCTCGCCTCCAAGAAGACCGAACTCATCACCGGTATGCTCAACCGCAGTGGGTTCGACTGGGCCGGACGACTGCCCGGCGCAATGACTCTCGACAGCATCTATGGCCCGCCGCCGGCCCCAACACCCGTTCCCGAGGAAGCCCCCGCGCGCGTCGCCGAATTCGTCGCCTGATTACCCTCCCGATCCCCACACGAAAGGACTGAACACCATGCTTGTCACAAGCCTGCTGCCGCTGCTCGCCCGCTATTCGCTCAGCTTCGATCTTGTCGCAGGACCTGACGACACCGTCACCCTGACCATCATCCCCCGCAAGGCTGAAGGCGCCAGCGACACTCTCGACAAAAGCGAGACACGCCCGATCGCCATTACGGCAAGCGCGACCGAGATCGATGCCGAACTCGCCAGGGGATCCGAAGGAGCACTCGGTCAGCTCATCGCCGCGCGCAAGACGCTCGCTGACCAGCTGGCAGGACAGCGCGAGGTCGCCGAAGCCGCCAAGACGGCCGCGATCGAAGCAGCGAAGGCGAAATCAGCCTCGACCCCCAAGATCCCGGCATCCAGCCCCGCGGCCAAAGCCCCGGCTCCGGCCTCTCCGCCCGCGGACGCGAAAGCGGACGAGCCTGCGAGCCTGTTCTGATCCCTCACCATCCGTTTCGACAACCAGCAGTCAGGAGACCCTAATGCAGATCAATCATCTCGAACGCGCCTACCGCTACGATGGCATTGACCTCCCCGTGCCTCCGCACCTCGCGGCCGAGCCGAACGCCCTGCGCACCTACCATGCGACACTCTATCCCGCGATTATCAACGCAGAGATCGTCGATGCCGGCGTGGTCGGAGGCGTCCATGTCACCGAATATCGCCGCGCCGTCGGGACAAAGGGCTGAGTATGGCGCGCCGCAAGCCCGCACCCATACCGCCCGCGCCCCGCAAATCCCTGCTCGAATGGATCGAATGCGATGACGGCAATCCTCCTGGAACCCAGCTCCCCGCCTGCAGCATCAAGGCCCAGACCCTCCATGCGCGGGTCGCCACCAATCCAGCCCTGGAAGGGCATGGTATCTCCGAACCGATCCCCGCCCCCACGGGACTTGCACTCCCGCCGCTCGGCTAATCTTGTCGGGCGGTCACCCGCGGTGTCGAACAATATCCCCGTCCTGTTCGATGGACCGCTGGCGCCGCACCACAAGCTGATCGGTCAATGGGTCGCGGCGCGCACTGCGGAGACGCAAAGCTTCACGCGTCCGGAAGCGCGCCGCCATATCGAACGGGTCTTCAGCAAGGCGGTTCACGAAATCCTCGGCCCCGTCGACATGGTCGAGCTACGCACGGTTGTTCTTCACGGTGACGATCACGGACCGCCTGCAATCGCAGTCGTCTGCGATAGCCTGGGCCAGATTGACCTTGGCTGGATCGAAACCGGTGATGCCCCGATCCGTTGGCGCGCCACTGTCTACAAGGCGCTTGGGCAGACGCTGGGCCGC
>DDNW01000079.1:5530-6629 GCA_002341345.1 Erythrobacter sp. UBA2510
TCGGATACGACGACCTCTTCGAAGAAGTCTCGATGTACTATTGGGAAGGCGAGACCGACGATGAAGCCGCCCGCCAGAGCATGATCGACATGTACGGCGCCGACGAAATCGAAAACAGCGAGATGACATTGCCGTCGACGATGAACGCGCGGCGCCCCGAATGGATGATCGCGGACAATGCCGCGCGGCCCTCACGTCTCCCGGCACGCTTGCGCCAGCTCCTCGCCGAACTTCACGACGCCCATGCAGCGCTCGGCAAATGCGATCCGAAACGCAGCGCCTGGCATTTCGACTTCGAGACGGTCTGCGAATATGTCCCCGGCATCGAGGAATGCGCAACCCTGCCGCCGCTGACCCTCGTACCCTTCGACCAGTTCGCGCGAGAACTCGACGATATCGGCCGCCATGGCATGGAAATGGGCTTCATGGACTTTTGCGGCCTGTGCCCTCTGCCGGACGCCAAGCGTATCGACGACTGGTTCGCCACTTTGCGCGCCGGCGCGCGCTTCCTCGACTGCGCCCAGGCCCTGCTCAAATACGACCCGACAAGAAGGTGAGACTTTCATGTCCGATTATTCGACCCATTTCGAAGCCGTTGACGGCCGTCTCGTCCTGGCCAACGCGATCCTGCTCTACCGCAGCGATACACGGGGATTGTCCCGTTCCTCTGGCGATGACAGCTTCGCCTTCGCCAGCATGCACCCGGTCACGCTCGACAGCGAGGATCGCCCCACTATCGAAGCGGGAACACCGCTGACCCGCGCGCATCTGCGCCAGTGGACCGAGGCACTCGGCCGCACCGCCATCCCCCATATCCTCCCCGAGAATGTGCTTGTCTCGAACCCTGACGTCCTCGTCTGGTGGGTGGCCGAGCAGGTACGTCCTGCCTATTTCGCCTTATCCTCCCCACCGGACGACCTGCGGGTACTTGGCGCACGGACCATCGTCCCCGTTCCCTATCCGGCACACCTCTTCGTCGCCACCCGGTCAGGCCTCGGAATCTTCGCCCTGCCGGCCAACCAAAGGCCCACGGCGGATACCAGGCTGCTGCATTCGCCGATCCTCAACGTCTTTGTCGAAGGACATTTGTGCTGGGTAT
>DDNW01000079.1:6765-14651 GCA_002341345.1 Erythrobacter sp. UBA2510
AACTCTCTCCCGCCGCCATCCCCGAGTTCGAGCGCGCCGTGTTCGACAGCTGGTCCACCCATCCCAATCCCGGTCAGGAGTTTACGGTGAAGGGGAAGGGCGGTCTGATCGCGCTTTGGGACGATCTCGCCGCACGTCGGGCACGCCGGTTTCCGGTGAGCCGCCTCAAGCCGTTCATCGCCGGCGCCCGCCGAAGGACCGGACAAAAGCAGCGCGCCAACCCAGGCGATCCGTTCACCCTCGAGCGCCTGATCGCCGCAATCGCAAGGAAATGACCATGATCGCAGACGATCCGACGGCCGCGGCTATTCTCGCCGCCGTGCCTTGTTACCCCATTCCGCCATCCGGCAAGTCGCCCGCAATCGATGCTCTGCGATCCGCGCCTGCCGGTCATGGCATCGCGGTGGGATGCGACGCTGTCATGCTGATCCTGCGCCGGCCTTGGCTCGCGCTCGATGTTCCAATCACTTCCGCGATCGCCGGCTATCTTCCCTATGGCTCTGCAGGAGTGCCCCGTGCCGACCTCCTTTGCGGCCTGATTCCGCAAGAATTTCGAACCTCCATGCTCGATCACTTTCGCGCCGCACTCCCCAATGAGGCAGCGGTATTCGTGCTATGGAACGAGGTCACCCGGCAATTCTCGCTCAGTTACCCGACGATCGACGAAGCGACGCCCTCGCGCCTCGTCTACCGTACACCCGTCCTCCCGCCTGGCTGCTATATGGTCGCGGATGTTCACAGCCATGGGCGAGCGCGCGCCTTCTTCAGCGCCACCGATGATGCGGACGATGCCGATACGACCAAACTGGCGCTCGTGTTCGGCAGGATCGATGATCCCACCGGCCCCGAAATGGTCTCGCGCCTGTGCGCCGGCGGCATGTTCCTCCCCCTGCCACGCAGCCCATTCGCAGGAGAACGTCATGCACAATGACATGCCACAGCGCCATTTCCTCCCCGCCGCCTTCAGCCATCGACCAATCCGGATCCTCCTTGTCGGGTGCGGCGGCTCAGGCTCGCAGATGCTCATGGGATTGACGGCTCTCGATACCGCCCTACGCGCCATCTCCTCGCGCTCTCTCGATGTGACGACGGTCGATGACGACATCGTCACCCAGGCCAATCTTGGCCGTCAACCCTTCTACCCATGCGATGTCGGAACCTCGAAGGCGCGCACGCTAACCGAACGGATCAATCTCGCGCACGGCCTCGACTGGAAGGCCATCCATGGCCGCGCTCCTGACGCCGCTAGGCTTGATGCCACCGATCTCCTCATCACCTGTGTCGACACCGCGTCCGCGCGTCGCGCGATCGGCGCGGCGATGGAAGAGGAACGCAACAAGCCCGACTATTGGATGGACCTTGGAAACCGCGCAAATGACGGGCAGTTCATCATCGGCTGCCCAGCGCCTGAGCGAGGCGAGGAAGAAGCACGCCTGCCCACCGTTCTCGAAGCCTTTCCCGAACTCAGCCATGAAACACTGCCCGATAACGACGCGCCCTCCTGCTCGATCGCCGAGGCGCTGGAACGGCAATCGCTGTTCATCAACCGCGTCGTCGCGAGCCACGCACTCGCGCTTCTGTTCGACCTCTTTGGCCGCGGTTCCATCGGCCACGCTGGTGCGTTCATCAACCTTGGCTCGGGTCAGACCGTGCCAATCCCGCTCCCACGAATCTGCTGAAACTTGCAAAAATTGCCATATTTGCTATTTTGGGAGGATCATTTAGCCAAAGAGAGTCGCATGGCCGATCCCGCAATCGCCGCACCCCCGAAAAAGAAGGTTCCGCTGACCACCTTCCACAACCACACGGGACAATATCTCGATCTCGGGCGCCGGACACCTGTCACCATCACCAAGCATGGAAGACCTGACATCACGTTGGCCGAAGCTTCCTACTTCGAGCGGCTTGAACGAATTGCGGCCGGTCAAATTCTCTCGGTTCTGGATCTGGTTGCCGTCGACGCCGCCGACATGACCAGTGAGCATGCGGCCCTCTTCGAAGCGGCCCGTCCGACGAGAGAGGAAATCGCGTCAGATCGTTGGAACGATGACCCCGCTTCCTAAGGTCGGTGACATACTCCACTACGTCTACCTGTTCACCCACGAACAGCAAGCTGGTCGCGACGAGGGCGTCAAAACACGCCCTGTCATGGTAATCGCCACACAGGGACAGCGGGTGTTTACAGTCGCGATCACGACGAAGGCCGACAGGCAAGCCTCAACCCTGGCAATACCCGATCAGGTAGCGGACGCTGCGGGGATCGCCCGCGGCACCTCAGTCGTCGTCGACCAGTATAATCACTTCACCTGGATTGGTTACGATATCCGACCTGTGTCACCGGAACCTTCCTATGTTGCCGGTCGCATGCCTCCAGGCTTCACCAATGCAGTTATTTCCGCTCTCAAAGCCAACGCGACCGGAATCAATCGAGATTGAGTCCTCACATTACTCACGCTCAAGCATAAGCATTTGAGGTGATCAATGCCTCCAAATCAGCAAACCCAGACGGTTCTCAGGCCCTACGGGCCGCGTTAGGGAAGGGGGAGGGGCAATGGTGATCCAAAGGAGATCACCATCATGCTCACCACACGCAGCCAGCGCTGGCGCGACCGGCGCTGCCACTGGATACCAGACGCGACGGAAATCGATCCGAAACAGCTTGCCGTCGATGTCATAAGCACGAAGAACCAGGCGGCCCCATTCGTGCGGGCACATCACTACACCGCCTCGATGCCTGTCGCGCGCCTGTCGGCCGGCCTTTTCGCCAATGCGGGAGGCGGCCGCTCGGAACTGGTCGGCGTTTGCGTCTTCTCGCACCCGGTCAACAACGCCAGCGTTCCCAAGAGCGCGGGCCTTGCCGATCCGCGCACCGCCTGCGATCTCGGTCGTCTTGTCATAGACGATTCTCAGGGTGGCAATGCCGAGACCTTCCTGATCGCCCGCGCGTTTCGGCTCCTGCGCCGCGAGAAACCCGAAATCCTCTCCGTCATCTCCTATGCCGATCCGGTCCGCCGCGTTGATCCCGACGGGCGGGTGATACTCCCCGGACATTGCGGCCTCATTTATCGCGCCGCAAACAGCCAATATTCCGGCAGATCGAGCCCGCGCACCGACCTCATCCTGCCCGACGGGCAGCCGATCTCTTCACGCGCGCTGTCCAAGATCCGCAACGCCGAATGCGGACAACGCTATGCGATCGATGCGCTCCTCAGTGCCGGGGCACGCCCACCCCGCTTCGGCGAAGACCGCGCGGACTGGCTCGCCGATCTTGAGCGCACGGGCTTCCTGCGCCGACGACGCCATCCCGGATGTCATACCTATCTCTTCCCCCTCACAAAAGCGGCACGGATCGCGGCGCGCAAGGTTCCGAGCCTGCCCTATCCGGTACTCGATCGAAGCGCGACGCTGGGCGATGTAACCGCATTGCCGCTGCTCCACCATGCAGCGTGAGCCCTCGCGCGAGGACCAGTCGACATGACCGACGCCTTCGATCCCGCCGATGCGGCGTGCTGGATAGCGCATGGCCGTGCCCCGCATCATGCTCATGCCATAGCCAATGCCTGGCGCGCCTTTCCTGACCTGCCAAACGATACGCCGCTCGAAGCGCGCATGGCCCGCACCCGCGAGCGCACCGCGATGCTCAAGCCACTCCACGAACGAATAGTGCAAGAAGGCGAGCAACAACGCCAGGCGGCAAACTTCGCCCATGTCGAGCGGAAGGTTGCCGGGGGCAGCACCGACAGCCGGGATAGGGGCATTCTCCATGCCCGTGCCGTCTATGGCTATGACTGGGACGAAGCGGTAGCCTGGGCCGATGGCAATTACGCAGCGAAGGCAGGATGGGAGGCCCGGCCACCATCCCTTACTCGCCAGGGCAAACCCGATCGCCGCCGCGGCGCCTACGACCAGGGATTTCTCGATGGGGGAGGGCGGCCCGATGACATTTTCGACGTCGCCCGCCGATCCCTTGCCGCAGTCACCCCCGAACCTGCCACAGCCACCAGCCCGCCCTCCTCACGGCCTCTGCCTAGCCAGTGGCCCGCGCCCACCGATCTGCCGACACCCGTCTCATGGCACCGGCGTTTACTGCTTCTCGGCGCGACTGAACACGCCGCGGGGACAATCGGCATCCTCGCCATGCTCCATGAGCGGATAGGCCATGACGAAACCACAGTTTGTCTGATCGACGCCCAGACCGGCCTTTACGCCCTTTCTGGCGCGACCGGGCTGCCACCCGGGGATGACGAAGCACTCCGGGCGCATCTTCGTCAGCGTGATTATGCCGACATACTCGCGGTTGCGGAAGAAGCTGAACTCGCACGACTCGATACCGACTCTCATATCTTGCCACTTGCGCGAACAATGGAGCGCACGCGCAACTCGCTGCTCCAACAACGGACGCAGTTTCGTCTCTGGCTTGCCCGCGGTCGGGCTCGAGGCGAGCAGTTTGCAGCCGGCCATATTCGCTGGAGCAAAATGGCAGCAGGGCTCTCCGGACGTCTCGGCGATTTCACTGTCCGCTACGCCGGCCCCGCGCATCCGCGGGGACACCGGATCATCGTCGAAGACGCCTATGGCGAGACCGCAACAGGTTACCGCACTGCGCGCGGCCATGATCTCAATCCCGAAATCGTTATCGGCAACAAGAGCCATCTGCGATCCGCGATGACCGAGCTGCTGCGCCAATATGCCGCGGCCCTGCGCCTGGGATGATCCGATGCGCGATCAGCTCCAATCCGACCGCCCCGCTTCGCGCTGACAGGAAAGGGAAGGGGGAGAGGGGCGGGTGCTTGCCATTGGAGCATCACAGGAGTCCCCCTATGAAAATCGAACTGCGACGTATCACCCACAGCGCCGCGCTATCCCAAGAAACCACTGCCTATCGCGCGGAAATCTGGATCGATGGCGAATTGGCCTTCCATGCCCATAACCAGGGGCACGGGTCCGCCGATTTCTTCGACAAGGTCGGTTGCTGGGATCTGGCTGAGGTCGATACGTGGCTGAAGGCCAACCGGGCGCCAACCGTTCTGGGCGACATAACCCTCGATCATGATCTCGAAGCCGAAGTGAGCGATCTGCTGACACGCGCACTCGAAGGCCGACGGCTGAAACGTCTGCTGCGCACCAATCTGGTCACCATCGAGAAGGACCAGATCTTCCAACATCCACTGCGCAAGCGCCCGATCGCTACCATCTCTAGCGCCGTGCTCGCCACCAATCCCAAGGCTGTCGTCGTCAATGGCGCCGGAGACGAGGTCTTCGAGCACGCCCTCGACCTGCTGATGACCCGTTAGTGACGCTCCAGGTCGGGCCGTGGGCCTGACCGCGATCTTTGCCATGCCCGCGCTGCGACGCCCTTAGCGTCACTCCCGTTCCCGCATGGACTGCTCGCCCCGACGTGCCCCGCACCCCCAGGGCAGGCCGAGCCCTCAACATCGCCTGAAAAGGAAGCTTCCATGCGAAACAGTGCATCCGCGCTGGCGCTCCAGCTGTGCCTGGACTTCGACCAGCCCATCAAGCCCTCGCCAGAACCGCCGAAGACATCCCCTATCGCCTCCGACCTGTTCGAGGTGAAGGCAAAGCCGCCGCACGTGCTGCCGGTCGATTTCTCGTTCGCTGGCGGAAGGACACTCGCCCCGTCGTGGAAGGGCCGCGCCCATGACAATATCGAGGCGATCCGCCTGCTGAACCTGATCGATCGCGAAAATCGAACTGCGACGCGTGCGGAACAGGAAGCGATCGCGAAGTTCATCGGCTTCGGCGCGTCCGAGCTTGCCAACAACATCTTCGCCCGCCGTGGCGATGAATACCGGCAGGGCTGGGAAGAACTCGGGCAAAGCCTTGTCGCTGAAACCACCGAAACCGAACTTCAGTCGCTCAAGCGTGCCACGCAATATGCGCACTATACGCCTGAATACATCATCCGGGCCATGTGGGAGGCCGCCCGCATCCTCGGCTTCACCGGCGGCCAGATCCTCGAACCCGGTTGCGGCAGCGGGTTGTTCATGGGGCTGCGGCCGGACTTCCTCTCCAGCGACACGCTCTTCGTCGGTATCGAGAACGACCCAGTCACCGCACGCGTTACCGGTGCCCTCTATCCCAGCCAGCTCATCCGTTGCATCGATTTCGACAAGGCATCGCTGCCCGGCGATTTCGATCTCGCGATCGGGAATCCGCCCTTCTCGAACGTAACGGTGCAGAACCGTTCGGCTCCCGGACGCCTGGGACTCTCGCTCCATGATTTCTTCATCGCCCGGTCCATCGAGCAGCTTCGCCCCGGCGGCATCGCCATGTTCGTCACGTCGCGATATTCACTCGACAAGAGCGATCCTAAAGCGCGGCAACATATTGATGCCATGGCCGATTTCCTCGGAGCGGTGCGCCTGCCGGGGAAAGCCATGCGCGACGAGGCGGGCACCGACGTCGTCGTCGACATCCTCCTCTTCCAGAAACATCAGCCCGATGCCTCCCGTCCCCGGCGCCACTGGCTCGACCTTGCCGACATAGAAGGCAGCGACGAGGGTAGTGGTCCGCTGCGGATCAACAGCTACTTCCTCGATCATCCCGATCATGTGCTCGGCACTCATGAATGGCGCAGCGGCCAATATGGCATGGAATATGGCTGCGCCGCCGCACCTGACGCCGACATTCCCGCCCTGCTGGCTGCTACGCTGACGGAAATCGCGTCCCGCGAGGCCGGTTCCTTCAGGCCAATCGAGCGGACGACTTCGCTCCGCGACAGAACGGACGTCTCGCTTGACCTCTCGATCGGCACTGCGGCCGACGAGGCCGATTTCAAGGAAGGCAGCTATCTCGTATCCGGCGGCGCACTGCACCAGATCGTCGATGGCATACCCACGACCGTCGCGGTCAAATCCGGCCGGGGCGAACCGGGTCTCTTCGCCAAACATGCCAACGTCATCCGCGCGCTCATCCCGATCCGAGACACCGTCCGGACCATTCTGCGCGCCCAGCTAAACGACGAACCCTACACCATCCTGCAGGAGCGGCTGCTCACGCACTACCGGGCCTTCGTCAAGAAGAACGGCCCGATCAACCGCACCGTCACCACGATCCGTACCGACCCGGACACGGGAGCCGAGAAGGAATATCAGCGGCGCCCCAATCTTCAGCCCTTCCTCGACGACCCCGATGTCTGGCTGGTCGCCTCGATCGAAACCTATGACGAGGCGAACGACGTCGGCACGCCGGGTCCGATCTTCACCGAGCGCGTCGTCAAGCCCCCCGTTACTCATGAAATCCACTCCGCGCAGGATGCCCTCGCGCTCTCCCTCCATGAACGCGGACGGGTCGATATAACCCTGATAGCCGAGTTGCTCGGCACCAGCGAGGCACAGGCGCTGAGCGACCTGGCTGAAGACGTCTATCTCGACCCCATCCGCAGCACGCCGCATTTCAACAACTGGGTTCCCGCAGACGAGGCGCTTTCCGGCCCGGTCCGCACCAAGCTCGCCCTAGCGCGAGAAAAGGCCGATCTCGATCCCCGTTTCCTCGCCACCGCCGCGGCGCTGGAGGACGTGCAGCCGGTCGATCTCAAGCCGAGCGAGATCACCGCGCGGCTGGGAGCTCCCTGGATACCGACCGATGTCATCGAGACCTTCATCGCCGAAACGATGGAGATCGAGACCCGCATCTTTCACACCGTGAACATCGCGAGCTGGACCGTCGACAAGTCTCCCTTCGAGGGACATGTTAGCTCGACCTCGACCTGGGGAACCCCGCGCCGCAGCGCCGCCGACCTCATCGAGGACGCGCTCAACTCCCACATTCCCAAAATTTACGACGTCATCCGTGAGGCCGACGGATCAGAGCGGCGCGAACTCAACACGATCGACACCGAGGCTGCCAAGGAGAAGCTGACGGCC
>DDNW01000079.1:14738-26810 GCA_002341345.1 Erythrobacter sp. UBA2510
CAAGGAGAAGCTGACGGCCATCAAATCGACCTTCGAGACATGGGTCTGGCAGGAAAGCGACCGCGCTGACCGCCTCGTTCGCATCTATAACGACGCCTACAACAATCTCGTGCCCCGCGCCTTCAACGGCAAGCACCTGAAGCTGCCGGGCGCATCGGACGCCATCCGGATGCGCGATCACCAGAAGCGTGTCGTCTGGCGGATCATCGCGGCCGGCTCCACCTACGTCGCGCACTCGGTCGGCGCCGGCAAGACGTTCAGCCTCTGCGCCGCCGTGATGGAGCAGCGCCGGCTCGGTCTCGCCAACAAGCCAATGGTCGCAGTGCCCAATCACTGCCTCGCCCAGATCGCCCGCGAGTTCCTGATGCTCTACCCGACCGCACGGATCCTCGTCGCCGACGACACCAACTTCGTGAAGGAAAAACGCCAGCGATTCCTCGCGCGCGCGGCCACCGGCAACTGGGATGCGATCATCATCACCCATGATGCCTTCAAGTTCATCCCGACTCCGGCGACGTTCGAGAAGGAGTTCATCGAAGACCAACTCGCGAGCTACGAAGCCCTCGTCGACAACATCGACAGTAATGACCGCGTCTCCCGCAAACGCGTCGAGCGCCTCAAGGAAGGGCTTCAGCGTCGCCTCGAGAACCTGCGTTCCCGCAAGGACGATCTCGTCCATATCGGCGAGATCGGCATCGATCAGATCATCGTCGATGAAGCCCAGCAGTTCCGCAAGCTCACTTTCGCGACGAACCTCGGCGACCTCAAGGGCGTCGATCCTGTCGGTTCACAGCGCGCGTGGGATCTCTATGTCAAATCCCGCTACCTTTCCGGTATCAATCCCGGACGCGAACTGATCCTCTCATCCGGCACGCCAATCACCAACACGCTCGGCGAAATGTACACGCTGCAGCGGTTCATGCAGCACGACGAGCTTTACTCGAAGGGTTTGCACGAGTTCGACGCCTGGGCCGCCAATTTCGGCGACACGCGCACCGAACTCGAACTGCAGCCCAGCGGTAGCTACAAGCCGGTCACCCGCTTCTGCGAATTCGTCAACGTCGCCGACCTGATGGCGATGTACCGCAGCGTCGCCGATGTCGTGCTGAAGGACGACCTGCGCCAATATGTGCAGCTCCCCACCATCCGGGGCGGCAAGCGGCAGATCGTTGTCGCCCAGTCCGCCGCGCCCTTCAAAGCCTATCAGCGGGTGCTCGCCAAGCGCATCAAAGCCATCGAAAGCCGTAGCGGTCGCCCGCAGAAGGGCGATGACATCATCCTGTCGGTCATCACCGACGGCAGGCACTCGGCGATCGACCTGCGCTTCGTCGATGCCGGGATCGGCAACGAAGAGGGCAACAAGCTCAATCTCCTGATCGAGAACGTCCACCGCATCTGGCGGGAGACCAGCGAGAACCGCTACACCGACCCGGAAACCGGCAAGCCCTATCAGCTGCCCGGCGCCGTACAGATGATCTTTTCGGATCTCGGAACCGAGGCCGCCATCGAGACGCGCGGCTTCTCCGCCTATGTCTGGATTCGTGACCGGCTGATCGCGATGGGCATCCCTGCCGATCAGATCGCCTTCATGCAGCATTACAAGAAGAACAGCGCCAAGCAGCGCCTGTTCAATGACCTCAACCAGGGGCGCAAGCGGATCGTCCTCGGTTCGACAGCGACAATGGGAACCGGCGTCAACGCACAGCAGCGCCTGAAAGCCCTGCATCATCTCGATGTGCCGTGGATTCCCTCCGATATCGAGCAGCGCGAAGGCCGGATCGAGCGCCAGGGCAACCAGAACGACGAAATCGAACTCTATGGCTATGCCACAAGCGGCTCGATGGACGCGACCAACTGGCAGATGCTCGAGCGCAAGGCCCGCTTTATCGCCATGGCCATGTCGGGCGACCGCTCCATTCGCCGGATCGAAGATGTCGGTTCGAACGTCAGCCAGTTCGCCCTCGCGAAAGCCCTTGCGTCCGGCGATGACCGTTTGATGAGAAAAGCCGGGCTGGATGCCGAAGTCGCCCGGCTGGAGCGGCTGCGCGATGCCCATGTCGACGACCAGTTCAATATCCGCAGAACCATCAGGCGCACGATCGACGCGATCGATGAGGGCAGGGCGCGGATCGTCAGGCTCGAACAGGATATAGCCCAGCGTATACCAGCGAGGGAGGATGAGGTCATATTGGCGTTGGAAGGCCAAATCATCTCCGACCGCAAGGCTGCCGGCGAGCGGATCATCCGGAAAGCCCTCGACCTGCGCAAGAGTGGCGCCGACACCCTTATCATCGGATCACTGAGCGGCATCGACCTCAAGGTCACCAGCCACCCCGCCCTGAGTGACGACGGCAGGCGCTACCTGCGCGTGATGATCGCACCGGTACATCACGGCCAGGACCGTGCGTTCGAGATCAGCGAGAAGACCCGGTGGAGCACAGCACTTGGCCGACTGGAATCCTCTCTCGCCAATCTCGATGCCGACCTGGCCGAAGCGAGAGGAAGTCTTGAAGCCAATGAGCGGCGCCTGCCCGCGTTCCAGGCACGCCTTGGTCAGGAATTCCCCGAAACCGCGTTGCTGGAGGAAAAACAGCGCGAACTGGCAGAACTCGAAGCCGAACTGGCCGCGACCAGGGGTGAGTTCGATTCCGACAATGACGATGAGGCACGGGCTGACCGGGGCGATGGCGAGGCTCTCGATTGCGTGGAGCCGGTGCTGGACATGGTCGTGGGTGAGTGAACCGCAGAGAATGGAGCAGACCGTTAGGGCAATACATGACCTGAGTTGGTAGATGCGTCGCCGAGATCATCCTTGTAAATCTTCCATGTGCCGGAAGATTTACAAGGATGACACCAGCCCCACGGGCTGTCACCATTCGAGCGTGAGCGCAAAGGCTGCGACAATTGCCAGAATTACCGGCGTTCCGGTCAGATAGAGCTTCTGCCAGCGCCACCATGTTCCCGGCACGAACAGCAGGACCGCGCGCACCGATCCAAGGCCGCGCCAAAACCGTTCGCGCCACAGCTGAACCGCGACCATTGTCCCCGAAAGAAAGAGCGTGAGCATGCAGACAAGCGTGGTCGCCGCATACAGCGCCGTCCAGTTCATGATCTCGGCTTGCGACATCTCGCCTTCACCTTTCGCATCTGGATCCCGAACCCCATGAGCCTACAGCACGCTGCCTGATTCTCCTAAATCACAGGGGTAGACAATCGGATCTCCACCAGATCACCGCCAGACCCCGGCCCACGCTCTCCGAGATCGCGGCCATATCGCGCACGCGCGAGCCTCATGGCCCAAAGCTGAGAGGGGTGGGGAAGGGGGGCGGCAAGGCGGATCGCGCAACGCAGTCCCGCCGTTTGCCCGCCCATCCCGGAGATAGATATGCACAAAAACCCGCAGGCCGGTTCCCGCACCGAGCGCATCGCCATCCTCAACGACCGCTGCCGGCAGGGCCTCGATCGCGGTTCGCGCACTGTTATCACCAGAAACTGCCTTGCCCGCCTGGCTGGTGAAGGTGGCCTCGTTGCCGAGCTGCTCGCGCAAGCGGCGATCATGGCGGCCGTGCGCGGTGCGAGCTTCGATCGCGACAGCCCTGAACGCGACATGGGTTCAATCACCGTCCGCGAGGTCAAAATCCTTTTCAAGATCGATTACTATGACGAGAATCTGGAATTCGGCTCCGAAGATCCAGCCGACGCGGCGAAAACCACCCGCGTCCTCACCATCATGCTGCCCGAGGATTACTGATTCTCGGCGGTCCGGAGCACCGTTCTCCGCAGAGTAGTGACCTCAGCGGTCGAACGACCGCAATCGCCACCATTGCCCCCAATCACTCACAGAAAGGAGCTTCCCGATGGGCTCCGCCGACCGCCACATCAAGGCGATCTGCAAGCTGTTCGACGCCTGCCAGTATCGTCACGATCGCTACACGCTGTTTTCGGATTTCATCGAAGCCGCAGCGATCAGCCTGTCCAACAGTGTCGATCTCACCCAGAGCCAAGCCCGCGAGACGCGCTACATGGAGATTATCGGGCGGTACGACCGCGACGTCATCGACACTTTCCCGCGCATCTTCGCAGAAGTCACCTTCGCGATGGAGGCCGAGACGTGCGACGTGCTGGGCCGCGTGTTCGGCGAGCTCGGTCTCGCCAATGCCGCCCGCGGCCAGTTCTTCACCCCCTACAGCATCTGCCGGATGATGGCGACCATGACCGCGGACTCGTGTCCTGAGGACAGAATCGCAAAGGAGGGATTTCTGACCCTTTGCGAGCCTGCCTGCGGGGCAGGCGCCATGGTGATCGCGACCTGCGAAACGCTGCGCGACGCCGGGATCAACTATCAGCGGCACCTCCATGTGACCGCGATCGATATCGATCCACGCGCGGTCCATATGGCCTACATCCAGTTCACGCTGCTCCATGTGCCGGCAATCGTCATCATCGGCGACTCACTCGCCGGCACAACACGCGAACTCTGGTACACGCCCGCCCATATTCTCGGCGGCTGGAATGCAAAGCTCGCCGCGCGCGCCAAGTGCCATGCCGCAGATGCTCCATCGGATGGTGAGGCACCGGCCTCACTCCAGAACCGACAACCATTCCTTCCACCGCCTGACGGTTCCGCCAGTCTGCATACCCCTATTCAGCTGTCGCTCTTCCCGAGCGCGGGCAAGCCGCCGCAGCGCTGAGACCACTCGCATCGGCCGCTGCCGTCCCACGCCGCTTGATCCGGTTCCCGGACCCGCAAATTCGAAGAGTGGAGGGAGAGAAGGCGGGGTGGACCCAAGCCAAACAAGGAGACACGCTATGTCCGCTCAGTCGATCTACACCCACGCCCCGCTCGGAGCGCTTGTTCGATACAGCAATGGCCAGCCGATGCCGCCCGAATGCCATCGCAAAAAGCTTGCCGCATGGAAGAGCAGCAACGGGTCGGGCCGTGTCGTTCGCAAGACACACGAAGCGGTACGCCCGACCTACACCCACCCGGCCGGTTTCACGCTCCACGAAGGCAATTTCGGGAGCGAAGGCGTTATCGTCCTGGTGGTTCACAAAAGCTTTTCCGTCACCAGCACGCTCACCTTCGAGATCGTCGAAGAACCTGCGCCGGGTTCGGTCCGTATTCTCACCAGCTTCCAGGGCGAAGACGAGCTGCGCCATCTCGCTCCGGACATGGCTACCGCCGAGGACTGGCTTTCCAGCCATCACTATACCGGCGCGCGGCTCGAAATCGTAGGCGAGCATGAAGCCAGCGCTGAGACCCTAGGCCAGGCAGCGTGAACAGGGCAGGGGGTCACAGACCTTCCGACGAAGCACGCATGTGGCTTCTCGTGCGGATTCACGACCTCCTCTCCGCCTATCTTCTCGACCACTGCCCGGAAGAGCAGAACTGGGAAGACTTCGACGTAGACATCGACGCCCTGCGCACCGATGTGGCGACCCTACGCGACCAGCATTTGACGCAGATCGCCAGCCAGAACGAAGCGCACCCCTCACACCCGGTCAATCGGGTGTGAGGGCACGCCGGCACGACCGTTCCCCTTTTTTGATGAGGAAACTGACCGTGACCATCACACACCATGTCCATGTCTATGCCATCGTTCGCATCAAGCTTGCCGTGACCGCGACCGATCATTTCGACGCGATGAAACACGCCGACAGCATCATGACGGAGTCCAGTTATCCCGTGCGCCTCGTCCCCGGCGGATCATAAGTTCTCGACGCCGAACCCGCCGATGAAATCAGCGGCTACCTGGTCGACGAGACCGGCGACCCGCAGTTCGAGAAATCCCGTTTCTACGGATGCGACCACAAACCTTGCGACCTCGCTCAACCCGGCGCGTCGCCGGCGCAAGGGGAGGGGGAGGGAGAAGGGCGGAGCGTCGGCTGATCGTGTGATGTCCACCGGTTTCGGCGCCCTTTTATCCCAGCCGCTTTTCCAAAAGGACCGCCGATGACCCAGCCATTCTCCAGCACCGAACCCCGCTTATGGAGCCAGACCCACTGCGATGACCGCGGCAATTTCGCCTATAGCGGGGACCTCTATATCGCGGGCGAGCATCTTCCTGATCTCTGCCGCAGGATCGATCTCCATCTGACACGAACTATCGTGGGCGCACGGTTTTCCGTTACCGGCGAGCGCTTCTCCGGCGGGCGCAGCATCCGCGTTGAGCTTCTCGATGCGCCCGGGGATCTTTCCGACGAGGACGCGCGCCGCGCCTTCGAAACCCTCATCAGCGACCAGGCGGAACGTTTCAATGTCGCGAATGGCAATCTTCTGCAGGACTATATGATCTGCTCATTCTTCCTGCGCGTGAGCATCGGCACAACCTATTGGTCAGCGCTATCCGCCAGACGCGGCCATGCCAATCCTGTCGAGGCTCGCATCCCACTCGCGCGGTTCAAGCGCCAGCTCAGGCCGGGCCACAAACTGAAACTGATTGCCGCGCGTGCCGGCCACCGGGCCCTCGGGACTATCCGGACCGTCACAGCAGTCCGCTCGGGCGACCTCATTCTCGAAGACCGGTCCTATCTCTCCTTCCCCCGTGCATCCGCTTTCGCCTGCGACGGCAAGCTCATCCGCATCGCGAACGGACGTGACGAGGATCCCGATGATCACCTGCTCTACGAGTGGATTCAGGACGCCGCCTGACCGATCGCTTTCAATCCCGCGCGCCTGCGGCGCACAAAGCGAAGAGGGATGGTGCGATTTGATCATGCAGATCTTCGGCGCACCCCACAACTCCGCCCTCTGATCCGCACGATCACATCACCGACAACCGCAACCACAGCCCGCGCTTTCGCGGGCTTTTTTGCATTTGGGAGGACCATATGCCTCGCCGACTTCATCAGCTGGCAGATCCGAATGCCGACGACAATCAATTCAGCAAGCTCCTGGTATTGCTCCGCGCCCTTCAGATCACCGAAGTGTCTTTCTCGCTTAACGGCGGCGGCGACCAGGGCGAAACCGACCTCGATCACGTGCGCTACCACGACGGCACCGAGAATATGTCTATCCCGGAAGTTCCGGTCGGGATCGACGCGGTCGGACGCCCTGCCATGCTCTGCTATGCCCTCAGCGAATTCGCGGCCGATCTTCCTGAAGGCGATTGGTGCAACAATGAGGGCGGCTATGGCACCGTCACCATCCAGCCCTTCGCTGACTGCCCCTGCGACTGCGACATGACCTATCGCCAGGATGGGGACTGGGAAGACGACGACGAACTTGATGACGACCTGGAGGCATTCGTCCTCGACCCCGAGACCGCGCCTGCCGGCCCGCCCGCCATCATCATCGGGGAGGCACAGGCATGAGGCACAACAACCCATCCTTCGAACGCTGTCTCGCGCGCGCCGCAACCACCCTGCATCGCATCGTCCCTCAAACCACACGGCTGCGATCGGACCCACTCGACCTTGCGGCGACCCTGATCGCGCTATCCCGCTGCGAAATCCGCTTCACGCGGCGTGAAGGCGCGCTCGCACCCATGATTACAATCCATCCTGATCCAGCCCACTCTCCCAAAGCGATGATGCTTATCGACCAGTTCAGCACCGCCATCCTCCAGACAATCCATAGTCCCAATACCCACTTCTCCATCAGCCTCGAACAGACCGTCAACGACAGCGGATATCTCGATCTCGTCACCGATCTCGTTCTGTCCGGCGCCGACCACCGCCGGATCACGGACATGACGCAGACGATCGGAACCGCGATCCTGCAACTGCGCGAGCGCTTGGTCGAACTTATGCAGGCCCATCTGCGCGCCATCTTGTTTCGTGACCTTGGTTATCGCTCCGGCAACAAGATCCTTTCGCTCGGTCGCATCATCCACTGGGCGCTCGCAACCGATCTCGAAGGTGACCCGGGTCGCAAGACCGTGATACGCAACCGCGGCCAGGCGCTAAGCCTCTACGGCGCCGTCGCCACCATCCTGCTCAAGCCGGAGGTCACGGCCGCGATCGATGCCGCGCAGCCCCTCAAGCCGGTGCTAGCCGCCGCGGTCGGCATCAGCGAAGCGCAATTGCGCCGCCTGCGCCGTGCAACGCCCAAAGACGCTGCATACAACGCCCTCTATGACCATATGCCCGCCGTGCGCGCTCTGGTCCGCCACGACATCCCCCTCGAACAATGGCCGGACAGCAGTGAATGGGGCCGCCGTGTCTGGGAGCAAAGTAACTGCGATCCTCTTTTCCGGCCTGACTACCTCGATAGCTCGGTCGAAACCCGCGATACGCTCCAGGCGCTGCGCGAGGATCTCCTCTACCCACTCGCGGGCGCACGTCTCGAAGCATTGGGCCTATCTCGGCGAATCCACGCGCTCGACAATTTCGTGGCGACCCTGGGCGTTCCACTGAAACTCTGCGACACCGCTGCCCATCGCAAACTCCTGCAAAGCTTGCATCGTGGGATCATCGGACCCCGCAGGCCGCGCTCGTTCCAGAAGGCCATCGCGAAATGGCACCGCCGCGCAGCCAGCGCCGCCGCGCTGCGCCATGAGAACAATGCCGATCGGCCCGGTTGGCCGGCGCTCTGCCCGACCTGGCAGTCCCCCTGCGGGCCGCATAGCTTCATACCGCTCACCAGCGCGCAAGCCCTTGTCGATGAGGGCAATGCGCTCAACCACTGCGTTGGTGGATATTATTCCCAATGCCGGCGGGGCGACACCCAGATCCTGTCGCTGCGGTCCGGCTCCAACCATGTGGCGACCCTCGAACTGCTGATTACCGACTTGCCGGGCAATTCCCTCAATATCAACGTCGGCCAGTTCAAGGCCCGTGGAAATGTCAGGCCCAACCCCGAAGCCTTCGCAGTGCTACGCGACTTCCTCGCCGACCTGCGCGACGGGCTTCACCCGGTGGCGATCAAGGAACTTGCCGCGCATCGCGATGCCGTAGCCGATGCCGATGACTACTATTATCGGCGTAGCAGGCTCACCCTCGACCATGCCCGCCGCGCCTGGCCACTCTACCGCGTTCTGCTCCCGCGTGGCGCGCCGGAGACCTACGACGAATGGTGCGAGCATTCCGGACTCACCGCCGCGCTCGATGATATTCTCAGCGCGCTCGCTCGATCGCTCTGCACCTCCGATCAAAGAGAACTCTATTATGAACCCTTTTGATCACGCGCGCTCTTCCGCGCGAGTCCATGGCGGCCGCTGGCAGGATTACCACCCGATCCACGCCTGGTTCGACGCCACCAAGGCCGCACACTGCCATTTTACACACCGCGCGCTGCGCCACCACCACGAAGGGATCGCCGAAGCGGTTACCGTCTTCGGAGACACGATCACCAACGCGGATGGCGCAGAAATCGAGGTTCGTGCGATCGCCGTCCAGCATATCGAGGAAGACTGCAGCTATCTTCCCTCCGCTGCGGATTGGCTCGACGATTTCGACACGCCAGACTGGCTTCACGTCCCGATGCCCGACGCAGAACACCTCTCCCGAACCAGTGCGCGGCGCTTCGGCGGCGAGGAAACCGACTATCTTCCGCTTCATCGCTGGTTTCTCGAAACAGCATCGTGGGCGAACACGCCCGCCCACCTCATATTTCGTCACCATGCCTTCGGAATATATGAGGCCGAACACCGCTTTGGGCCGGCGATCGACAACGGTGCATCTGGAGCACCAACGCGTGTGGTTGCCGAACAGCATGTCCGTACGATGCTTGGCCGCATGCCCGCCGCGCCCGATTTCCTGCGACGGCTGAAGGGCCAGCGTTGGATGCTTCAGGCGACCTCACCGGCATTGGTCGGCTTGACCTGATACTCCGCTGCACAAGCAACCGCGGGGGAGAGGGAAGGGGGCGAGGAATGGGAGCCGGGATCGGAATGCCGGTCATTCCACCGGATTTTCCCATTTTTTTGGAGGGCTGCACCATGGCCAACAACTATCTCAAACTCTCCTTCGTCTTGACGCCGACGGGTGAGGAAGAAGCATTGCTCGACGAATGCCACGCGCTGTCGGAAGAACTTGCCGATATCGACGAAGATGACCTGGCAGCACGCTACGATGCGATGTCGGACGCCTTCAAGGCAGCCTTCCCGCCACCGCCGGATCAATCGGAGGAGCCGGACCAGCCCCCGCCCGATCCGTTCGCATCCTTTCTCGAGCTGTTCAGCGATCAGGATTTTCCAACCTTCGACTGCGAGTATTTCGGCAGTGCGGAGGTTGACGGCTATCTGATCGCCGGAACTCAGGCAGATCCCCATGCGATCGCCAGCCTGATCCAGAAATGCGCACCCAGCGTTCTGCCCTTCGGTTTCGAGTGGTCCCAGGATTGCGACCGCCTGCGGCCCAGCGAATTCGGCGGCGGCTACTACATTATCACCGACGATGATATCATCGGCGGCAGCACAAGCTGGCTTATGCGCGGGCAGATTGACGCGCTGAAGGAGCCCCCAATCACTCACACAAACAGCGTGACGCTCAAAACAGTCGTCAATGACCCCCAGGCCCTCTGGGATCAGACGTTCAAGCTCTTCATTCGCGACCATCTGCCATACAAGGTGTTCGACCCATCAGAGCCCACTCGGCTCGCCGATGAACTGCTCGACAAGTTCACCGCGCTATGTGGACCACGCGACCATGCCGATCCCGCTGCTTGTCTGCGCATTTGCTTCGATCCACGCGACGATATTCCCGGCGTCGAGCTGGTAAAGATCACCGCCGCCGCCCAGGATGATCCCCAATCCCTCGATATCGAAACCTGTCTCGTCCTCACGACCGGACATATCACCCAGGAAACCGCGCAAAAGCTTGACGACTGGGGTTCGCGCGGAAGGCTCGACGTCCCCCTGACCATCGGCAAGACACCCTACGGCTGGTTCATCCCGGTTTCCTGCGCCGACCCCGATACACTTGGAGGCCTGCCGGCCGATCTCCTGGCGGTTATGCGTTTCACCCTGACTCGCGGTTGCGATCATCTCCTGCTCGACTGCGACGGACCGGCCGTCGACGGACTCGACTCCTATGAGTGGTGAACGGCTGCCCCACGCTATGCAGCGAACAGTCCACTTGCCCCTCAGAGAGGGTCTACGAACACTCGCCAATGCGGCACAAACTGCTGCACATTACGCGGCACATACGGCGATCAAGACAATTGGAGGCAGAGGAGAGGGGGAATGGGAGGGTTACGCCCCCCTATGCCTGGAGTTCCTTATGCCAATCTCCGACAACGGTCCGCCACGCCATACCGACGGCCGGATAGACCGCCGCTACTGCATCCGGCTTGAATTCTGCGGATATGCCGAACGCCGCTTCGTCATCCGTTTTTGCGATACCTATGTTGGCAATGCTCCGATGCGCGCCGACGCAAACGCCCTGGCACGGGCCCATTCGAGCGAGCGGCGCCGGAACATGCTCGAATGAACGCCACCTATTCCGTTTCATCAACAAAAACGGCGAAGCGTATGACGGCCTCCCGGCCGACAACAAGAGGAGGGGGAGGAGCAGGTGTGTTCCCATTCATAGGAGACACCCGATGTTCGATCCCGCCGCCCGTCACCATAAGGCTCTAGCCGCCCGCTCTATTGCCACGATCGCGGAAGCGCTCACCACGCTCAACGCCGCAGTTGCGGATTGCGAAAAGTCCCGGCACCAGATCGATCAAGATCCCGCCGTGCTTCTGCTCGCCCGCCACATCGGTTGCCTTGCCCTTGAAGACAGGCCCGAACAAGCCGTGCTGCGCACGGCCTGTATGGAAGCCATCTCCGCCCTCGGGAAAACCCCGATGCTGATTGCACTGGCCAAACGAGGCGTCTCCTACGACGCTGATGCCAAAGCCACCTTCCATGCCGAGGGACGCAAGGCCATCAAACGCCTCGCTGCTGCCCTCGGCCTTGCCCGTGGAAGCCACCAAGTGCGTTTCTGCCAGGGCGGCATCGCCGTCGCCGGTGAAATTATCCTTCACTCCGATCAAATCTATGTCCAGCTCTCCATCGGACTGATGGGCCGTGGCCACGATGTGATGTTCCGGCGTGTCGAGGGCCGAAACGACTATACTGGCGGCCCCAATCATTGGGCTTCGATCGACGAGCTCCTCGATCCTGACACCCTGGCAACCCGCAT
>DDNW01000079.1:26935-33121 GCA_002341345.1 Erythrobacter sp. UBA2510
GATGGCCCCGCCGATCTCGCCGCCTGACGCGGCACGTTCCCCAACATCCCGATCATATCCGGAGACGCAACATGCGTATCAGCCATCTCCAGGCGCTCGCCGATATCGTCCTCGGCGATCCCGAAGCGCTTGCGCTTGCCTATCACGAAACCATCACCGGCGCCGAGCCGGTCTTCGAAAGCGATGCGGCGCGCGGCCGCTTTGCGGTCGCGCTCAAAGCGGTTGGCATAGCGACCGACGCTGCGCGTTTTCAAGCGGCTTATGCGAAGCTGCAACAGAGTGCCGACCGAAAAGACGAGCCGGTTGAGCCGGCCTGCCGCGATTGCGGAAGCACCAACCTGACACGCGACGCCTTCGTGGCCTGGGATAGCGATACCCAACAATGGGTGCTGAGCGCGACCTACAAGTCCACCACCTGCCATGCGTGTGACGCCGAGAGCGACGATCTCTGCCGTTGGAAACCGATCAAGGATCGCCTTGACGAACTATCATCGCCGGCATCGCAATGACGGCCCCCGCCAGTCCGCCGGTCATCGTCGCCTGGGGCGCCGGCGTCGACTCCACTGCCATGATCCTCGAAATGGCAACACGGCGCGAACGCATCGACATGGTGCTGATCGCGCAAATGCCAGAAAAACCCGAGACCCAGGCCTTCATTCCGGCGTTCCGTCGCTGGATGGACGATCGCGACATCCCAAATAAGATCGTCGTCAACAGGCCGCGGCGTTTCGGCACATCCCCGGCCTATTTTGACCTTCTCGAAGCCTGTCTGGTCAACGGCGCTCTCCCATCGATCGCCTTCGGCCGGGGAACCTGTTCGCTCCGCTGGAAGGTCGGCCCACAGGATGCCTGGACCAAAACCTGGCCCCCGGCACAGAAGGCCTGGGCTGCCGGTCAGAAGGTGATCCGGCTCATCGGTTTCGACAGCAGCCCGCGTGACAGCCGCCGCTATGCCCACGCCGAAAGATATTCCAGCAGTCTCTACACCTATCGCTACCCGCTGCGTGAATGGGGCTGGGGCCGCGACGCCTGCAACGAACGTATCCGACAAGCCGGGTTCGAGGTGCCGGCAAGCTCGTGCTTCTTTTGCACGGGCATGCAGTGCAACGAGGTTCGCGCTCTGCCCGCATGGTGCCTGAGGCTCATCATCCTCATGGAAGCCCGCGCGAAGCCGCGGCTGAAATCCTGCGAAGGACTATGGCGCTCGACCACCAAGGGCTTGCGCGGCCGTGAGGCGCGGCCTGGATCAATGACCCGGTTCATTCGCGACGAAGGGCTGCTCCCCGCTCATGAAATCGACTGGATCGCCGGCGAGGCGAACGCAGACCTCGCCGCATTTCTCAGCCGTGCCGCCGCACTTCCCCTCGAAAGGCGCCCGACCATGCGCAGCTGGATCAACGGGTTCATCGCCCATGAGGTTCGCGCTCCCGACCCCCATCCCGAAAAGCAGGAGGATCGAAGGCAATATGATGCTGAGCCGCGCCAGCCATTCCCGATCCCACCACCCTCACAAGCGCGGGCGCACAAGACAAATCCCGATTTCTCCGCCCGCCGATCCGGTCAGGAGTGGAGGGGGAGGGGAGTGTCGGGCTGCGAAGAAGCGCCCCCGACACATGGAGACTGACCAATGGCCACACAGAAGATGAACATCGGCCCCGTGCCCTACGACGAAGCCTGCGCCCAGCTTGGCTCGACCCCCGACTTCGCCGAAGTTGCCCGCGCCGAGTGCCATGCCTATCGCGCCGCGCTTATCGCCCACTACGGCTGCCCACCCGAAGGGGCTGAACTGCGCATCATCGGGTCACCTCATGACTTCGGGACATACTACGAAGTCTACGTCGTCTACGACGCCGAGATCGACACCGCACTCGATTATGCCCTCATCGTTGAACAGGGCCTCGCCCGCTGGGAGGACGCCGGTTTTCCCGCCCCATTCACTTATGGCGCGCGCGCCAGCACCGTCGAACGCCATTTCGAGAGCCTCACGCAGCTTGTTGCCGCCGTCATCGCCGGCCTCGATGCCGCAGGTGCCGAAAAAGGCGAAGGGCGCGAACGGCTCGCCCAAACATGGCCCGATGCGGCGGCTATCGCCGCCTCGCCTGTCAACACCACTGACTGAGGTTCGAACACCACCGGGGCCGCTTCTCAATTGTCGCGTCGCGGCCCCGGCTCGGCCACGCTCCCGCGGTCCCGGATAATAGCAGCCCAGCGATCGAGCAGCAGTGCCGCTCCCATGTCATGGCGCGCGATATCCAGGCCACGGGTTTCCATTTCCAGTGCAATCGCCTTGACGCAGCGCGCGCTTTCCTCGCGGACCGCACGTTCACTGATCGCCGCCATCACCCCAATCGCATGAGCAATGGCATCGCCCGGCAACGCATTATCGGCCCTTTTTTCGTCCTTGCACGGTTCCGTATCCAGCAGCGCCAGCACCGATCTCAAATGATAGGTCGCAGCTGCATCGCTCGCGATGTCGGGCATCCCTAGCGCTTCGCGCACCAACTCCCGCGCAGCCTCGCGATCCTGTCTCATGGTCACCACCGGATCCTTTGGGATGCCCAAACATGCACAGCGTTCTACTTCCTCTATCTCAGCACCATCTCGCAAACAGCCGGTAGCGACCGTCCAACTATGGACGTCGCCAGCCCGAAACCGGACATTGGAAACCTGAAAAGAAGCAATCAGGCGCGAACACCTTTGGGCCTGGGCCTTGGACATACGTGTCCGCTGCCCGGTAACCGAAGCTGCCGGCTTGCTTCTTTTGGGAAGGTTTCCACGCCTTCACCCGCGTCTCCGCGAGCGGTTTCAAACTATGGCAAAGCCGCCCGGAATACAATCGAACATTGCACCCTCCGGTCGCCTCCGGCGGCGAGACGGGAAAAGAGCTAAGGGGGAGGTGCATCGTTGAGAGCGCTCGTCCGGCTCTTTGCCGCATCAGCCTCGTCGCCCCGCACGACAGGCTACCGGCCCCCGAATCCCGTCCCGAAACACTGGTGCAGGAGACACCACCATGGTGATTACCTTTCACTTCGGCGCAGCCGGCCACCCCGTCAGCTGGATCCTCCACGGGGTCTATGGGACTGCCTATGGCGTGGCGCTCGCCGCTGCGCGCACCTGGCACGCTCGCATGCTCGAAGAACGACAAATAAAAACGCCGCCGGGCGGACAGTTCGTCATTGCCGTCAATGGGGACTCAGTCGTCCGATCCGACCTCTTGTTTGAGGCCGATTATTTTTGCCGCCATCAGGAGCCCGACGACTGCTCGTGGCTGTGCCAGTTCCAGGGATTTCCCCTCGCAATTCCCGAACAGGCCAAGCAGGTCGTAACCGATGAACTGCGGCGACGCCTCATCGACATCGGATTCCTCATCCCTCGCGCCGAATGGGAAGCCCGATACCCCCAGCAAGCCGACCTCTCGCGCCAGTTTCGCGCCCTCATGCAGCGCGATTGCACTTCACCTTCCAACGATAGGAGTAACCTGACATGAGCCGATACGAACCCAAAGCGCATGCAGATGCCGTCCGCACGCATGGGCCGCTGACTATTGGCATTGGCTGGGACGCCCCCCTCAACACCTATTTCGCCGCAGTCCATAGAGACAACGACAATGTCGACGACGAGCATCGCGAGATTCTCTGGATCGGGACCTCTTACGGTGAGATCGCAGAGCCGGAGACTGTCATCGATGCGATCACGCACTTTGCGGATGTCGATGGCGACCTGGCAGCAACCCTTCGCGCCGACCGGCTTCGGGAAGGTCACCGTCCGCGCTCGCCCTGGATTCGCTAAGACCCCTGATCACAGGGCGCGTTCGCGCCCGCTGACAGGTGAGGGGGAGACGGGGCTGCGAGCTGCGATCATGCGGCTGCGAAGGAAACCGCGATGACCCCCACCGCTCCGAGCGAGCCTGCCTCGCAGGTCACCCTGAACCCGGAACGCCCGCGCCCGCCGACGCGTGCCGAGCGCGCCAACCCCATCCTTCTGCTCCCCGCGATGCACCAGCTCCGGGCCCTCGATCCCGACGTACAAGCGTGCTTGCGCGACCTGTTGCTCGATCTTCAGTGCGATGCCCGATTGCGGGCAAGGGCCAGCTGGGACGCGCACAAACCGCCTATGGCGGCCTACTGGGCCGCGGTGGGCGTTTATTCCGGTCATATCGCCCGCGTGCTCCGTCGAAATACGCAATCCGGTCGACGGCGCCAGCCGGATTTGTTCGGGAAGGCCGAATAACATGTCGTGCGATCAACCAGGCGCCCGCGCGACAGCGGCCCCGCGTCCACCGGAATGGGATGATCCACCCGGTTACGACCGCAAGCTTGGCCGAATGCGCACGCCGAGCGACGACTTCTACGACCACCGAATGCTTGTCCTCCAGCGCATCCGCCGATCTCTCGCCACATCGAGGAAATGATCGCTTGCGTGCGTCGGCCTCACTGGCCGACCCCGGACGATCACATCATCACCGCCAGCTCGAAAGGAACACCATGGCCGAACCCTTCGCCGCCCAGAACGCCATCAGATCGGCACCCACAATCGTCCGCATCCCGCATATTTTCCTCGATTGCGATGGCGTCCTCGCTGATTTCGACACTTACGCCCGCTCCTATTTCGGTATGCATCCGCGCGAAGTGGAGGCCGAACTGGGCTCCAGACGCTTCTGGAAGATGCTCGAAGCCAAGGGCAACTTCTATCGGGATCTGCCACTGATGCACGACGCGCGAACCCTGTTCGACGCTGTCTCGCATCTCAATCCGACCATCCTGACCGGATGCCCCCGCGGCAACTGGGCCGAAGCGCAGAAGATCGCATGGGCACAGGCCTATTTTCCCGGCGTTCCCATCATCACCTGCCGCAGTGCGGACAAGCGGGATCACGCTATGCCTGGCGATGTGCTGATCGACGACTGGCCGCAATATCGTCACCGCTGGATCGAGAAGGGCGGCGTATTCATCAGCCACTATGACGCGGAATCGTCGCTGGCGACATTGTGGGCACACTATCCCGAGCTGGTCGCATGACCTTCGAAAACATGTGCCTCGACGAGCTGCTGCTCTGCATGTCGGCCAAAGCGACCCAGTTCGAAAAACTGGCGGCTGCTAGCTATACCTCGAATCTGCTCCGACGCGCGGCGGCTCTTTTGAACATGCTCGAAAGTGAACGCGGCGCACTCGCAGCGACACTGGATGCCGCATGCCTCGCGCGCGACACCGTGGGAATTCTCGGGACCCCCGCCGAAGCGATCACCATGCTGGGCGAGGAGAACGCCGGGCTCCGAGCCGAGCTCGGCACCCTTCGAGCTATGCCATCCAGGTCCACGCCATGAACCATCAGCACCAGTTGACGCAGGAACAGCGCGATTGGCTGACCGTTCGCATCCAGCAACTTCGTTCCCGAATGCGAGCAGCCGGTCCGTTCCGTCAGGCAGGTATCCATCGAACCATTGAAGGCATGAAGCAACAGCTGCGCTCAGGGATCTGGAAGCCCCACGACCTCACCGGCGATTCCGGCATGGGCACCACGCGCTCGTCTTCCGCGCCCATCTCGAATGTAGCATGGCCCGCTCCGCCGCCGTCGCCGTTCTGCAGTCCTGCCTCGAGGATCACGCCCTCGGTTGACTCGCCCGGCGACATCGCTGACCATCCCGATCCATGAACGTCGCACCCATGATCCATCCCGAAGTCCGACAGGCGGTGGCGCGATTGTTCGACCTCGCACAAAGCGACACGGGCCAGGCACGCCGGGTCGCGGATTTTCTCATGGCATGGTGGAATGCGACGGATTTCGGTGGCTTCGACATCGCCGACCTCTTCTCTCTCGACCGTGCCGTTGCCGCCGACATGGCCACCGTCTTTGCCTTCCTCGGTAGCCACCCCGGTGCGATCTACGCTGACGCCTTCGAACTCGAAGACGCGATGAAAGCCCTCATCGCGCTCTGGCGACCCCAGATGATCACACAAGAGGGTGCCGACAGTGCCTGACCGCGGCGCAGTGGCAAACGTGGCGCTTACCGCACCGGTGCTCCGCGTGACATATTGAATTACCCTCAACCCATCGGGTCATTTCGGTAACCGAGAGACCCCCGGATCGGCGTGACGGTCGCGCGACGATCGAGCGCGCAACCATACGCTGATTCAGCCCGCCATTCCGCAATCGCACCCGTGATCGTCCCGTCCGGGCGGTTCGATG
>DDNW01000079.1:33270-34436 GCA_002341345.1 Erythrobacter sp. UBA2510
GGCGGCCGCAAAATTACGGCCCGGCGCACACGAAAACACGCACGCGAAATCCGGCTTCCTCGTCTCTCATCTTACCGGAAATCGCGCCCTTCCCGGAGATCCATCCATGACCGTTCGCAAAGCCGCGCGCTGGTCAGCGCGCGAACTCGCCCTGTTGCGGGCCCACTATCTGACCGAAGGGAGCGATGTCGCCGCCCGGCTGCCTGGGCGCAGTTGCCACGCGATCCACGTGATGGCGCACAAGCTGGGGCTGGAGACCACCCACCGCAGTCCTGCGCCCACCGCCCGGCTACAGGGTGCCGCGCTCGACGAGGCGATCCGGCTGCGCGAAGTCGACAAGCTTTCTTTCGCCGCAATCGGGAGGCGCTTCGGGATATGCGAAGCGAGTGCCTGCAACGCCGTAACGATCGCCCTTTGTGTGCGACGCGGCTATCGCCCCGCCGAGCGAGACGCGCGCGGCCGCCTTACGCCCGCCGGCATCGATCGGTTGCGCTACGCGCTCAAGAAAGGCCTGAAAGGGATCGATATCCAACTGCGCCTTGGCGTTTCGGCCGCATGCGTCTCCGAGCAGCGGCGGCGCTACAGCCGCGAGCTGCTGGCCCGCGGCAAAGCTCCACTCCCGCCGCCCGGCGGCGGCGACGCCTATTCGGGCGTCAAATTGACTTCAGCGCAGCGCAAGGCGGTCGAAGCGCTGTTCATGGAGGGGTTCGGGACCACCAAGGTCTCCCAGCGGAGCGGCGTTTCCAAAACCAGCTGTATCCGGATCCGTGAGCGCCTCGTGCGACGCCTGCGCCGCAAAGGCCAGTCCCTGCCCGGATGTGACGCGGCTGGCGTTCGGCATATTCACGCGGAAAGCGCACGGTTCGTCACCGATGAACAGCGGCGATTGCTGCGCGCGATGTTGCTCGACCGCATACCCGTTCGGCGTGCCGCCCTTGATCTCGCGATCGGGGGCTCCACTGCCTATCGCATCCGCGACGAACTCGCCGCTGAACTCTCCCGCGTGGGGCAGGCGCTTCCCTCGCCCAATTTTCCCGGACGAGTTCGGTCGCACGCCGCTCCTGACCCCTTCTGGCCCCCGGCAAACCCCAAAGAGATATTTGCCTTCCGCTGTCTACTCCAGACAATGGGCTTTGCAGAGGCCAAGGACCAGTGGCGGGAGACCC
>DDNW01000079.1:34506-35831 GCA_002341345.1 Erythrobacter sp. UBA2510
AGAGGCCCGAAGGGCCGAGCGCGCCGAAAATGCCCACAGGTCGCTCAGCTTCGACGAGCAGCTTGCCCGCGTCGCCGCCGGCGAAGTTGGGATTACCAGCGCCTTCGTGCGCCACCATCTCCAACCGTTGATCACCGCCTAATAATTCACGCCTGATGCCGGGCAGCGTCCGGGCACCGCGCATAGCTTCGATTCCTATGCCGAGCAGATCGACGTAATCGACATCATTTCCCTCATCGTCGGACCAGCTCATATCGGCCTCGTTCTCGCTGATCGCGAACTGGCACTTGATGTGGGTGAAGGTGCGGAATCGTTCGGGGCAGCTTCTGGGTTGGACGGAGATAGAAAAGAAAGAGAAGGAGGGGAGGGGGCGTCACCCGATCTGCGATCGGGCCGGGCTCTATTGCGCTAGGCTCCCACGGCCGCTGCGCGGCCGCGCTCACCAAGCTCCACGGAACCTCGTCCTTCGGCCGAGTTTCCGCCCCTTGCGGGGTCACGATCCCTGACGTGGCCGGCTTCGCCGCCTGACAAGACGTCCCTGGCGGGCCAGCCTCATTTGCCAGACCGGACGGTTCGAGGACGAACCGCCCGGTATCTGCCTCGCACCAGGTCGTTCATCGCACCCTGCGCCACCCCCGCCAGTGTCCCGGCGTTGCAGACCCCCCCACCGGGGTCGGCGGCAAAGGGGAATCGGCCGCAAGCGGCCGATATTTTTGTTTGTCTGGAAGCCGCCTCAACAGAAATACCGGGCCGCAAGCGGCCCTACGGTTTCCACCGCTGCGCGGCGGAGCCTCCGTCATTTCTGTTGACCCCGGCGGAGGTGCCTGCGCCTTGGGCCACAGGCGAAGGTGGCTCCGGGTGCGATGAACGACGAAGCCCCCGCTTGTGCTCGGCAGATCAGGATGGAGTTGCCCTGACGGGCAACAATTTTTTCGTGGGCCGCTGCGCGGCCGTTGCAGGCTCAGGTTCACCAGGCACGATGAAATCTGTCAAGAAAACAATGTGTTATGCGTAGTTTGAGGTCTTTGATATAAGGGAATCACCGGACGGGGACGGTCCCCGGAAGGCTCAACCACCCGGCGCGGGAACGCCGGAACGAAATGGAGTTAAGACTATGAACCTCGGTAATCTCAAGCTGAACGCCAACGGCTTTTTCGTCGGCAAGATCGCCACCGTCTCGGTCGCCATGACCATCTGCCTGCGCCCTTGGGAAGCGCGCAAGGAGAACAGCCCCCGCTTTGAAATCCTCGGCCTCACGCCCGCCCGCACCTGGGTTCGCGTCGGGTTCCTGTTCGAGCAGTCCATGAAGGACACCGGCGAGGCTT
>DDNW01000079.1:36031-49387 GCA_002341345.1 Erythrobacter sp. UBA2510
TTACACCGGCGAGGCTTTCTTGCAGGGTTCGATTGACGACCCGTCGATGAGCAAGCCTCTCTATATCGCTTGCTTCCGCGAGGATGACGGCAGCTACAATGTGGCGTGGAGCCGCCCGCGCCGCGCGCGCAACGATCTGGCCCCGATCGGTGACGCAGCCGATGGCCCCGCCGATGAAGGCGATGGCCTTGGCGAAAGCACCGCCCCGGCTGGTGACCTTGGCTTGCCCCCGGTCGAGCCGTCGAGCCGTCGCGGCCGCCGCGCCGAACAGGCGCAGGAACAGCAGCAGGAGGAAACCGCCAGCGCATAAGAGAAGGTTGGGCCGGGGCGCGGGAACGCTCCGGCCCGATCCGCGCCAGCCAGACGAAATGGAGTTTCAACCATGACCAACACGAACAAGGGGCGGGTTAGCAGGTTCGCCGACTTTGCGGAAGCCTATGCCGCCATGACCAGCGCGCAGGACTTTCCTGCCAGCTTCACCGAAACGATTGCCGAATCCCGGCTTTCCATCATCGACGACCCCACCCGCGACCCGATGCCCGATGCGGAACTGGCGCGCGGATGCGTCGAGGATTTGACCGCGCAAATCTTCCGCTTGCTTGCCGGAACCCGCATGGAATCTTTCGGCCAGCCCATCGCTTGGGGTATCGTCAACAGCTTGCATTATGTCGCCAAGCGCATCAAGCGGCAGGAAGACGACGCCGCCGCCGAACTTGGCGAAATGGTCCGCGTGTTCGACCCGTCCGAGGTATATCAATCCCGCATGGAAGAACTGCAACAGCGTTGCCAGTCGCTTGCCGAAGCCCGCGCCGCCGTGGAAACCATGTGCAACCACGCTGCCAACGTCTATTTTGTCGAAACCGGCAAGCCGTTCAATACCATCAAGGGCAGTCGCACCGGAACCGGCCTTACCGCTTCGCAGATCGAGGGTTTCGACTATCTGAAAGCCCGCGAAGCCGAGCACAACGCGAAGCACTATCCCGCGCGTCCTGCCGTTCTCGTTTCCGGCGGCGGCGACTGGGAAGATGCAGACATGATCTTTCGTCGGCTGGACATGGTGCGCGCGCGCATCCCGCACATGATCTTGTTCACCGGCAAACGCTTCAAGGGCGCCGAGCAGATCAGCACATGCTGGGCGCATGAACGGGGCGTTCCGATTGTCGGCTTTTCCCTCAACAAGCGCGGCAGCAACGACTACCGCGCAGCCTATCGGCGCAATGAGGTATGGAACCGGCTGGACGAAATCGTCGAAGCCATGATTTTCCAGCAATCCAAGGTGCAGGAAGATCTTGCCCGCCTGTTGCGCGCCAGAAACGTGCCGCTGCACATCTTTCGCCTTGCCGAACAGAACAACGGCACCGGCCCGACCGACCTTGCCGCGCTGCGCGCAGAGGAACAGCGCCGCGCACTGGCTTGACCCGGAAAGCCCGCGCGCACCAGCGCCGGGCCTTCCCCCCCCCCATCACTCACATAAAGCGCGCCGCCGACCAGCGCCATGCGCCGCCACGCGCGCCGCGAAGGAACCCGAACCATGTATGAACTCACTCCCGAAACCGCCGAAACGCTTAAGGAGCTTCTAGGCGACGAATGCCCCCTATTGATCGAGCAGCGCGCAGGCGAAGGCTGGACAGATAGCGACTGGCTCGCCGTCTATCGCGATCAGGGATTCGACATTTGAACTATGGGCGCGCCGCCGCGCGCGCCCGTTCCACCAAGGAGCAGCCGCCATGATCGACTTTAGCCGTCTAGGCCGCGAAACCCCCGAAGAACGCGCTGCGCGTGATGCCGAACGCCGACAGACCGAGATTGACGCCGACGCAAAGCGCCGCGCCGAATGCGTCGATTCGACCATGGCTGCGCGCCTTGCCGAAGATGTCGAATTGCGCTCGACACCGAGCGGCGATACCGTCGCGACCTTGCGTTGCATCGCGCTCAATGGCGAAGCCTTCACCGCGATCTATTGGCTTCCGCCGCACCGGGCCGACGCCGCCGACCGTATCGCCGCCACGCTTCGCGCGGGGCTTGGCGTCCGCCTTGCCGGTTACTGGAAAAGCCGCAAATGGACCGACCGCGACGGCAACCCCCGGCAGGTCCGCGAATTACAGGCGCAGTATGTCGCGCCCTATCGCGAACCGACCAAGTGAGCAGTCACCAGCGCCGCCCAGGGGCGGCGCTGGACTATCGCGCCATGCCGGAAACGTCGCGCCCAGGTGCAGGGGTTGCGGATAATTTTGCGGCCCGCTTTGCGGGCCGCGTTGGTGCGCGCGGGGGGTGTCGCTTTGCTGTCCCCGCGCTGTTGAAACGCAGGGAATCGCACACCCGATAAGTGATAGCGCACAGGAGAAGGGGCGCATGGCGGCCACGCCATGCGCCCCTTTTTTCATCCAGCATGCAGCCGATCAGGCAAGCCGCTTCATGGTTTCCGCAATGCCGAGCGTTCCGATCCTTTGCGCCAGCTTCGCAAACTCCACTTTACTCAGATCGGCCAGACCAGACGACACCAACGCACTGCCGAAGTCGCTTGCAATGCGCGTCACCATCTCTTTTTCCCGCACTTCCAGCGCCGCCCTTTCGTCGGCCAGCGCGCGCAGTTGTTCCGAAGGCTTGAGGCTCTTTCTCGCCATGTCGCATATCTCCATAGTGCAAAATGGCGTTTGCTGATTTCCCCTATAGCCGACTTCCGCCAAGACCGGAACCGCCGCCGGACGGCTACCGCGTCAAAAGCCCGACGCGGGCGCAGGAGCGCCACGCTTTCCCGCTGGGGCATCATGGCCTGACGGCCCGGAATGGCCCACCGCGAAAGCCGGAGACGCTCCTGCGAATAGATCAAGCCCACACCCCCGACGACGCGAGCGACAACATGGAGCAACTAAGCACACCGAACGCACCTAAAGGTGCATGGGGGTCAAGTAATATCAAAGCCTTAGTTGAATGTGCTCCCGTATCCCATTGAAACACAAATGCACTGCAATGGGATGTAGCCCAAGAATGGCGCTGATTTCTGCCATTTTTAAGTAACGCTTATGTAATGCAATGCAATGCGTCCGCCGGGATGCAAAACCGTTGCCCCGGGCTGAAATGTCGCATAGTATAAGGCACTTTCTCAGCCCCTGCCGGCCTCTGCGCGAAGAGGCTGTCATGAACCACAACGATCCTCAGATAACCCTCCGGCTCGATCACAGCTTGTGTGATCGGATCGACCGCCTGGCTGCACGCAACGGGCTGACCCGTTCCGCCATGATCCGACATGCGCTGCGCTTGTTCGCGACCGAAGCGGAGTCCGCCGGTGCCAGCCAAAGGCGTGTGGCGCGCACCATCGAATATGCCCAGCTGGCGCTCGACGTCATCATCCGGGACCAATACCCCGATGTGCGGGACAAGCTCCTTGCTGAGACCGACAAGCGCGTGGAGCAGTATCATGCGGCGCGCTGATATCCGCTTCAGCGGCAAGCCCGTTCACCTGCGCCATCATTCCGCGCGCGGAACCGTCCAGCGCAACAGCGGCAACTTCACGCGCGGCAGCCAGCTCCTTACCCACGAGGTGCTGATGTGGACGTCGGGAGCGAAAATCCCGTTCATCGTCTGGCTGTTCTGCTTTGCCGCCGCATACTCCTTCATCCTCGTTGTCACCCTGCGCGAACACGAGATCGAGCTCATCGGCATGAAGCTCTATTCGCTATTTTGGGACTTCATGGAATTCGATCCGATGAAGCGGGTCAACGTCACTTTACCGGACGGGTCGATCCGCGCGATCGTGATGGCGCAGGTCGCCGATGTCCCGTCCGTCATCGCCGCCTGGGCGAAGGCCATGCGCGGGCTGGTGGGCGCGATCCTCCTGTCGCTTCTCGCTACTATTCCGCTTGCGCTATGGTTCGTCGACATCTCGCGCAAGCGCGGCAAGTCGATCCTTCAGGAACGCCATGAGCGCGGCGCAATGCTGGTCGAGCGCGAAGTTCTGCATGCCGAGGTGGTTGCCCACAATCTGCGCGAGTTCGAAGCGGAAGCCGCTCAGCTATTGCCTGGATCGAGCCCCGCCCAGGTGCGCGCAATGCCGTTTGTCGCACGTAAGCGGGCGGGCATTCATCACCCCTATATCCTTGCCGGCATTCCCTATCCGCACCGCCTCGAGCAGTCGCATACGATGCTTATTGGTACTACCGGGGCGGGCAAGACGACTGAGCTCCGGAGCCTGGTCGCACAGATGCGCGCGCGCCGGGATAGCGCCGTCATCTTCGATCTCACCGGCACCTATGTCGAGAATTTCTACAACCCTGAAACCGACATCATCCTCAACCCGATGGACCAGCGCTGCCCGGCCTGGTCGATCTTCAACGACTGTTCAACCCACTCGGAATTCACAGCCGCGGCCGCCGCGTTGATCCCTTCGGACGGGGGTTCGACCGAACCCTTCTGGGCGATGGCGGCGCGCACGCTGTTCATCGAAATGTGCATCAAACTCCAGGGACGCGGGCAGACTACCAACGCGGATCTCGCCGACAATCTGATGACCGCTGACCTGAAGCGCGTGCACCGTTTTCTCGCGAACACGATCGCCGATCCGCTTACCGCGCCTGAGGCAGCGCGCATGGCGGAATCGATCCGCGCCGTGTTCAACACCAACGCGCAGGCGCTGCGTTTCCTGCCCGACGAGGGCGAGCAATTCTCCATCCGCGAGTGGATCTGCCGGCCCGAGAAGCCCGGTTCGATCCTGTTCGTGACCTCGCACTATGTCGACCTTGCGATGAACCGTGCGCTGCTCACATTGTGGATGGATATCGCCATCACCCGCATCATGACACTGCCGCGGACGCGGGGGCTGAGGACTTGGTTCATGTTCGATGAGCTGGGAGCCCTGCACCGGTTGCCGGCGATCGAGAATGGCTTGCAGACGGCGCGCGCTTTCGGCGGCGCGATGGTCCTGGGACTGCACAGTTTCGAGAAGCTGATCGATGTCTACGGCGAACAGGGCGCCAAGAATCTGGCTTCGCTCGCGCGCACCAAGCTCATTCTGGCGACCGCCGATCTCGACACGGCCGAGCAATGCGCGCGCTATATCGGCAACCGCGAAGTGCGCCAGATGGATGAGGCGTACAGCTATGGATACAACCAGACGCGTGATGCTTCCACGCTGACTCCGCGCAAGCAGGTCGAGCCGCTTGTGATCGCCGATGACATCACGAACCTTCCGTCCATGCATGGTTTCATCAAATTTCCGGACGGATTCCCGGCCGCACGGATCAAGCTTGAATGGAGGGATTACCCAACAGTCGCTCCGGGCTTTCTCATCCGCGAGAACATTGCCCCGACGCGCCGACGGCGGGGGGGTGAACTGGTCGAGGAAGAAGGTGGGGAAGGGGGCGGCCGCGATGGTGCCGCCCAGGTCATAGAAGAGGTCGATCGGTCCAATGTCGCACGTGACCTCGCCGCAGCAATCCTGTCCGTTCCCCGAGAGGAGATGGGGCGGGACGATGGGCGCGAACGAGGCGATCCGGACCTCGATCGCGCGCGGCCGGGAGGGCAGGGCGTTGCCGGGCCGAACGGTACACGCGGGCGAGGGCAGGTGCCTGGAGAGCGGGAGGGGCGCGAGGAAAACGACCAGCGGCCGCGCGATCGCGCCGAGCCGGGCAGGACGCGCGGACCGGAGATCGAGGACCAGACGCTGCGCGAATTGCGCGAAGATTACGGTCCAGACAGATCCGCCGATCACGACGATATGGACATGGGGATCTAGGCGATGCTGTCGATCGCGGCGGTGCGCTCGGCTGGCGGCGCCGCCGGCTATTTCGCCAAGGACAATTACTACACGCTGGAGGAATCCTCCGAGGCGAGCAGCTGGGCGGGAGAGGGCAGTGCCGACCTTGGTCTTGCCGGCGACGTCGGCAAGGAGGGCTTCGAAAAGATCCTCAACGGAGAGCTGCCAGATGGTGAGAAGGTCGGCCAGGTAGAGAACCGCAGGCCGGGTCTCGACATGACCTTTTCGATGCCGAAGTCAGCCTCGGTCATGGCCTATATCGCCGGCGACAAGCGTATCCTTGCGGCCCATATGGAGGCGGTCAAGGCGACGATGAGCTGGGTCGAAAAGAACCTCGCCGAGGGCCGCAAAGATATCGACGGGCGCAAGGTGCCGATCCGCACCGGCAATCTCGTCTATGCTCTATTCCAGCACGACACGAGCCGCGCGCTCGACCCGCAGGGCCATATCCATGCCGTGATCGCGAACCTCACGAAGATGCCCAATGGCAAATGGCAGGCGCTCCACAACGGCGCGCTCTGGAAGAACAACAGCGTTATCGGTTCGATCTACCACGCCTTCTTTCGCGATCGGATCGAGAAGCTGGGTTATGAGGTCACTTCGACCGGGAAGCATGGCACCTTCGAGATTGCCGGCGTCGCCAAGGAGGTGCTCGAGCTGTTCAGCCAGCGGCGCACGGTCATTCTCGGCAAGGCGCTCGAACTCGGCATCAGGACCGCCGAGGGTCTGCGGGAAATCACCAAGAACACACGCGATCCCAAGCTCAGCATGGGCGATCGCGAAGTGCTGCGCCAGGAATGGATCGACAAGGCCGCGACAGTCGGATTCGACGGCAAGGATCTGATGGCGGCGGCGATCGAGCGCATAACCCGCAATCCGGACCGCGGTATCATGGCGCGGGGCTATGAAGCGGTCAGCGAGGCCATCCGTTCCGCGCGCGGGATGGTGGCCAACTTCCTCCGCCCCAACGACCCCCTTGTCGACCGCGGCCTTGCACGGCTCACACAATCACCGGTCGAGGCCCGCGCGCAGCTCGCGGTTGCTTCGGCGGTCCGGATCCTTTCGCAGCGCGAAGCGGCCTGGGAACTCAATGTGCTGGCGAAGACTGCGCTCGACCTGCGCCTCAAGGGCGTGACGATCACCCATGTCGAGAGCCGGATCGGGAATTTGCTGGAGAAGGGCACCCTGATCCCGGGCAAGTCGCATCGTCATGACGGGATCGTCACCATGGCAACGACGCCCGAAGCAATCCGTACCGAAGAAGCGATCATCTCCGAAATGGAGAAGGGCAGGGGCATGGTCTCGCCAATTATCGACGCGGCCGATGCGCCCGCGCGCCTGCAGGCAGCCTCGAAGGTGACGCTCAATGCCGGCCAGCTCGCCGCGGGTGCGATGATCGTGTCATCGCGCGATCGTATCGTCGCTGTCCAGGGTATCGCCGGGGCCGGCAAGTCGACGATGCTGCAAGCGGTGGTCGAGGTGGCACATGCTGCGGCGAATATTGCAAAGACCGAGGGGCACAATGTCCTGGGACTGGCCTTTCAGACCAAAATGGTGCGTGATCTCCAGGAGGGGATCGGCGCTCCCAGCCAGACGATCGCTTCCTTCCTCCTGCGCCACCAGCATGTTTTGCACCGGCAGGAGGGGCCACGATATGAGGCAGCGCGCGAAGCGCTCAAGAATACCGTACTGCTTGTGGATGAGAGTTCCATGGTGTCCAGCGAGCAGACGATGAAGCTGGAGCGGATCGCCAACCTACTGGGCGTGGAGAAGCTCGCCCTGATTGGCGACCGGCAGCAAATATCCTCGATTGACGCGGGCAAGGCCTTTGCACTGGTACAGGCGGCGGGCGTGACCATCGCCCGAATGGACGAGAATCTTCGCCAACAGGGGGATATTCTGCCTGTTGTCGCAGCGCTCGCCGATCGCGGCCAATCGGGTGAGGCCATCAGGGTCCTTGGCGAAAATGTGATCGAGGATAAGGACCATATCGAGCGTGCAGCCGATATGTGGCTGGAGTTGGCGCCCGAAGAACGTGAAAGAACGGCGCTCTTTGCATCCGGCCGCGAGGCGCGAGAGCATATCAACATGCGAATCCAGGAAGGGCTGACCGCAGAGGGGACGCTTGGCAAGGACAGTCTTGCGCTCACGATATTCGAGCGCGTGAACCTCACCCGCGAAGAGCTGCGCTACAGTCAAAACTGGCGGGCGGGCCTCAAGCTCGACGTTATGTTCCGGACCGACGAACTCGGGCTCGGCAAGGGCCTTTATGACGTCGTGAAGGTTCAAAAGAACGGGAAGATCGAGCTATCCGACGGAAAACGTCGGTTCCGGATCGACCCGCAAAAGCTCTCGCCGCATGCCAGCGAGGACCGGCTCGGCCTCTCGGAACCAAAATCGATCGCGATCCATGAAGGCGAGACAATCCGCTGGACCGCGAACGACAAGGCGCGCGGGCTCGACAACAGCGCACTGGCGAAGATTATCGGAATCGGCGCGGCGGGCGTGACCATCGAGACGACGTCGCGCGAGCAGCTCACGCTGCCGCACGGCGATCCGATGCTCTCTCGCCTCGATCTTGCCTACGCGCTGAACATGCACATGGCCCAGGGCATCACCGTCGACAAGGCGATCGCGGTCATGTCGTCCTTCGAGCGGTTCCTCTCGAACCAGCGGCTGTTCAACGTCACAGTGACGCGTGTGCGCGAGGCGCTGATGCTTGTCGTCGATGACAAGGATCGTCTCATAGCTCAGATCGAGCGCACGCCGGGGAACAAGACGTCGGCCCTCGAGACGACCGGGAAGATCGATGTCGACGGGCGAAGCGAGCAATCGGCGGAGATGTTGGCGGGTATGCTGGGCGAGACGGTGGATTTCGACCCAGGCGAAATCCCGCTAGACGATCTCGCGGCGCCGATTGAGGGCTGGTCGCCAGATAATCCCAAGGGTGACAAGCCGGCGACCGAAGGGCAGGGGAAAGAGGCGAAGCCGGGGAGCGACCTTCGGGCACCCGATCCTGACCCCATCGATCTCGACAGTCTGCCGCCGCTACCCGAGCGCACCTTGGGGCTAGACCTGTGAGCGGGCGTGAGCGATCAGGCGCCAGGCGTGGCATGCATCTCCTCGGGCGCGTAAAGTGCCATATGCGACTCTCCAGACGCGCGGGAGGGGCGCTGGTCCTTGGTTTGCTACTTGGGTCCGCCATGCTCTCTGGATGCAACAATGATGCGGATGCGCAGGGAGCGAGGGGCACGCCTTGCTCACGCCCTTACGTCTATGACGGAGATTACATTCGGTGCGACGAGTTCGGGCGTTCACGGCTATACGGCATAGATGCGCCCGAAATGCCGGGGGCCTGCCGGCCCGGCCGGAACTGCGTGCCGGGCGACCCCTACGACAGCCGCGACAATCTGCGCGCGCTGGTTGCGAAGGGGAACATCATGTGCCGTCAGCTTGACACCGACCGCTACGGGCGGCCGGTCCTGCAGTGCTGGAACGAGGACGGCGATCTCGCCTGCCAACAGGTGGCGGCGGGGCAAGCTGTCCCGCGTTATGGTCGTTTGGAGTGCCCGCCGAGCTATCAATCAAGCTCGCCGGAGTAGCAGCGATGCCAGGTCGCACGTCGCAGGGCATGTATCGCTTTGCTTAAAGCTCTCCCACCCAAGCGCGTTCGGATGCCGCAAGCCATTCGACGGCCAGCTCAAAAGTTTCGGGAAGATCGTCAAGCGGTTCGGGCCACTTTATGCGTTCGCCATTGCGGTAAAGCCCGCTATGCGCTTCGCGCAAGTCCAGCAGGGCCTTGCAGACAACCTTCGTCCATTCACTATCGCGAGCAAGCTGACCTTGAGGCAGGAGCCTCAGGCGCTCCTCTAAATTCTGCACCGCTTCGGTAAAGGATCCCCCCGTCACGACAGGGAGCCAATTTGCGGAGAAGACGTAATCCATCGCTGGAAAGAGGATTTGATCCTCGCTGTCCCACGAAAGGTCGCGCACAATATCAACATGGTCCTGCCAAAATCCGAGCGCGGCCCAGACACCCTTTCCATAGTGGTCCTGCCAGCTCTGGAAGGCATAGCCTTCTTCCGTTACGAGTTTGTCGATAAGTTCAAAGGTCATAGCGCCCCCTCTTGGTGATTGACCATATCGCCGATGACGAGGCTGTCATATCCCATATTCAAGTCTATCATGCCGAGTTTCAGCGGTTTTCTTTCCGGAATGTCCTTCCGTAGATGATCGCATCATATGTTCAATTGCGCTATAGTTCGGTCCATGACCGAACTCGATCCTCATACGCTTCGCGTCGCCGCCTCGCTCGTGCGCTCGCGCATCGACAGCCTCAAGCGTGATCCGCGTATGGACGGTCTTCAGCGCCTCGGAGCGCACCGAACGCTTACCCAGCTTGCGGTCGATCTCGAGGTGTCTGCCGAACATGTCGGACCGCGCCGCCGCCGCACGACATGACGCCGACCCGCCTTTTCGGGGTGATTTCCGCGTTTAGCCTGCGTCGGCGTCGTTTGGCGGCGCAAAGGCTGGTGTGAGAACAGAGCGCTTTGCGCGAGGCGCCCGGGCTGGGCCGCGTTCCTGCGTGGGACTGCCGGCCGCTGGCCCCTTTTTCGTCCTGGCTGCAGGAGCGGACGCTACCTTCGGCTTGCGGCCGAGACCAATCTTCTTGGCGAGCGCGCGGCGCTTTTCGGCATAGTTGGGCGCTACCATCGGGTAGTCGGAGGGCAGGTTCCACTTGGTGCGATATTCGGCTGGCGTGAGCTGATAGTGCGTCATCAGGTGCCGCTTCAGCATCTTGAGCTTCTTGCCATCCTCGAGGCAGACGATGTGGTCGGGCTTCACCGAAGCCCGGATCGACACTGCAGGTTCCTGTTTCGCTTCCGGCACTGTATCGGCCTTGCCGAGACGTTTTAGCGCATCGTGCACATTCTGGATCAGCGACGGCAGATCACTCACGGCAACACTATTGTTGGTGACATGCGCGGCCACGATGTCGGCGGTCAACGTGATGAGTGTGCTGTCGCGTTCGGTTGCTTCGGTCATGCTTTGCTGGCTTTCCAGGCTAGGCAGAGAGGATCGGTGAAGCCGTGTGGCTAGCGGGAAGTGGCGTGCTTCGCAATAAGCGTCGCAACGTCCCGCTTCATGGAGAATTCTGCCTGAAGCGCCCACTTTTTGAGGCAGCAACAAATGACATCTATGTCACTTTACCACCAAAGCCCTGAGCTAAAGTGACATAGGTGGCAAAGGCGGTTCGCCGGTCTGCATGAGCAATTGGGGGATTCACAAGAGTCCCGCTTTGTGCTTGATTCGTTCCATGTTCCAGCAGGATCTCTTCGCATCGCCGGCCTCCCAGCCAACGACAAGCATGCCGGACATAGTCCGCACGATCGCGGAGCATTCCGCGCGGCCGCGCTACACCTTCATGGTGCTGGACCTTATTGCACGTGTCGCCCGGCCGAACGGGCAGGCGGGCCCTCTCGTTCGAGAAGGCGAGGCGTTGGTGCCGATCCGGGAGTGGCTGGCTGCGGCAATCGCGCCGAGCGGCGCGCGCTATCATCATCGCCGCATGACCGCGGACAAGGTACGGGCGGCGCTCGAGGCCAAAGGGGAATTGCCGGATGACCGGGACGAGGCCGAGCGTCTCGTTGACGCACAGATCGGTGAGCGCATCCGGGAAACCGGCATGACGGCGATCAGCCGCGCGGTATCGGAGCTGGTGCGGGCAGGGCTCATCAAGCGCCATTACCAGGGCTGTTGGGTCGACCACGAGAACCGCGGCGCTCAGCGTCATGCGGTCTATACGGTGACGGACCCCGTCCGCGCCGCGCTCCAACCGAGCATCGCCACCAGCGAAAATCAGCGCAAACCCTATGTGCGCGGTGCGCACGGTCAACCTCGAACGGCGGCGGCGCGGTAGGTTCTTAAATGCCCTTAGCCTTTGGGTTCGCCGGTCTCGCTGGGGCGAACGCGCCGTGAGGTCTTCGCCTTGAGAAGCTTCACCGTTCTGGAATCTCGTGTTCCGCCGAACCAGCGGTCGAGTGCTGCCGCGATCAGGGGATGAGTGCTGGCGGCTTCAAATAATGTCAGCGACGAGTGAAGCTTCATCGCGTCGACCGTGCCGAACACGGCAATCGGATCATTGGTTGCCAGGTCCTGTAAGGCTGTGACGCATTCGATATACCGTGGCCCCAGGACCGGATGATTGAAATAGGCTTGTGCCTCATCCAACGATTGAAGCGCGAACTGCCGTGAAGTCGAGCTTTGCCCCAGGCCCGAGAGCTGCGGGAAAATCCACCACATCCAATGGGTGACCTTCTTGCCACGGCGGATTTCGGAAAGTGCCGGCGCATAAGTGAGCGTCTGCATCTCGACGAAACGTTCGGACACGTGATTGGCGGTCATAAAGGCTCCAGCGACACCTGGGCCGCGAGCGTATCGACTAGCACCTTGATGACGAAATTAGAGAATTCGCCGTTCATGGCTGGGCCACTTCGCCGGAGGGCGGAGGCAGTCTGTCCAGCTTGGCAAGGAAGAAGCGTTCGCTCCAGAGATCGACCGATTTGAGTTCGGCCGGGCGCAGGAAACGGCGCACATCGTCGGCAGCACCCTTCCAGTCGATCTTCGCGATCGTGTTCCCCAGCGCTTCGTTCAGCCACGCCATGTCGACGGCGATGCGATCATCGCCCGCCCAGGGGCCGGCTTGGATGAGCGCCGTGCGCAGAAGCGGCAGATTGGGCGCTACTCCTTTGGCGACATACCAGGAGAAATCGAACCAGTCCCTGCCCTTGAGAAAGCCCCGACAAAGGAGGGCATGAATCTTGAGCGCGAAGTTGGATGCCAGATCCTGGTGGCGAACCTCATGGTCTGCCGGGAAGTCGAGGAAGGTCGACGCCTCAGTGGAGCCCGCAGGCGGGTTGACGTCGATCTCAAGCTTGATCCGGATCGTCTTTGGCTTGCCCGTTCCGGCGAAAGACAAGTCGAGCTGGCTCGCGATGGAATCGTTCTTGATCAGCGCCTGGCGGATAGTCTTGTCCATCTTCGCCTTGGGCAGCGCATCGAGCTTCAGCCCGAACTGGCCGAACACCTCGATCAGCGTCTTGAGATAGGGCGTCCAGTCGAAATCCGGGTCGGGTTCCCGCAGCAGGAAGTCGAGATCCTCGGAGAAGCGCGGCAGGCCGTGGAGGATGCGCAAGGAGGTGCCGCCCTGGAAGAGCGCGACGTCGAAGAAGTCGCTGCGCCAGAGGGCATAGAGCGCGATTTCCTGGAGGATTTCCTTGACCGCGTTCTCTTCCTCGAGCGCGTTGGCGGCATCGTAGCGGCGCAGTCTCTCCTGGATGATGTCAATCATATGCTGACGGTCCATTCCTGGCCGTCAGCACGGCGCTTTCGAGCGAGGCGAGGAAGGTGCTCACCGCCTTGTGCTTGTAGACCGGTTTCAGCTTGGCGAAGTCCTTTCGCCGGAGCCCGAGGAGCATGTCTTCGTCGACCCGCATGCCATCGGTCAGCCACTCGATTCCCGTCCACTGTTCCTTCCGCAGGGCGACCAGATCCAACAGGGCCCTTAGCGGCTGCGCGACGAAAGCGGTGAGCTTGCCCACTTG